>NZ_SMKO01000018.1 GCF_004348685.1 Nonomuraea deserti | reverse complement strand
GTCGGAAGGCTAAGATGTGTATAAGCGACAGCTCCAGCACCACCCCCACCGCCACCTCCGGCGCGTCCGCCGGCGCGAACGCCGTCACCAGCGCGTGATCGCCCGTGACCACGCCCTTCTCGGAGGTGTCGGACTTGGCGGCGACCTCCACCCCGGGAATGGCCGCCGGGCCGCCCGCGTGCGTGACCGTCGTCATCATCGCCGCCAGGTATCTCGCCAGCATGGGCGACACGGCCGTGCGGTAGGGCGTGGGATTGGCCCGGCCGATCACCGAGCCGTCCGGCAGCCGCTGCTCCTCCACCAGGTACGGCCGCATCAGCACCCCGTTGTTGGCCACGGCCGCCGACAGCATGGCCAGCATCAGCGGCGTCACCCGGTCGTCGTGGCGGCCGATCGCGGACAGCGCGGTCCGTGCCCGGTCCATCGCGACCGGGTACCTGCTCGGCGTCGTGCCCAGCGGGATCGTCAGGCCCGTCGCGTTGAACCCGAAGGCCTCGGCCTGGTCCCGCAGCAGGTCCTGCCCGAGCTGGAGCCCGATGCCGGCGAACGCGGTGTCGCACGACGCCATGAACGCGTACGCGAGCGTCGGCCGCTCCTGCGCGCAGCGGTCGCCGTTGTCCACGTACATGGGGGTGCCGGGCAGGCGCAGCCGGGCGGGTGCGGCCACCACGGTCGACGGGGTGTACTCGCCGGAGGCCAGCGCCGCCGCCGTGGTGACCAGCTTGAACGTGGACCCGGGCGGATACAGCCGGTGCAGCGCCCGGTTCACCATCGGCCGCGCCGGGGCGTCGCGGAACCGCCTGGCCGTCTCGGCGAGCCGGTCGGGGTCGAAGGTGGTCAGGGCGTTGGGGTCGTAGGCCGGGTAGCTGGCCAGTGCCAGGATCGCCCCCGTCGCCGGGCTGATGGCCACCGCCGCGCCCGGGACCCCGGTCGCCTTGAGGCTCTGGTAGGCCGCCCACTGCGCCCGCTCGCTGATCGTCAGCCGGACGTCGGCCCCCTCCACGACACCGTCCCTGACCAGCGACTGCACCCTCACCTTGGCGTCGTCGCCGGACAACACCGCGTCCTGCGCGCGTTCGATGCCGGTGGAGCCCGACAGGGAGACGTGGCCGGTGACGGGCGCGTACAGCTCGCCGTGCCGGTAGACGCGCCGGTAGAGGTACGGGCCCTCGCCGGTCGGGCGGCTGACGGCGACCGGCGTGCCCTCGTAGGTGAGGATGTCGCCGCGTGGACGTTCGAACCTGGCGATCAGGGGCCGCTCGTTCCTGGGGTCGGCGTTGAGCCTGTGCGAGCCGAACGCCTGGACCAGCGTCACGTGCGCCAGCAGCACGAACAGCATGGCCGCGCACGACGTGGCGACGCGGCGGAGCGGGATGTCGATCCGCCGCGCCCACGATGCCATGCATCTGGGTCTACCAACCGGGGCGCAAAGGCCTGGCTAGATGAGGCTGCGGTAGTAGGAAATCTTGTTACGGATGTAGCTCTGCCGCTCGCCGAGGTTCGCGATCTGCGCCCGCACCTGGTCGTCGTGCTCCTCCAGGAGCTTGATGCGGTCGGGGATCGTGTGGTCGCCCGCGCGTACGAGCTCGGCGAAGCGGAGCATCTGGGCGATGGGCATGCCCGTGTCGCGCAGGCAGCGCAGCGTGCCCAGCCAGCCGATGTCCTCCTGGCTGAACCGGCGCTGCCCGGCCGCGTTCCTGCCGACGCGCTCCAGCAGGCCGATCTTCTCGTAATAGCGCAGGGTGTCGATGCTGAAGCCGGTTTCCTGCACGACCTGGGCGGGTGTGTACACGCTCATGTGCCCTCCTCCGCCGGCCGGGTTCGCTCGTGACGCTGCTCCACACACCCCAGCATTCCACCTGGAGCGCACTCCAGGTCAACCGGTCCGCGCGGGCTTGACACGGAGTGCGCTCCAGCTCTCAGAGTCAGCCCCATGAACATCGCCATCGGCACGATCCCGTTCGGCACGACCGTCGACCTGCGGGACACCTTCGCCATTCTCGACCGGTTCCACGAGGCGGGCGGCACCATGCTCGACACGGCCAACAACTACCCGTTCTGGGTGGAGGGCCGCACGGGCGACGAGAGCGAGCTGGCCATCGGCAAGTGGCTGGCCGCGCGGGGCAACCGCGACGAGGTCTTCATCAGTACGAAGGCCGGCGCCCGGCCCTCCGTACCCGGCGACATCACCCTCGACTCGGCCGAGGGCCTGTCCGCCCCCGTCATCGCCAGGGCCGCGGAAGGCAGCCTCAGAAGGCTCGGGACCGACCACATCGATTTGTACTGGTCGCACATCGAGGACCGTTCCGTCCCTCTGGAGGAGACCCTGGGGGCGTTCGACGAGCTGGCCCGGCAGGGCAAGGTCCGCGCGGCGGGGGCGAGCAACATCGCGACCTGGCGGCTCGAACGGGCCAGGAACGTCTCCGCCGCGAACAACTGGATCGCCTACACCTACGTCCAGCTCCGGCACACCTACCTGCGGCCCCGGCCGCTCACCAGGCCGGCGGAGTCGGGGCACACGCTGGCCTCCGACGAGACCTTCGACTACCTGGCCGCCGAGCCGGACATGACGTTGTGGGCGTACAACACGCTGATGTTCGGCGCGTACACGCGCCCTGACCGGCCCCTGCCTGATATCTACCACCACCCGGGCACGACCCGGCGCCTGGCCGTGCTCCACGAGGTCGCCGGGGAGCTGGGCGCGACCCCGAACCAGGTCGTCCTCGCCTGGCTGATGGCCGACGGCATCGTCCCCATCGTCGGCGTCTCCACGACGGCCCAGCTCGAGGAGGCCATCGGCGCCGCCGACCTCAAGCTGGACCAGGACCTCCGCACCCGCCTGAACTCCCCCGCCTGACGTCCCGCCCGCACGCCCCACGGCGAGGCGGCCGCCGCCGGATCGCCTCCGCCGTCAAGGGGGTGCCGCTCAGGGGAGGTGGTCGGCGAGGTAGCGATGGACGAGCTGCTTGCACTCGGCGATCAGTCCCGCGTCGCCGCGAGGATCGGTCCTGAAGGCCAGCTTGAGCACCGCGTCCGTGGCCTCGACCGCCACCAGCAGCGCCCGGTCCAGGCCGGGGCCGACGGGAGCGTCCAGGAGGTCGAGGGTGAGCCCGCGCAGCCGGTCGGCCACCACCGCGTTGTTCTCGTGGGTGCCGTCGAGCGCCTGCTTGCTCCCCTCCACCGGAACCCCGCCCGTGGTGACCAGCACCTCGCCGAAGTCCATCACCGAGAATCCGGGGGTCGTGCGCTTCATGTCGACGAACTCGTCGACGGCCAGGTCGACGAGGTCGGTCCAGTGCGAGAGGTCGGCCGTCGCGACGCGTTCGGTGATGCGGCCGAGGAAGGCCTCCAGGTTGCGCCTGGCCAGCGCCCGCACCAGGCCCTGCTTGTCGTGGAAGAACTGGTAGAAGGTACCGATCGGCACCTCGGCCCGGCGAGCGACCTCCTTCGTGGTCAGCGCGTCGTAGCCGACCTCGTCGAGCAGGAGCGCGCACTCGTCGAGCATCCGCTCCACCCGTTCCACGCTGCGGCGCTGGGCGGGACGGCGGCGCAAGGTACTCGTCATGGTCACCATCCTGTCCTATTACCGGCAGGAAAGGTCCATTACCGTGGCTCGGTAACGTGAGCGAGGAGAGCCTGGAATGTTCCTGTGGGGCACGGCCACCGCGGCCTACCAGATCGAGGGCGCCGTCCACGAGGACGGCAGGGGCGTCTCCATCTGGGACACGTTCGCGCACGAGGCGGGGAGGACGCGAGACGGCCACACCGGCGACGTGGCGTGCGACCACTACCACCGCTGGCGCGAGGACGTCGCGCTCATGTCGGGTCTGGGGCTGAACGCCTACCGTTTCTCCATCGCCTGGCCGCGCGTGCAGCCCGCGGGCTCGGGCGCGGTGAACGAGAAGGGGCTCGACTTCTACGACCGGCTCGTGGACACGCTGCTGGCGGCGGGCATCCAGCCGGTGCCGACGTTGTTCCACTGGGATCTCCCGCAGGCGCTGCAGGACCGTGGCGGGTGGATGAGCCGCGAGACAGCCGAGCGCTTCGCCGAGTACGCCGCGGTCGCCGCCCGCCGCCTGGCCGACCGTGTCCCGCTCTGGATCACCCTGAACGAGCCGTTCGTGCACATGGCCTTCGGCTACGCCATGGGCGTGCACGCCCCCGGCCAGGCTCTCATGACGGACGCGCTCCCGGCCGCCCACCACCAGCTGCTCGGCCACGGCCTGGCCGTGCGGGCGTTGCGGGCGGCCGGGGCCCGGCAGGTGGCGCTCACCAACAACTGCACCCCGGTCAGGGCGGCGTCGGCGGACGAGGCCGACGTCAAGGCCGCCGACGCGTACGACGCCCTGCACAACCGCCTGTTCAACGACCCCGTGCTTGTCGGCACATATCCGGATCTGTCGGCCTACACCGCCGCCCTCGACTTCCTCCAGGACGGCGACCTGGAGACCATCGCCGAGCCCCTGGACGCCCTCGGGATCAACTACTACCACCCGACCCGCATCGCCGCCCCCACGGCCGAGGGGCTGCCGTTCACCGACGCGGGCATCACCGGCCATCCGACCACGGCCTTCGGCTGGCCGGTCGTCCCCGACGGCCTGCGCGAGCTGCTCACGGGCCTCCGATCCCGGTACGGCGCCGCCCTCCCCCCGATCCTCATCACGGAGAACGGCTGCTCGCAGGACGACGTGCCGACCGAGCGCGGCACGGTCGAGGACGCCGAACGCATCGCGTTCCTGCGGGGCCACATCGAGGCGATGCGGCAGGCCATGGCCGAGGGCGTCGACGTGCGCGGCTACTTCGTCTGGTCGCTGCTGGACAACTTCGAGTGGGCCGAGGGCTACCACCAGCGCTTCGGCCTCGTCCACGTGGACTTCGCGACCCAGCGCCGCACCCCGAAGGCGTCGTACGCGTGGCTGAAGGAGTTTCTCGCGGGTCAGAACACCGACACGTGAACGTGGTCGTAGTGGTTGGCGGTCACCCCGCCCCGGTTGGACATCGGGTCCCAGCCGCCGCCCGAGCGGATGTCGTAGTAGCGCTGCTTCCAGATGATGTACATCACGCCGAGCCGGGCGCCGTTCTTGATGAGCCACGCGGCGAGGGCGTCGCCGTTGGCCGCGTCGCCGCCGGTGGCCATGGTGCCGCCTCTGGACATCATGAAGTCGCAGGCCCGGCCCTTGCCGTGTTCGCCGGGGTCGCCGGGGCGCAGGCAACCGACGCCGTACTTCATGGGGAAGTTCTGCATGATCTCCGCGCGGACCGAGACCATGCGCTGTGTCAGGCCCTCTGACCCGCCGGGCTGCTGGAAGCCGTACTTGGAGAGCAGGCGCTGGATCTCGCGCCGCCTGCCCTGCATGGCCTTGATCTCCTTGCGGAGCTTCTCGATCTTCTCGTTGGCCTTGAGCTTCGCCTCTTTGTGCTTCTCGATCAGCCTCTGGATGCTTCTGACCCGCTCGGTGCGCTCGTTGGCCATGTAGCCCATGTTGGCGGCCTGGCCCAGAATCTTGTACGGGTCCTCGTTGGGCGTGATCAGCCGGAAGTTGTCGAGCGGGCCGAGGATGTAGGCGGTCTGCGCGATCCGGCCCACTTCGGCCTGGGCGGCCTTGAGCTTGGCCGCCAGGTCGCCGGAGGTGTCGGTGGCCTTCTTCGCCTGGATCCTGATCTCTTCCAGGATCTGGATCTGGCCACGGTACTGCTCGCTGAGCCGGGCCGCCTGCTTGGTGAGTTTGCGCAGCTCGGCGGGGGAGGGATCGGCTGCGGCCGGCTGTCCAGGCTGGAGGCCGAGCAGCCCGGCGAGGACGGTGACAAGAACGGCGAAGCGCCAGATCCTCACACCCGTCCCCTCCCCTCATAGACGGACCGAAACTATAGAAGATGATCTTGATCTCTGTCATCCGAACGACCGAACTGCCGCACCTTTGGCGATGATTCATGGCATTTGTCCAACATCGGACGAGCAAGCAGATTGGGCCTTGTATAGATCGCTCCAAACGTCAAGATGACGGCGAACTCGTCTCTGCGAAGGGGCAGACACCCGTGTCTCGATCATCGATCCTCGCCGCCGCCGTGATCCTCGGCTTAGGCACGTCCCTCGTGGCCACCGCGCCCGCGCAGGCGTCCGTGGACCCGCTGCCGGCCCGAGACCGCATCGAGCTCTACCAGCTCGACAGCCCGCCGGGCACCGCCCAGACCCTCAGGGAGAAGGGCTTCGACGTCGTCCAGCACGAGATCAGGGACGGCAAGGAGCACATCGAGCTGACCGCCGCCGACGACGACCTCGGCACGCTGGAGAAGCTCGGCCACGAACCCGCACCCGTACGCAACCCGCAGGGCCAGAGCCAGCTCGAGGCCGCCAGGGCGCAGGCGGCCGGCGGCTACACCGTCTACCGGTCCTACTCCGAGCCCGGCGGCATCGCCGACCAGCTCAGGGACATCGCGAAGGCCAACAGGGACATCGTCGAGCTCCAGTCCATCGGCAAGACGCTCAAGGGCCAGGACATCCTGGCCGTCAAGGTGACCAGGGGCGCCCGACTGCTGCCCGACGGCATCAAGCCCTCGACCCTCTTCTCGGCCACGCAGCACGCCCGCGAGTGGATCGCCACCGAGGTCGACATGCGGCTGCTGAAGTACGTCATCGCCAACAAGCGCGCGCTCAGGGACCTGCTCAACAGGACCGAGCTGTGGTTCGTGCCGGTGGCCAACCCCGACGGCTACGACTTCACGTTCACCGAGGGCAACCGCCTGTGGCGCAAGAACCTGCGCGACAACAACGGCGACGGCCGGATCACCGGCGCCGACGGCGTCGACGTCAACCGGAACTTCCCCACGAACTTCCACTACGACGAGGAAGGCTCGTCGAGCATCCCCAGCAGCGAGACCTACCGCGGCACGGGCCCGGCCAGCGAGCCCGAGACCAGAGCCATGGACGGCCTGCTGCGGCGGGTCAGGTTCGAGATGCAGCTCAACTACCACTCGTACGGCCCGCTGCTGCTCTACCCGATCGGGGTGCAAATCGCCACGGAGACGGCCGACAACCCGATCTACGAGGCGCTCACGGGCGACGACGCCGAGCCCGCCGTCCCCGGCTTCGACCCCGACCTCGGCGCCGAGCTGTACACCACCAACGGCGACACCAACGACCAGGCGCACTTCCGCTACGGCACGCTGTCGTGGACGCCCGAGCTCAACGAGGGCTGCGACGGTTGCGGCTTCGTCTTCCCGGACGACGAGGCGCTGGTGCAGGCGGAGTTCGAGAAGGGCCTGCCGTTCGCGCTCGACGTGGCCAGATCCGCGGTCGACCCGGTCGAGCCGGTCAGCCATCTGGGCAACAAGACCCCCGACTTCGTGCTCGACCCGTTCGAGGTCAGCCACGGCAAGAACCAGGTCGTCCAGGTCAACGCCAAGCGCAGGCTGGGCCCGGTCTTCCTCAACTACCAGGTCAACGGCGGCCGTACCCGCGTCGCCCCGACGCGCGAATGGAAGGGCGGCGAGCGCTACGGCGACGGCTACGACCGCTACTACCACCGGCTGCGCGGCAAGATCACCGCGACCGGGCCCGGCGACAAGGTGAAGGTCTGGTTCTCCTCGATCGGCAGGAAGAGCGACAGCTTCACCTACACCGTCGCCGACGACATCGGCGGCAAGGTGCTCGTGCTGGCCGCCGAGGACGTCACCGGCGTCAGCCCGGACCAGGAGGGCACGGAGGCGAAGTACGCCGGCGAGTACGCCGCGGCGCTGAAGGCGGCCGGCTACTCCTCCGACGTGTACGACCTGGACCGGATGGGCCGCGAGGCCCCGCACCCGCTCGGCGTGCTCAGCCACTACAAGGCCGTGGTCTGGGAGACCGGCGACGACGTCATCCCGCGCTCCGAGGGCCAGGTGCCCGGCACCACGTCCAAGGCCGGCGTCGACACCGAGCTGGCGGTCCGCGACTACCTGAACGAGGGCGGCAAGCTGCTGCACGCGGGCAAGTACGCGTCGTACGCGGCCAACGGCAACGGCCTGTACTTCTACGAGCCGGATCAGCCGGAGAACCCCGAGTGCACGGAACCCGCCGACCCGCCCTGCATCCCGGTGTTCAACGACTTCCAGCAGTACTGGCTCGGCGCCTACGTCTATTTCGACGACGGGGGCACCGACCACGGCACCGGGCAGCCGTTCGCCCTGCGGGGCGCGGCCGGCGCGTTCGAGGGCTTCGAGGCGACTCTGGAGCCGGGCCACACCAACGCGTTCGTGGCGACCTCGGCGATCCTGCCCGCCGACCGGTTCCCGCGCTTCGCGAGCTCGGCTCCGGTCAAGTGGGCCCGGCCCGGCGGCCCGTTCGACCCGCACTCGGGTTCCTGGGACGTCTACAGCGGCATCGCCGACGTCTCGTGGAAGCGGCTGACCAGGACCGTCGACCTGACCGGCAAGAGCGGCGGCGAGCTGTCGTTCTGGACGTCGTACGACACCGAGAGCGCCTGGGACTTCCTGACGGTGGAGGCCAGGACGGCGGGCGGCGACGACTGGACCACGCTGCCGGACGCGAACGGGCACACCTCCCAGGACACCGGCGACAGCTGCAGGACGGAGAACAGCGGCGGCTGGCGCACGATCCACCCGTTCACGCAGCGCTACCAGGGCGCCGGCTGCGAGCCGGCCGGCACGTCCGGCGCGTGGCACGCGGCCTCCGGCAACTCGGGTGGCTGGCAGCAGTGGAAGATCGACCTGACCCCGTACGCGGGCAAGCAGGTCGAGGTCTCCGTCTCGTACGTCACCGACTGGGCCACCCAGGGCGCGGGGGTCTTCCTCGACGACTTCGCGCTCACGCTGGACGGCGCGGTCGCCGAGGAGACCTCGTTCGAGGCGGACCTCGGCGGCTGGAGCGTCGGTGACCCGCCCGAGGGCTCGGCGCCGTCGATCAACACCTGGTTCCGTACGGACCAGCTCTTCGAGGAGGGGGGCGGAGTCGTCACCAAGGACACCGTCTACCTGGGCTTCGGCGCGGAGAGCGCGATCGGCGAGGACGCGCGTACCGACCTGGTCGGACGGTCCATGCGGCACCTGCTCGGCGATCCTCGCTGACAGCGGCGGAGGGGTGCGGCGCACAGGCCGCACCCCTCTTGCGTGCGCGTCCAGAACATGGTTCGGTCACCTTGAGGCATCCCCAGGGCAACCAAGCATTCGGTCAAGCAGGAGGCTCACGACATGCGCCAGCACGACAAGCTGTTCATCGGGGGCGAATGGGTGGCCCCGGCGGGCACCGCGACGATAGACGTCATCTCCCCGCACACCGAGGAGGTCGTCGGCCGGGTGCCCGACGGCACGCCCGAGGACGTGGAGCGCGCGGTCGCGGCCGCCAGGCAGGCGTTCGACCACGGGCCGTGGCCCCGGATGACGTTCGCCGAGCGGGCCGAGGTGATCAGCAGGCTGGCCGCGATCTACAACGAGCGGCAGGGCGAGATGGCCCAGCTCATCACGGAGGAGATGGGCTCGCCCATCACCTTCTCCAACCTCGCGCAGGCACCCCAGCCGCTCGGCATGCTGCAGTTCTACGCCGAGCTCGGCAAGACGTTCCAGCAGGAGGAGGAGCGGCCGGGGCTGTTCGGCCCGCTCACCGTGCGCAGGGAGCCCGTGGGCGTCGTGGCGGCCGTGGTGCCGTGGAACGTGCCGCAGTTCGTCACGATGACGAAGCTCGCGCCCGCGCTGCTGGCCGGCTGCACGGTCGTGCTCAAACCGGCGCCGGAGACGCCGCTGGACGCGTACCTGCTGGCCGAGTGGGCGGTCGAGGCGGGCCTGCCCGCGGGCGTGTTGAACATCGTGCCCGCGGGCCGCGAGACGGGCGAGCACCTGGTCTCGCACGCGGGCGTCGACAAGGTGGCCTTCACCGGCTCGACGGCGGCCGGCCGGCGCATCGCGGCCATCTGCGGCGAGCAGCTCAAGCGGGTCAGCCTGGAACTGGGCGGCAAGTCCGCCGCCATCATCCTCGACGACGCCGACCTGGCCGCCGGCATGGGCTTCCTGTCCATGGCCAGCCTCATGAACAACGGCCAGGCGTGCGTGGCCCAGACCCGCATCCTGGCCTCGCGCAACCGCTACGACGAGGTCGTGGACGCCATCGCGAACATGGTCGGCTCCCAGCCCGTCGGCGACCCCGCCGACCCGGCGACCGGCATCGGCCCCCTGGTGGCCAAGCGGCAGCAGGAACGCGTCGAGGGCTACATCAGGATCGGCATGGAGGAGGGCGCCAAGATCGTGGTCGGCGGCCTCGACCGGCCGTACGACCGGGGCTGGTACGTCGCGCCCACCGTCTTCGCCGGCGTCTCCAACGACATGCGCATCGCCCGCGAGGAGATCTTCGGCCCGGTCCTGGCCGTGATCCCGTACGACGACGAGGCCGACGCCGTCCGCATCGCCAACGACAGCGACTACGGCCTGGCCGGCACGGTGTGGACGGCCGACACCGACCACGGCATGGAAGTGGCCCGCCAGGTCCGCACCGGGACGTACGGCGTCAACTGCTACATGCTGGAGACCAACGCGCCCTTCGGCGGCTACAAGGCCAGCGGCATCGGCCGCGAACTCGGCCCGGAGGGGCTCAACGGCTATCTGGAGTACAAGACCATCGCCCGGCTCGGCTGACCGGACGGAATGAGGGCCCCGCGGCCGGCCGCGGGGCCCTCGTCGTGCGGGATGTGCACCCAGCGCGCCCCCGCAACGCTAGGTGCAGACCCCGCCACTCACAGTGCATACCCCACTCCCCACGGTGATCCACCCGATGGAGGCACTGAAAGTGCGGATCGCCTTACCCATGGTGATCCGCCGGCGGCGAGCCACGGTGGGCGACCGCCTGACTACTGAAGTATGTCCCATGGTCACCGTCACGACGGCTTCCGTCCCCAGGGACTTTCTCCCGGCGGTTTTTATCCATCCGCCCTAGGTAGACGTGTATTACTCACGAAAAGTTCGAAGAGATCCATTTGCCGATTCTGCCGATGAGTTCAGGGGTGGCGGCGGTCTCCGCGTGGCCGTACCCCGGCTCGATCCAGAGCTCCTTCGGCTCGCGCGCGCCGTCGTGGAGCTGGTGCGCGTGCTCCACCGGGAAGAACGCGTCGGCCTCGCCGTGGACGATCAGCAGCGGAACCGGCGTGATGAGCCCGGCGGCCTCGTGCGGCGGCATCAGGATCGGGTCCCACGCGCCGGGAGCGATCCTGGTGCGCTTGACCAGCCGGGCCGCCAGCCGGCCGGCCCGCCGCTCGATGGCCCAGTGCACCTGCCGCATCGGCCTGGTGCCCCGGTAGTACCACCGGGCGGGGCCGCTCACCGCGACCACCGCGTCCACGCCGCGCATCAGCCCCGCATGGCGTACGGCCACCGCCGCCCCCATGGAGAAGCCCACGACCGCGATCCTGGAGTAGCCGACCACCCGGGCGTGCCTGACGGCGGCGTCCACGTCGAGGATCTCCGCGTCCCCCACGGTGGTCAGGCCGCCAGAACGGCCGTGGCCGCGGAAGTCGAACGCCACCACGCCGCCGTAGCGGCTCAGCACGTGCACGATGCGGCGCGCGGCCCGCTCGCGCCACGAACCGGTGAAGCCGTGCGCCACCACGATCCCGACGTCCAGGGGCCCTGACGGCGCCGGATCGGCCCCGGCGGCGGGCAGCCTGGCGGGAGTGTGCGAGGCGTCGATGCGAACCCCGTCCTCGGTCCTCAGCATGACGGGGAAGTTGGGCGCGAAAGGCATGAGGACGAGCTTAGGTTCGCTCCGCGTCCATCCCGTGCTTGGCCGCCCATACCGCGATCTGGGCGCGCGAGTCGAAGCCCAGCTTCTCCATGATGTTGGCGACGTGCCTGGCCACGGTCGCCGGGCTGATCACCAGCTCCAGCGCGATGGCCCGGTTGCTCATTCCCCGGGTGAGCAGTCCCGCGACCTGCCGTTCCCGGCCGGTCAGCCCGTCGTAGCGCAGGCCGGGAAGCGCCGAGGACCCCGCCGGCCCCGGCGCGGCCGCCCCGGATCGGGCGCGGTCGAGCGCCCGGGCGGCCACCTCCTCGGGCATCTGCTTCATGCCCTGGGCCCACAGCAGCGCCACCCGGCCCTCACCGAGCCGCGCGCGGGCGAGCGCCAGCAGCTCCTGGACGCGGCCGGGCGCGCCGAACTGCCCGATGGCCTCGCGCAGCGCGGTGGCGGCCGCCGCGGCCGACACCGCGCCCTCGATGTCGTCCTGCGCCCTGGCCAGCGCGGACAGCGCCATGAGAGCGCGGACGATCCCGCGCCGCTGGCCGGTCTGCATGCTCAGGGCCAGGCCGGCGGCCACGTGCTCACCGGCGGTCGCGAAGTCGCGCAGCCCGGCCGCCACCCTGGCGATCTTGGTGTGGCACCGGGCCAGCTCGATCCGATTGTCCATGTCCGCGAGCAGCGGCAGCGCCGAGGCGTGGTGGAACATGGCCGTCTCCAGGTCTCCGGCGGCCTCGGCCACCGCGCCCAGATGGGTCAGCGCCCTGGCCAGGGTCCAGTGGTGACCGGTCTTCCTGGCGATGGCCAGCGCCTCCTCGCCGTAGCGCTGGGCCTGGCGCAGGCGACCCTGGAAGAGCGCCAGGTTCAGCTGGGCGATCCGTACGGTGGCCAGGTTGAACAGGTCGTCGTGGTCGGTGGCCGCGGCCTCCAGCTCGTCGAGGTAGGCCAGCGCCTCCTTGCTCTTCCCCCTGCGGAAGAACACGGTCAGGGCCACGCAGTAGTTGATGCCGAGCCAGTGCGTGTAGGGGTGTCTCTTCTGCTCCTCGACGGCCCGCACGATGAGCTCCTCCGCGCGGGCCAGCTCGTCGCCGAGCTCCAGCCCGTACGCCAGGCCGCCGTTGGCCACCGCCACCAGCTCGGGCGGCATCCCCGACAGATCGAGCGCGAGCAGCCGCTCGTGCCAGCCGACGCTCTCGCCGAGGTCGCCGCGGACGGCCTGGATCGCCAGGGCCGTGCTCGCCAGCCGCAGCCCCAGCACCGGCTGCCCGGACTCCACCGCCCGGTCGACGGCCGCGCGGCAGTCGTCGAGCAGGGACCGCCCCCTGGTGAACGCCTGCTTGATCGCCGCCCAGGGCATCCCGCGGTTGAGCGAGTCGGCGCCGTAGCACTGCTCCAGTTCCTCGCAGATCACGCGCAGGTGCCTGTCGCGCAGCTGTGCCGCCTCGCCCGCCTCCTCCAGGCGCTCGGCGGCGTACTGCTTGATGGTCTCCAGCAGGCGGTAGCGACCGGCGGCGCCGGGGTGGAGCACCAGCGACTTGTCGACCAGAGCGCTGAGCAGGTCGAGCAGCTCGGCGCCGCGCAGGATGCCGCCGTCCGCGCACACCCGCTCGGCCAGCTCCAGGTCGAACAGCCCGGCGAAGACCGACAACCGGCGCAGCAGCACCCGCTCCCCGGGCGTGAGCAGGTCGTGGCTCCACTCGACGGTGGCGAGGAGCGTGCGCTGCCGGGCGGGGGCGGTACGGTCGCCGGTGGTGAGCAGCCTGAACCTGTCGCCGATGCGGTCGGCGATCCTGCCGGGGCTCAGCAGGCTGGTGCGGGCCGCCGCCAGCTCCAGCGCCAGCGGCAGGCCGTCGAGCGCGCGGCACAGGCGTACGACGTCGTCCATGCTGCCCGGCACCCCGCGCGCGCCGGCGGCCAGCGCCCGCTCCACGAAGAGCAGCACGGACTCGGCGTCCGGGTGGTGGTCGTCGGGCAGCTCGAGCGGCGGCACCCGCCACACCAGCTCGCCGGGGATGCGCAGGGGCTCGCGGCTGGTGAGCAGGAACGCCGGCCCTGGGCACTCGGCGATCAGCTCCGCCACCAGCTCGGCGCACCGCTCGACCAGGTGCTCGCAGTTGTCGAGGACGATCAGCGTTCTGGCCGCGCGCAGGCGCACCCGCAGGCCGTCGAGCAGCCTCCCCGGCGTCTCGTCGCGCACGCCCAGCACCTCGGCCAGCTCGTTGACGACGAGCGCGGGCCGGCTGATGCGGGCCAGCTCGACCAGCCACACGCCGTCGGGGAACCCGGGCATCGCCCGCGCCGCGACGCGCAGCGCCAGGCGGGTCTTGCCGATGCCGCCGACGCCACTGAGCGTGATCACGCGCTCCTCATGGACCAGCGCGCTCAGCTCGGCCACGTCTCGCGCGCGCCCGACGAAGCGGTTGGGCTCCGCGGGAAGATTGTGCGGGACTTGCGCCATCATGTGGGGGCCCATGGGGTCGCGGGGACTGTCCGTCCCGCTCAGTCTCCACTGCTTCGGCGCTCGATGCGATCACTTTGCGTGCAGAAATCACGACGGATCGGATAGGGAGGTAGAGCGCCCAGGTCTGCGACGCCCATCACGATCCGTACGCGTGTCTCGTCCGCCGCCTCCAGCGCCCGCGGCGCCTCGGAGATCAGCACGCGGGCGCCGCTCTCCCGGATGCGGGACCTGAGGGTGTCGACGTCGAGATCGGCGGGCAGCGGGCAGGCGACGCCGCCCGCGGCGATCACCGCGTCCGTCGCGATCATCAGGTCGGCTCCGACGGGCAGGCAGATGAGCACGGTGTCGCCCGCGCGTACGCCTCTGCGCCGCAACTGGACGGTCGCCATGGCGGACCTCTCGTCCAGCTGCTCCTCGGTGAGCTTCAGGCCGGTGTCCGGGTCCACCATGACGATGCGCTCATCCATGGGGCCAACGGTAGGGAGGGCGTCTCGTGCATGCATGGGGCGGAATATGCAGATCCCTATGCAGAAGCCCTGGGGTGTTCCGCGGCCCACACCGCGATCTGCGCCCGCGAGGTGTAGCCGAGCTTCTCCATGATGTTGGCGATGTGGCGCGCCACCGTCGCGGGGCTGATCACCAGCTCCTCCGCGATGGCCCGGTTGGACAGGCCGCGGGTGAGCAGCCCGGCGACCTCCCGCTCGCGAGCGGTCAGCAGCGAGTGCCTGACGGGCTCGGTCACCGCGTGTGTCCCGGCCGCGAGCGGTTCGCTCTCCAGCACGTGGCGCGCGGCGTCGTCAGAGTCCATCGCCCGGCCGCGCGACCACAACGAGGTGGTGCGGCCCTCTCCCAGCCGGGCCCTGGCCCGGCCGAGCAACTCCTCGATCCGCGCCGTGGCCGAGTGCCGGCCTATCGAGTCGCCCGGCGCGGCCGAGTGCCGGCCGTTCAGGTCGCGCAACGCGGCCGAGTGCCGGCCGCTCGGGTCGCCCGGCGCGGCCGGGCGCCGGCCGATCGAGTCGCGTACTGTGGTGGCCGCGGCCGCGGCCAGCACCGCGCCGGCGAGATCGCCCTCGCACTCCGCCAGCACCGACAGCCCGGCCAGGCAGCGGGCCATGTCCTGGCGCTGCCCCGTCTCCCCGGCCAGCGCGCGGCTCGCCGCCAGCCGCTCCCTGGCGACGCCGAAATCGTGCGACATCGCCGCCACCCTGCCGATCCTGGCCAGGCAGCGCGCCAGCTCCAGGTCGCCGCCCAGCTCCCGCAGCCACGGAACGGCCAGCTCGTAGCGGGACCTGGCCGTCACCAGGTCGCCACGGGCCTCGGCCACCGAGCCGAGCTGGGCTGCCGTCCGCGCCATGATCCAGCGGTGACCGTGCTCGCGCGCCCGCGCGAGCGCCTCCTCGCCGTGCCGCTGCGCCTCCCGCAGCCGGCCGCGCGTCAGGGCCACCGCCGACAGCCCGGCCAGCCCCGCCGCCTGGTTCCAGGTGTCGCCGGACCGGGTGGCCAGGTCCAGGCACTCCTGCGCGTGCGGCAGCGCCTCGTCGGGCCTGCCCATGCGCAGCAGCACCACGACGATGACGCTGTGCAGGACGCAGCGGGTGAACGCGTCGCCGGGCGGCAGCCTGGCCAGGCTCCGCCCGGCCACCTCCAGCGAGCGGTCCAGCTCGTCACGCGCCTCCAGCCCGTACGCGAGGCAGGCCTCGGCCCGCGCGATCAGCTCGCCGGGCACCTCCGACAGGTCGAGTGCCAGCAGCCGCTCCGTCCAGGCGACGATCTCCGCCGGGTTGCCGCCGACGGGCAGCAGCGCCGTGCCGGCGGCACACAGGCGCAGGCCCAGCGCCGGGTTGCCGGACTCGGCGGCCCAGCCGAGCGCCACCCGCTGGTCGTCGGCCAGGCTCCGGCTCGTGGTCAGCGCCTCCAGCCGGCCCTCCCAGGGCACGCCCGGCTCGACCAGCTCGGTGGCGAAATGGTGTTCCTGCAGCTCGCAGAGCGCGTCGAGGTGCCGCTCGCGCAGGATCTCCCGCTCGCTCGCCGTGTCGAGGCGCTCGGCGGCGTACCGCTTGATGGTCTCCAGCAGCCAGTAGCGTGCGCGGCCCTCGTCGCAGAGCACGAGCGACTTGTCGACCAGGCCGCCGAGCAGGTCGACGATCTCCACCTCGGAGATCGGCGGCTCCGCGCAGACCTGCTCGGCCAGGTCGAGGTCGAACGGGCCGGCGAACACCGCCAGCCGGCGCAGCAGCACCTGCTCCTTGGCGGACAGCAGGTCGTGGCTCCACTCGACGGTGCAGAGGAGCGTGCGCTGCCTGGCGGGAGCGGTACGGCCACCGGTCGTCAGCAACGCGAACCTGTCGTCGACGCGGTCGGCTATCTGCCCGGGGCTGAGCAGGCTCGTACGGGCCGCGGCCAGCTCGATGGCCAGCGGCAGCCCGTCGAGCGCCCGGCACAGGCGCGCCACGTCCGGCAGGCTGCCGGGGCCCAGCCGCGTGCCGGCGGCGGCCGCGCGGTCGAGGAACAACCGCACCGACTCGGCGTCGGAACGGCCCGTGACGGGCGGCAGCTCGAGCGGCGGCACCCGCCACACCAGCTCGCTGGCGATGCGCAGCGGCTCCCTGCTGGTCGCCATGACGCTCAGCGGCGGGCAGGCCGCGATCAGTGCCGCGACCACCTCCGCGCACCGCTCGACCAAGTGCTCGCAGTTGTCGAGCAGCAGCAGGCAGGGCTGACCGCGGAGCCTGGCCGCCACCGTGTCGAGCAGCGGGCGGCCGGCCTCCTCGCGCACGCCGAGCACGCCGGCGAGCTCCCGCTCCACGAGCTCGGGGCGGCCGACCCCGGCCAGCTCCGCCAGCCAGACGCCGCCCGGGTAGGAGGACAGCAGCCCGGCGGCCGCCCGCAGCGCGAGCCGGGTCTTCCCGATGCCGCCGACCCCGCACAGCGTCACCACCCGGGTCTCGCCCATCAGCCGGCGCAGGTCGCCGACGTCGCGTTCGCGGCCCACGAACCGGTTGGGCTCGGCGGGAAGGTTGTGCCGGGGCAGCTCAGACATGTGGTCACCCCGCATCGCAGAAGGATCACACTCTCCGACAGTGTCGCACTTTCCCCGCCGGGAGACTCGCGCATCGGATCGCGCGCTCGTGTCCTCTCCGGCCGGGGACGCAGCGGTGGCCGTGGGGATCACAGGCCGAGCGAGCTCACGACCGTCCTTTCGTCGACGACGCGCAGCGCGGGATTGCCCAGCAGCCTCCTGGCCAGGTCGTAGGGCGCGACGACGACGCTCGCGCCCCGCTCCTGGGCGAGCACGCGGCAGCCGACCAGGCTCGGCTCGTGGGCGACCACGACGTGGGCGCCGGACATCATGGCCAGGTCGATCACCCGCAGCCCTCTGAACGGATCGTTGACCGCGCTGATCAGGACGTCGTCCTTGGCGATCGCCACCCGCGCGGCGAGCCTGCGCAGGTCACCCGCCAGCTCGTCGTGGTCGAACACGCGCCGGCCGTCGAACGTGAGCGCCGGGCCCGCCAGCGGCCCGAACTCCACTCTGCGCTCGTCGAGCAGCTCGGCGAACGGCTTGGCCCCCTCGACCGGGCGGAAGGAGTAGACCTGCTCGACCTGCGTGGCGGCGGGGTCGTAGTGGCGCTGGGTGATCATCATGCGGGCGGAGCCGGAGGCCGCGAGCACCGCGACGCCGCCCGCCCAGGCGACGGCGTGGATCGCGACCGGCAGCGTCGCGCCGGGCGGCACGTTGACGATGACCCGCTCGCCGTAGCCCAGGCCCTGGCGGCGCAGGCCCGCCGCGCCACGGGTGACCCGTTTGACGAACGTCGCGTACGACAGCACCTCGCCTGTCCGGACATCGCTCACCGCCGGCCGTTCGCCCCGTGTCGGCGCCGCGGCCATCACCAGCTCTGTCCAGGTCATGCCGTTAATGTAGGGACCCTGGCCAAGATTGCCATGCGCACAATTGTGCAACCGGCTATGTACGTGAGGCCCGCCGTCGTCCCGCTCGCGCTCGCCATCAGAGGGGATCAATTAGACTTAGTGGGTCGCGACTTCGCGCGGCCGCCTCCACGACACAGAGCGAGACCTCATCATGCCTTTGAACAGCCGCGACGACCTGCGGAACATCGCGATCATCGCGCACGTCGACCATGGCAAGACCACGCTGGTCGACGCCATGCTCTGGCAGTCCGGGGCCTTCCGCGCCAACCAGGACGTCGACGACCGCGTCATGGACTCCAACGACCTCGAACGCGAGAAGGGCATCACCATTCTCGCGAAGAACACCGCGGTCAAGCACGGCGGCATGACCATCAACATCATCGACACCCCCGGCCACGCCGACTTCGGCGGCGAGGTCGAGCGCGGGCTCTCCATGGTCGACGGGGTCGTGCTGCTGGTCGACGCCTCCGAAGGGCCGCTGCCGCAGACCCGCTTCGTGCTGCGCAAGGCCCTGTCGGCGAAGATGCCGGTCATCCTGTGCATCAACAAGGTCGACCGCCCCGACGCCCGCATCAAAGAGGTCGTCGACGAGGTCTACGAGCTGTTCATGGATCTCGACGCCACCGAGGAGCAGATCGACTTCCCGATCGTCTACGCCTCGGCCAAGGCGGGCAGGGCCTCCATGGAGCGCCCCGACGACGGCGGCATGCCTGACTCGGAAGACCTCGAGCCGCTGTTCGACATCATCAAGTCGACCATCCCCGCGCCGACCTACGACTCGAGCGCGCCGCTCCAGGCCCACGTCACCAACCTCGACGCCTCCTCCTATCTCGGCCGCATCGCGCTGTGCCGCATCCACCAGGGCGTCATGCGCAAGGGCCAGCAGGTGGCCTGGTGCCGCACCGACGGCACGATCCAGCGCGTGAAGATCACCGAGCTGCTCATGACCGAGGCCCTGGAGCGCAAGCCGGCCGAGGAGGCGGGCCCTGGCGACATCATCGCCATCGCCGGCATCCCCGAGATCATGATCGGCGAGACGCTGGCCGACCCCGACGACCCGCGCCCGCTGCCGCTCATCACGGTCGACGAGCCGGCCATCTCGATGACCATCGGCACCAACACCTCGCCCCTCGTGGGCAAGGTCAAGGGCTCCAAGGTCACCGCGCGCATGGTGAAGGACCGCCTCGAGAAGGAGCTGGTCGGCAACGTCTCGCTCCGGGTGCTGCCCACCGAGCGGCCCGACGCCTGGGAGGTGCAGGGCCGCGGCGAGCTGGCGCTGGCCATCCTGGTCGAGCAGATGCGCCGCGAGGGCTACGAGCTCACCGTCGGCAAGCCGCAGGTGGTCACCAAAGAGATCGACGGCAAGGTGCACGAGCCCGTCGAGCGCCTGACGGTCGACTGCCCGGAAGAATACCTCGGCGCGGTCACCCAGCTCCTGGCGGTGCGCAAGGGCCGCATGGAGCACATGACCAACCACGGCACCGGCTGGATCCGCATGGAGTTCGTGGTCCCGGCGCGCGGCCTGATCGGCTTCCGCACGGAGTTCCTCACCGAGACCCGCGGCACGGGCCTGGTCCACCACGTCTTCGACTCCTACGAGCCCTGGTTCGGCGAGCTGCGCACCCGCAACAACGGCTCGCTGGTGGCCGACAGGTCCGGCCCGGTGACCGCGTTCGCGATGCTCAACCTCCAGGAGCGCGGCACGCTGTTCGTCTCGCCGACGACCGAGGTCTACGAAGGCATGATCATCGGCGAGAACTCCCGGTCCGACGACATGGACGTGAACATCACCAAGGAGAAGAAGCTCACCAACATGCGCTCCTCCACCAGCGAGGAGACGGAGAAGCTGATCCCGCCGCGCGTGCTCTCCCTGGAGCAGGCGCTCGAGTTCATCCGCGAGGACGAATGCGTGGAGATCACTCCTGACGCCGTGCGCATCCGCAAGGTGGTGCTCGACGCCGCCATCCGCGGCCGCGCCGCGGCCCGCGCGAAGCGCGGGTGACCTGACGCCAACGTCTGGGCGCCGGTCGGTGGCGATCGTGGAAGCGGGCCCCGGCCGCGGTTGACGCGTGCGCTGGGGTGCGCCTCAAGCCGGGGGCGGCCCCAGCGGGGCGGCTCAGCAGGGCGGCTCAGCGGGGCGGCAGCTCGCTGCCTCTCACGTGCGTGCAGAGCCACTCGACCAGGGGTCCGAAGTCGCGCCAGGTGCGCGCCACCCGCTCGCGCACCTGCGGCGTGTGCACCCACGGCTCCGGCTCGAACCGCATCCCCGCGTGGAGCGACCGGTGCCGCAGCAGCTCGATGCGGGGATGGCCGGCGTCGAAGCCGCGCGGCCTGGTCTTCAGCCGCTCGCCGTGGAGCGTGTAGCCGGCCGCCTCGAGCGAGCCGATGATCGACTCGAGCGGCTTGCCCGACAGGTCTTCGTCGACGGCCGCGCGATAGCGGGCGACCTGGTCGGAGGCCTTCGTGTAGACGCCGCCCGCGGTGAACAGCCCGGCCGCGCTCAGCTCCACGTAGAGCCCGATGCCCGGCATCAGGTCGACGAAAGCGCCCTGATGCGTTTTGTACGGCGACTTGTCCTTGGCGAAGCGCACGTCACGATAGGGCCGGAAGAGCTGCGCCGGCCCGAACTCCGCGGCCAGCTCGTCGGCGAGCGCCAGCATCGGCTCTCGCACGGCCTCCTCGTAGAGCTGTTTGTGCCGGCCGAAATAGGTCTTCGAATTGTCAGCCTCGAGACCCTCGTAGAACAGGAACGCCTCGTCGGGAAAGCCGGTGAACCCCATGTGGTCAAGCCTGCCACGCCGCCCGGACGCCCCGGGTCACCGCCTCATGTACTTTCTCCCCGGCGCCGGGCCCCGGTCCCCGTACAGCTCGGAGACCGTGACGAACGTGAAGCCCCTTCTCTCGAGCGCGTCGAGCAGGGCGGGCACGGCTTTCACGGTGGTGCGGTGGATGTCGTGCATGAGGATGATCGATCCGGGGGAGGCCCGGCCTGCCCGCCTGGCCACGACCTTGGGCGTCCGGTCCCGCCAGTCGAAGGTGTCGACGTTCCACAGGATCTGGGCCATGCCCGTGCGGCGTGCCTCGGCCGCGACGCGCCGGTCCGTCAGCCCGTACGGCGGCCGCATCACCCGCATCCTGACCCCGGTGAGCCGGCGCACGAGGCGGCCGGTGTGCCGCAGCTCCCGGTGGAGCTCCTTCCGCGTCAGCTCCGACAGCGCCTGGTGGCTCCAGGAGTGGTTGCCGATCTCATGCCCGTCGGCCACGATGCGCTGGACGGCTCGCCTGCCGCCGGCGGCCACCATCTCCCCGACCACGAAGAACGTCGCCCTGACGTCGTGCGCGTTCAGCAGGGCGAGCAGCCGGCCCGTGTGCTCGCCCGGGCCGTCGTCGAAGGTCAGGGCCACGCACTTGGCCAGCGCGCAGTCGACGTGGCGCGGCCAGTCGGCCTGCATCGACGCCAGCCGCCTGGCCAGGACGGAGGGCTCGATCGGCGGCGGCTGGACGGGCACGATCGGGAGCGCCGGGGGATGGGCGTGCACCACCACCTGGGTGGCGAAGCTCACCAGAGCCAACAGGGCCAGCGGCAGAGCCCACCCGCGCATGCGTCCCCCCGAAACACCGCGTACGGGGGGCTACGGATAGTCCTGGGCCGGTTTCCCCCGCAGTTCCCTGACCAGGTCGTCCCACCAGGGTGGGATATCGGCCTGCAGTTCTTTGGAGCGGCGCGCCACGCGCATGGCACATCCGGCCGGATCCGTACCCAGATGCCGACGTTTCACCGGCCCTTCCTGCCAACGGTAAAAGCCATCCCTATAGCGCACGACCAGGCCTATCCACACCGAGACGGTCGCATCGTCGCCCACGTCGTACGCGCTGGTGACGCCCAGACCGTGGAGCTCCGCCTGGAGCTTCTCCGTCGCCGCTCGGGCCTCATTCACACGCCACCCCCTGCCGACGTTCCGCGCACACCAGGGATGTACCCAAACAACGGGCGTCCCCGACGCGGCGGGCTCAGGTGAAGCTCATTGGTCGTGCGTCTCGCGGGGCTCGGCGACCACCATGATGAACCTGAGCTCCTCTTCGCCCCTGTTCGCATAGCGATGGGGGCGATCGGCGGTGAAGAGCACCGCGTCGTCCCTGCCGATCGTGTGGCTCTTGCCGTAGACCGTGATCGTCAGCTCGCCGTCGAGCACGGTCAGCATCTCGCGGGTGCCCGGCGGGTGGGCGTCGCCGTCGTGGTGCTCGCCGGGGGCCAGCCGCCAGTCCCACAACTCCAGGATCATCGGCACGTCCGCGCCCACCAGCAGGCGGGCCTGCACGTCGCCCTGGCGGAACGTGACCACGTCGGCCTTGTCGATGACGCGCACCATGGGCACGTCGGCGACCTCGACGAGCCGTGCCACGGTGACGCCCAGGGCGGAGGCGATCCTGGTGAGCGTGGAGACGCTCGGGTTGGTCCGGCCCTGCTCCACCTGGACGAGCATCCCCCTGCTCACCCCCGACCTGGCGGCCAGCGCGTCGAGCGTCAGCCCGCGGTGCGAGCGCTGGGCGCGGACGTTGTTGGCGATGGCCTGGGTGATCAGCTCGGGGTCCTCCATGGAGTGCAGTGTAGTGAAATCCTTTTGCACCCTGTTGCACCTAATGTGTTGTACTAAGAGTTCAGTCTGTTGGACTGGAAGAGGTGAGAGATGACGGTGATCCTGGCGGCCGCCTGCGCGGTGGTCTACGGCACGGCCGACTTCTTCGGCGGCCTGGCCACCAAACGGACCCAGGTGCTGTCGGTCGTCGTGCTGTCGCAGATCGCCGGCCTGGCGCTGATCCTCGGCCTGCTGCCGCTGCTGCCCGGCGCCTTCAGCGACACGGCGCTGTCATGGGGCCTGGCCGCCGGCATGTCGGGCGCGGCCGGGCTGGTGCTGTTCTACCGGGCGCTGGCCACGGGCGTCATGTCGGTCGTCGCGCCGACGACCGCGGTCACCTCGGCCGCGCTGCCCGTCGTGTTCGGGCTGGCGATCGGCGAGCGGCCGGTGTTCTGGGCGCTGGTCGGGGTCGCGCTCGCGCTGGGCTCGGTGCTGCTGGTCAGCCAGGACAGCTCCGGCGGCGGGCACGGCCCGTTCACCTCGGTGGCGGCGGCGCTGGCCGCGGGCGCCGGGTTCGGCGGATTCTTCATCCTGCTCTCCATGGCCCCGCACGAGTCCGGCCTGTGGCCGCTGGTCGGCGCCAGGCTCTCGTCCGTGACCACGGTGGCCCTGCTCGCCCTGATCACCCGGCGGGCGCTCAGACCGCGGTCAGGGTCGTTGCGCATCATCGTCGCGGCCGGCGTGCTCGATATGACGGCGAACGTGCTCTTCCTGCTGGCCCAGCAGGACGGCCTGCTCAGCCTCGTCGCCGTGCTCGTCTCCCTCTACCCCGCCAGCACCCTGCTGCTGGCCCGCCACGTGCTCGGCGAGCGCCTGCGGGCCGTCCAGGTGACCGGTGTTGCCTGCGCGCTGGGGGCGGTCGCGCTGATAGCCGTTGCACAGCACCCCTAGCCTTGCTACGTTTCGCCCGTGCGCCCTGATCGGGCACGTTCCGGTGATGAGTCGTTGAGGCACGTCGCGGTGCCGTACGCCACGGATGAGGCGCTCCTGAGCGTCACCGTCCCGCGCGTGCGCGCGGCGCTGGGCGAGGGCAGGCGGGTCCTGGTGATCACGGGCCCGGCCAATTCCGGGCTGCTCGCCGACGCCCTGGGCCGCGACGCCGGCCGCGTCGACCACCGCGACGCCTCCTCCTGGTACGCCCATCCCTACCGGACGCTGGCCGCGCTGCACGACTACACGCGCGACCACGGCACGTTCGTCATCGGCGAACCCGGATGGGAGGGCAGGAGCGCGCGCGAGGTCAGGGAGCTCATCCGCTACGAGTCGGTGGTCAACGCCGCGCTCCGGGCGCGGCCGGCGATCCTGTGGTGCCTGTACGACGTGCGGAAGGTCCCCGCGGACGTGCTCGATCACACCCAGGTCACCCATCCCCTGCTGCTCGGCCCCGAGGGCGAGGCGGCCGGCGCCCGGTTCGTGAACCCGCACGACCTCGTCCTGGACACCGATCGGGCGCCCCTGCCCGAGCCGCGCGGCGACGCCAAGACGTTCGGGTTCACCGCGCGCGAGCTGAAGCGGCTGCGCCGGACCGTCGGCGACTACGCCAGGGCGGCCGGCATGGACGGCGACCTGACCACGTCGCTCGTGCTCAGCGCGTCGGAGATCGCGGCCAACAGCATCGAGCACGGCGCCGGGCACGGCACGGTCACGATGTGGGTGGAGGACGGGGAGCTCGTCTGCGAGATCGCCGAACCGGGCGGCGCGCTCCACGACCCGCTACCCGGCTACATACCACCCGAGCCCGGATCCCCCAGGGGATACGGGCTCTGGATCAGCCGGCAGCTGTGCGATCTCGTCGAGTTACGGGCGGAAGGCGGCCTGTTACGCGTCCGCCTCCATCTCGCCATGGGGTCCTAGGCGGCGGCGCTCTGCGCGGGGACGCGGACGGCGCCCTCCTCGCGGGCGTACTCCTCCAGCATGCCGCGCAGCTGGCGGCGGCCGCGGTGGAGGCGCGACATCACGGTGCCGATCGGCGTGCCCATGCGCTCAGCGATCTCCTTGTACGCGAAGCCCTCGACGTCGGCCAGGTAGACGGCCACGCGGAAGTCCTCGGGCAGGCTGCGCAGGGCGTTCATCACGATGTTGTCGGGGAGCCGGTCGAGCGCCTCGTTCTCGGCGGAGCGCAGCCCGGTCGAGGAGTGCGACTCGGCGGCGTGCAGCTGCCAGTCCTCGATGTCCTCGGCTGCGGACAGCTTGGGAGAGCGCTGCTTCTTGCGGTAGTCGTTAATGAAGTTGTTGGTCAGAATCCGGTGCAACCACGCCTTGAGGTTGGTGCCCTCGCGGAACTGGTGGTAGGACGTGTACGCCTTCGCCACCGTCTCCTGCACCAGATCCTCCGCGTCGGCGGTGTTGCGAGTCAGGCGCATGGCGGAGGCGAACAGCTGCGACGTCACGGGCACGACATCCCGTTCGAACCAGTCCTGACGCTGCTCATCGGTCATAGTGATCAAATCAATCCCCCTTGCGCTATCCCCCGTTTCGGCACAAGCCGCCTGACAGCGGTTCCATCATCGCAAGCACCAGGTAAGGGGCGCGTTAGTGCGGTTCGGCCTTGGCCAGAAGGGGTTTCCGTCCATCTGCTCGCGGCGTGCGTGGTCACGTCCACGGCCGGACAAGTCTCATTATCATAACACTACCCACCCAATATCACAGTAAGAGTGGCAAGAGTCACATGGGATAGCGTATGAGCATGAGCTTCGTCGACCGCCACGACCCCGGCACCCGCCGCTGGGTGGCCGAGGCCATACGGAAGGTCGAGGCCGACGCCAACCGTAGTTGCGACACACATCTGCACGTCTTTCCGCTGCCCTCGGACTGGGGTGTAAACCTCTACTTGAAAGACGAGTCGGTGCACCCCACAGGTTCACTCAAACATCGGCTCGCTCGTTCTCTCTTCCTCTATGGCCTGGCCAACGGCTGGATCGGGCCCGCCACGACCGTCGTCGAGGCGTCGAGCGGATCCACCGCCGTCAGCGAGGCCTATTTCGCCCGGCTGCTCGGCCTGCCCTTCATCGCCGTCATGCCCGCGTCCACGTCGCCGGAGAAGTGCCACCTCATCGAGTTCTACGGTGGGAAGTGTCATCTCGTGAGCGATCCGGGTGCGATCTATGAGGAATCTCACCGCCTGGCCGCCGAGACCGGCGGGCACTTCATGGATCAGTTCACCTACGCGGAGCGGGCGACCGACTGGCGCGGGAACAACAACATCGCCGAGTCCATCTATTCCCAGATGTCCATGGAACCCTACCCGGTGCCCGCGTGGATCGTGGTCGGCGCCGGCACCGGCGGCACGTCCTCCACCATCGGCCGCTACATCCGCTACCGCCGCCACGCCACCCGCCTGGCCGTCGCCGACCCCGAGGGGTCGGCCTTCTACCCGAGCTGGGTCTCCGGCGACACCACGGTCACCGCGCCGGGCTCCCGCATCGAGGGCATCGGCCGCCCCCGCGTGGAGCCCTCCTTCCAGCCGGCCGTCATCGACCGCATGATCGCCGTGCCGGACGCCCGCTCGATCGCCGCCATGCACTGGACCCGCGAGGTGACCGGCCTCCACGTGGGCGGATCGACGGGGACGAACATGGCGGCCTGCGTGGGCCTCATCGCGGAGATGCGCGAGTCGGGCGAGCGGGGCAGCATCGTCACGCTGGTCTGCGACAGCGGCGACCGCTACGAGGGCACGTACGGCGACCCGAGCTGGCTCGCCCGGCAGGGCCTGGACGTCGCTCCCCACCTGGGGGAGCTGCGCGCGTTCCTGCCCCGGTAGAGGCGTCAGGAGGCGGGTCTGGCGGGATCGACGGCGAAGAACTTCGCCACGTCGTCCAGCATGGCGTGCGCCCCCTGGATGCCCACAGCGCTCATCCAGGTCAGGTCGCTCACCTCGTGCTTGTCGCCCTTGAGCTTGCCCCACAGCGGGTTGTTCACGAACTTCTCCTTGGGCCCGTCAGACGACGGATCCGGATATGTCGCGACGAAGATCTGGTCGGCGTCCAGCTCCGCGATCCGCTCCTGGCTGACGTCCACGGCGATGGCGTCCTTCGCGGTCGGCTGGCTCTCCGGCCGGGGGAACCCGACGTCCTTCAAGACCACGCCGGAGTACGAGTTCTCCACGTAGAGCCGGGTCGTCGGCTCGCCGGCGAAGCGCACGACGGAGATCGTCGGCAGTTCGCCGTCCTTCTTCTTGATCGCCGCACCGATCGCGGCGGCACGCTCCTCGTACTCCTTGATCCTGGCGTCGGCGAGCGTCTCCTTGCCCAGGGCCTGACCCATGAGCCGGAGGTTCTCCTTCCAGATGGCCCCTGTGGTCTCGCTGAAGACCGTGGGCGCGATCTTGGAGAGCTTCTCGTACAGCGCCTCGTGGCGGACCTTGGCCGAGACGATCAGGTCGGGCTTGAGCGCGATGATCTTCTCCAGACTCGGCTGCTCCAGCGTCCCGACCGGAGTGGCCTGCTTGCCGTACCGCTCGGCGACGGCCCCGAGATAGCCGGGAAGCTCAGTGTCGATCGACCGGTAGGTGGTGTAGCCCACCACCGGCGTCTCCAGGGTGAGCACCGCGTCGACGAAGCTCTGGTCGAGCGCCACCACCCGCTTCGGCTGCTCCGGGATCACCGTCTCGCCCATGACGTGCTTGACGGTCCTGAAGGGGGCACTCGGCGCGGGGGCGTCCGCGGGCTCCGCGGAACCGCAGGCGGCGAGCCCCACGGCCAGGACAGCGCAGACCAGCGCGCGCAACGGTCTCATCAGCACCCTCTCGGTCAAAATAAGGCAAACCTAATTTAGGTTAGCCCTGCCTAAGCTGGCATACTGCACCGGGATCCGGCAAACATCGAGGAGGGCACGGGTGAGCGCAACGGCCGTCGCCCCCCGGCTTCGTGGCGTCCGCCACCGGCGGCTCACGGTCCTGTCCGTGCTGCTCGCCGCCGTGGTCGCCGCCGTGGTGCTGAGCGTCACCATCGGCTCCAAGTCCGTGCCGCTCACCGACGCCTGGCACGCGCTCACCGCGCCGACCGGCACCGAGAACGACATCGTCATCCGCGCGCTGCGCGTCCCCAGGACGGTCCTCGGCGTGCTCGCCGGAGTCGCGCTCGGCGTGGCCGGCGCGCTCATGCAGGGCCACACCCGCAACCCGCTCGCCGACCCCGGCCTGCTCGGAGTCACGCAGGGGGCGGCGTTCGCGATGGTGTCGTCGATCGTCCTGCTCGGCGTCTCCAGCCTGCTCGGCTACATCTGGTTCGGTCTGGCGGGGGCGCTGGTGGCCAGCGTCGCGGTGTTCGCGCTCGGCATGACGGGCGGCAAGGGCAGCCCGACCCCGGTCACGCTGGCGCTCGCGGGCACCGCCGTGAGCGCCTTCCTCTACGCGCTGACCTCGGCCATCGTGCTGCTGGACGAGCAGGCGATGGACGTCTTCCGCTTCTGGCAGGCGGGCTCGATCGCGGCCAGGGGCGCCGACGTCGTCTGGCAGGTGCTGCCGTTCATCCTGGTGGGCCTCGTGCTGGCGGCGGTCAACGCCCCGGGGCTCAACGCCCTGTCGCTCGGCGAGGACGTCGCCAGGAGCCTCGGCCAGAACATCCCCGTGACCCGCGCCGTCGGCGTCGCCGCCGTCACCCTGCTGTCGGGCGCGTCGGTCGCCGCCTGCGGATCGCTGGCGTTCGTCGGGCTCATCGTGCCGCACCTGACCCGTCCGCTGTCAGGCACCGACCACCGGTGGCTGCTGCCGTACTCCGGGCTCGTCGGCGCCGCGCTGCTGCTGGTCGCCGACGTGGTCGGGCGCGTGGTGGCCCCGCCGGGAGAGCTGGAGGTCGGTGTGGTGCTCGCGCTGCTCGGGGCGCCGTTCTTCGTCGCCCTGGTGCGGCGCAGGAAGCCGGTGCGCCTGTGACCACTCTCCCCCTGCGCGTCGCCGGCCTGTCCTGGCAGGTACGCCCGCGCGCCGTCGTGCTCACCCTGACGGGGCTGGTCCTGCTCGCCCTGCTCATGGCCCTGAACATGCGCATCGGCGACATCGAGATGAGCATCGCCGGCGTGGTCGCCGGCACGTTCGACGTCAACGACCCGGGCCACTTCGTCATCATGGAGCTGCGCCTGCCCCGCGCGCTCACCGGCGCCCTCGTCGGCGCGGCGCTCGCGCTGTCCGGGGCGATCATCCAGTCCATCGCCCGCAACCCCCTGGCCAGCCCCGAGATCCTCGGCGTCACCACCGGCGCCTCCGTCACGGTCGTGGCCGGCGTGGTGGCCAGCGGCAGCGTCTACGGCGGCGTGAGCGGCCTGCTGTCCACCCTCGGCATCCCCGCGCTCGCCCTGCTCGGCGGCCTGCTCGGCGCCGCCGTCGTCTACGGGCTGGCATGGCGGCGCGGCCTGGACGGCTACCGCCTGGTGCTGGTCGGCATCGGCGTGGCCGCCGTGTTCACCAACGTCAAGTTCTGGCTCCTCACGGTCGGCGACGTCAACGACACCAGCCGCGCCATGATCTGGATCAGCGGCTCGCTCAACGGCCGGGGCTGGGAGCACGTGACACCCACGGCGCTGGCCCTGGCCGTGCTGGTGCCGCTGACCCTGCTCGGCACCCGCTCGCTCGACGCCCTGCGCTTCGGCGACGACACGGTCACCGCCCTCGGCGTCCGCATGAATCCGGCCCGCGCCCTGCTGATCCTGGCCGCCGTGCTGCTGGCCGCCGTGGCCACCGCCTCCGCCGGCCCGATCGCGTTCGTGGCCCTCGCCTCGCCACAGATCGCGCTCAGGCTGGTCCGGTCAGGCCGGCCGCCCCTGGTGTGCTCGGCGGTCATCGGCGGCGTGCTCACCACGGGCGCCGACCTGATCGCGCGCACCGCGTTCTCCCCGCTCGAGCTGCCCGTCGGCATCGTCACCGCCGTGCTGGGCGCCCCCTACCTGATCCATCTGATCTGGAGGTCACGCAAGTGAGACTGCAGGCCGCCGACCTCAGGCTCGGGTACGGCGAGCGCGTCGTCGTCGACGGGCTCGACCTCGGCATCGAGGCGGGCACCGTGACCACCATCATCGGCCCGAACGGCTGCGGCAAGTCCACCCTGCTGCGCGCGCTCGGCCGCCTGCTCAAGCCGCAGGGCGGCGAGGTACTGCTCGACGGCAAGCGCATCGACAAGATCCCCACCCGCGAGGTCGCCAAGATCCTCGGCATGCTCCCCCAGGCGCCCGTCGCCCCCGAAGGGCTGACCGTGGCCGACCTGGTGGCCAGGGGCCGGCATCCGCACCAGACGTGGTACCGGCAGTGGTCCTCCGACGACGAGGGCGCGGTCACCGCGGCGCTGGACATGACGGGCCTGGCCGACCTGGCGGAACGGCCGCTGGACGAGCTGTCGGGCGGGCAGCGGCAGCGGGCGTGGATCTCCATGGCCCTGGCCCAGGGCACCGACCTGCTGCTGCTCGACGAGCCCACGACCTTCCTCGATCTCGCCCACCAGGTGGAGGTGCTGGAGCTCGTACGCCACCTGCACCAGCGGGCCGGCCGCACGGTCGTCATGGTCCTCCACGACCTCAACCTGGCCGCCCGCTACGCCGACCGGCTGGTGGCCATGCGCGCCGGGCAGGTGATTTCCTCGGGCACCCCGCACGAGGTGCTGACCGAGGAGCTGCTGCGCGAGGTGTTCGAGCTGGACGCCAAGGTCATCGAGGATCCGGTGGCCGGGACTCCCCTGGTGGTGCCGATCGGCCCGCGCTCCCGTCCCGCAGAGCGGGAAGCCTGAGCCGGCCCAGCGGCGTGTGCGACACGACGGCGGCGATGGCCAGCCAGCCCACCCCCGCGGCGACCATCAGCGCGTACGCGTTGCGCGTCTCCGACTCGAACACGCCCGTGGCCAGCGACGCGAGCGGGATGGACAGGAAGGCGATCATCCTGGCCGTGCCGAGCACCCGTCCGAGCAGATGGTCGGGGACGAGCAGCTGGCGCACGGTCGCGACGGCCACGATCGACGTCCCCGCCGCGGCGAACTGCCCCAGCCAGGCGAGCCCGATCGGCACGGGGCCGCGCGCCACGATCATGGCCAGCATCGACAGGCCGCCCGCGGCCACGGCCCAGCAGATCACCCGACCCGGCGGATACCTGCGCAGCAACCGGCTGCCGAGCACCGCCCCGAGCACCGCGCCCGCCCCCTGGAAGGCGTAGACGACGCCGATCTCCCCCGGCGTGAACCCGTGGTACGAGCTGAGATAGTAGACGAGCCCGGCCAGCAGCAGCCAGACCCCGAAGTTGCACGCCGCGGTCGCGAGCGCGGTGGTGAGCACCACCTTGTCGCCGCGTAAGAGGAAGCTGAGGCCCTCCCGGATGTCCGCGAGCATGGACCGGCCGCGTCTCGTCAGCGCGCCCCGCGCCGCCCTGACAGGCCAGATCAGCAGGGCCGACAGCACGAACGTGCCCGCGTCCACGTAGATCGCGGCCTGGTGGCCGAGGCCCACGACGAGCGCGCCGCCGACCACGGGGCCGACCATGTTCACCGCGTGCTCGCCCATGTGGAGCCGCGCGTTCGCCTGCGGCAGCCGCTCCACCGGGACCAGCGAGGGCACCATCGAGCGGAACGCGGGCTGGTAGAGGGGATCGACGCAGGCCAGCAGGAACGCCACCGCGTAGATCGCCCAGAGCTGCCGCACGCCGGCCGTCACGATGACCGCGAGCAGCACGGTGACCGCACCGGAGATCAGGTCGCCGAGCACGAGCACGCGCCGCCGGTCGACCCGGTCCGCGAGCACCCCGCCGAGCATGCCGAGCGCGACGTACGGCAGGTATTCCATGGCGTACACGAGCCCGGTGCCGAACGCGGAGCCGGTCAGGTCGTAGACCAGGAGCGGCAGGGCCAGCCGGTAGATCCAGGTGCCGAGCGAGGAGGCGAGGAACGCGCTGAGCAGCAGCCAGTAGCGCCGTCCCATCGGCTCATACCTCGGTGAGAGCCTGCCTGATGTCGCCGTCGCCGGGTGCCAGGACCGCGGCCCTGAGCAGGTCGTCGCGGGCTTGGTCCGGGTGTCCCGAGGCCCGGTGCACCACCGACCTGTTGAACAGCAGCTCGGCCGTCTCCTCGCGTTTGAGGGCGCTCGTCAGGTCGGCCAGGGCCGCGCCGTGGTCGCCGAGCTCGAAGGCCAGCTCGGCCCGCCCCGCCCAGGCCGCGACCAGATCGGGGTCGAGCTCCAGGGCCCGGTCGAAGGCGGCGCGCGCCGCCGGGTGGCGCGCCTCGGCCAGCTCGACCTGGCCGAGCACGCACAGCAGGTGCGGGTCGCGCGGCGCGAGCCGCAGCCCCCGCTCGACGTCCCGCCGGGCCTCGGCGTACGCGCCGGCCGCCGCGCTCAGCCCGGACCTGTTCACGTACGCGGGCGCGAACTCGGGGTCCAGCTCCAGCGTGTGATCCAGGTCGGCGCGGGCGCCCGCGAGGTCGCCCGCCGCGTAACGCAGCTCGGACCGGTTGTAGTACGCCTCGGGAAAGGGCGGGCTGAGCCGCATGACGGTCTCGTAGTCGGCCAGCGCCTCGTCGTCGCGGCCCAGCTTGTGCAGCAGGTTGCCCCGGTCGAGGTAGTAGTCGGGATAGCCGGGGTCGGCCTCGACCGCCCGCGTGTAGTCGGCCAGCGCCTCCTCCGCCCGGCCCGTCATGGCCAGGAGCTGGCCCCTGTTGGCGTGGAGCACGAGCTTGTGGATCGGATGCTCGGCCGGCAGGTCTGCCTCGGCCAGGTCGATGGCCTGCTGCACCAGCTCCATCGCGGCGGCGGGCCGGCCCCTGCGGACCTCGACCAGGGCCTTGCCGTTGAGGTCGAAGCCGAGGTGGAAGGCCCGCTCCCGTGGGTCGGGCAGCAGCGACGTGATCGTGATCGCCTCGTTGATCCAGGCCAGCGCCTGCTCGGGGTCGCGCCGCGCGGGGTCGTGGTGGCGTACGAGGATCATGGCGGTGGCGTAGGCGATGGTGGCGCGGTGTCTGGGGTCGGTGCTCTCGCGCCTGGCGCGGTCGTAGAGCTCGCGGGCCTCGTCCTCGCGCTCGATGGCCTCCAGCGAGGCGGCTACGCGCTGCAGGAGCTGCCGCCGGCGCGGCGGGTCGGCGTCGTACGCCATGCCGCGCAGCGCCTCCAGGCCCGACTCTGCCATCGCGTGGTGAAAACCCTCGTCGCGGTAGCGGTCGAAGTCGGCCGGCAACGCCCCGGCCGACGGTGCCTGCGGGCCCTCGTCGATCCGCAGCAGGCGGGGGTCGAGCCGGCGCCGCAGCACGGCGACGAGCTCGGTGTCGGTGGGGTCGGCGGCGTCGAGGTTCGTCACGGTCACGGCGAGAGGGCCCGCGCGGTCGAGGTGGTCACGGACGAACTCGGCCAGCCCGTTGGCGATCCTGAGGCTGCGCCGGGCGGCGGGGATGAGGATGCGCTGTGCGCGGGGGAGGTCGTCGGCCAGTGAGCGCCTGCGCGCCGGGACGACGTCGCGGAGTTTCGGCCCGGCCGTCCGGATCTCGACGTCATGCGCGGCGACCAGCTCGGGATGCCGTGCCAGGGCGGCCGGGACGAGATGGCCGAGCAGCGCGGCGGCGAAGGTGTAGGGGCCGCCGATCCGGCGGTCCGCGTCCAGCATGATCGTGTCCACACGACCCCATTTCCGTGGTCAGGCGAGGGCCGGCGCCCGCGATCAGGCGCCGGCCTGGTGCGTCAGGTGCCGTGCCTCGGCGCTGCCGCGGCGGTCGGCTTCACAGTTCCTGGCCGGTGAACAACGATCTTCTTCATGGATGCCCCTTCGTCGTTGAATGGAACCGAGCACTCAGGTTGATGACCGGTACATGTCAGCACACAGAAAAGACATCGATCAATGCTTATCTGGTAAGGGGTATTTCAGGACCAATTACGGCCATGCCGGAAATTGTCCTCAGTCGCCGAGTATCGCGTCCACGAAGACCTCGGGGTCGAACGGCGCCAGATCGTCGGGCCCCTCGCCCAGCCCCACGAGCTTGACCGGCACCCCCAGCTCCCGCTGCACCGAGATCACGATGCCGCCCTTGGCGGTGCCGTCGAGCTTGGTCAGCGCGATGCCGGTGATGTTGACCACCTCGGCGAACACCTGGGCCTGGCGCATGCCGTTCTGGCCGGTGGTGGCGTCGAGGACGAGCAGCACCTCGTCGACCGTGGCCTTCTTCTCGATGACCCGCTTGACCTTGCCCAGCTCGTCCATGAGGCCGGTCTTGGTGTGCAGGCGGCCGGCGGTGTCGACGATGACGACGTCGACCTTCTCCTCCATGCCCCTGGCGACAGCGTCGAAGGCCACGGAGGCCGGGTCGCCACCCTCGGGACCGCGCACCGTGTCGGCGCCGACCCGCTCTCCCCAGGTCTGGAGCTGGTCGGCGGCGGCCGCGCGGAAGGTGTCGGCCGCGCCGAGCACGACCTTCTTGCCGTCGCCGACGAGGGAACGCGCGAGCTTGCCCGTGGTGGTGGTCTTGCCGGTGCCGTTGACGCCCACGACGAGCACCACCGCGGGCCGTTCGCCGTGTTTGCGCACGTGCAACGTGCGGTCGAGATCGGGGTCGACCTGCCCGAGCAACTGCTCGCGCAGCAGGCCGCGCACCTCCGCGGGCGTGCGGCTGCCCAGCACCTTGACCTTGGTGCGCAGCTCCTCGACCATGATCTGGGTCGGCGCGACGCCCACGTCGGCCGTGATCAGGCTCTCCTCGATCTCGTCCCACACCTCGTCGTCGAGCCGGTCGCGGGAGAGCAGCTCCAGCAGCCCGCGGCCGAGGGCGCTCTGCGAGCGCGCCAGCCGCGAGCGCAGCCGCACCATCCGGCCCGCGGACGGCGGCGGCACCTCGACCTCGGGCTCCACCACGACGGGCTCGGCCGGCTTGGCCGGCGGCGGCAGCGTGGTGGTCGCGCCCTCGCCCTCCTCGCCCGTGCCCGCGGGCCGCTTCTCCTCGGGAAGCACGGGAGCCTCGGGCGGCTTGACCGGCGGAGGCGCTTTCCGGCCAGGCCGGAAGAGCAGGAAAAGACCGCCGGCCGCCAGCAGGGCGACGACGGCCACGATCACGATGACGCCGAGGTAACCATCCACAGATGTCAGTTTTCCAGATCGACCGCCATGGTCATGCCCAAGGCCACGCCCATCAGGCCGACTCGCGCTCTCTCAGTCGCTGGCTGACCACCTGTGTCACGCCGTCGCCGCGCATCGACACGCCGTAGAGGGCGTCGGCGATCTCCATCGTACGCTTGTTGTGGGTAATCACGATGAGCTGCGAGCTCTGCCGCAACTCCTCGAACAACGTCAGCAGGCGCTGCGTGTTGGTGTCGTCGAGCGCGGCCTCGACCTCGTCCATCACGTAGAACGGCGACGGCCGCGCCTTGAAGATGGAGATCAGGAACGCCACCGCCGTCAGCGAGCGCTCGCCGCCCGACAGCAGCGACAGCCGCTTGACCTTCTTGCCCGGCGGCCTGGCCTCGACCTCGATGCCGGTGGTCAGCATGTCGGCCGGCTCGGTGAGCACCAGCCGGCCCTCGCCCCCAGGGAAGACCCTGGTGAAGATCTGCTCGAACTCCCTGGCCACGTCGTCGTACGCCGAGGCGAACATCTGCTCCACCCGGTCGTCGACCTCCTTGACCACCGTCAGCAGGTCGCGCCTGGTCTTCTTGAGGTCTTCGAGCTGCGAGGTCAGGAACGCGTGCCGCTCCTCCAGCGCCGCGAACTCCTCCAGCGCCAGCGGGTTGACCTTGCCGAGCTGGTTCATCTGCCGCTCGGCCGCCTTGGCGCGCCTCTCCTGCTCCTCGCGGACGTACGGCACGGGCGGGTCACCGGGCACCGGGGCGTCGGGGCCGTACTCGGAGATCAGCGACTCGACCTCGACGCCGAACTCCTCCAGCGCCCGCTGCTCCATCTGCTCCAGCCGCAGGCGCTGCTCGGTGCGGGCCACCTCGCTGCCGTGCACCCGGTTGACCAGCTTGTCCAGCTCCTGGCCGAGCTCGCGTACGCGCAGGCGCACCTGCTTGAGCTCGGCGTCGACCGCGACCCTGGTGAGGTCGGCCTCGTCGCGTTCCCCGGCGGCCAGCTGGATGGAGGTCGCCAGCGCCTCGAGCACCCGCCTGGCGCCCTTGCTGACGGCCTCGGCCACGGCGGCCTGCCGCCTGCGCCTGGCGCGCTGGGCGGCCGCCTGGGCGCGTTCCTGGCGCTCGCGCTGGGCGGCGCGCAGCAGGCCGTCGGCGCGGCCCTCGATGCCCTTGACGCGCTCTTCAGCGGTGCGCACCTGCAGGCGGGTGTCCATCTCGCGCTGCCTGGCGGCCTCGCAGGCGCTCGCCAGCTCGTCGCGGCCGTCGGTGGTGGGCTCCGACTCCAGCTCCTGGGCGTATTCGGCCTCGGCCAGCCGGATCTCCAGCTCGGCCAGCTCTTCCAGGCCCTCCGCGCGGGCCTCTTCCGCCTTGGTGACGCTCCTGGCCAGGCGCTCGGCCTCGGCCCGGGCGGCGCCGGCGGCGGCCTCGAGCTGGGCCAGCTGCCTGGCGGCCGCGGCGTTGCGCTGGTCGGCCTCCCGCTGGCGGCTCCTGACCTGGTCGAGCGTGCCCTGCGCGGCGCTCACGCCGGCCTGGGCGGTCGTGACGGCGGTCTGGGCCTCGCTGACGCGGGCCTGCGCGGCCTCCAGGGCCGTCTGGGCCGCCTGCTCCTGGCCGACCGCCTCGTCGAGGGCGCGGGCGGTCTCCTCCGCCCTGCCCTCGGCCTCCTCCAGGTCCTTGACCGCCTCGTCGAGGGCCGCGCGCACCTGGAGCACGGAGGTGCCGCCGTCGGACCCGCCATCGGCGACGTACGCGCCCACCAGGTCGCCGTGCGTGGTGACGGCCCGCAGGCCGGGATGGCGCTCGACCAGCTCGCGCGCGGCCGCCAGATCGTGGACGACCGCCACGCCGGCCAGCACGTGGTCGAGGGCCGGACGGAGATGGTCGGGCACCGTGACGAGGTCGGCCACCCAGCGGCTGCCGTCGGGAGCACTCCCCCGCCGCCGCGCCGCCACGCCCGCCACCCCGGATCCCTGACCGGACAGGACCGCCGTCCCGGACACGCCCGCGGACCCCTGGCCGGACGCGTCCGCCACCCCGGATCCCTGACCGGGCGCCTCCGGGGCTCCGGGGCCGGCTGCGGGCTCCAGGCCGGGCCGGGCCGGTGGGAGCTGGTCGGCGGCGCGGGCGACGAGGAGCGTGGCCTGGCCCTTGCCCTGGGCACGGAGCAGGTCGATGGCCTCGACGGCGGTGTCGAGGGTTTTCACGGTGATCGCCTCGGCGACGGGACCGAGCACGGCCGCCACGGCCGGCTCCGCCCCCGGCGTGACCTGCATGGCGGCCGCCAGCGGGCCGAGCACCCCGGCGAGGCCGGCGTCCAGCAGGGCCGCGCCGCCGTCGCCCTTGGCCAGCCCCAGCTCCAGCGCCTCCTTGCGCGCGGCCAGCGCGGCCACCGAACGCTGGGCCTCCTGGTCGGCGGCGCGGGCCGTGACCACGGCCGACTTCGCGGCCTGCAGGGCGGCCCGCGGCGCGTCGAGGCAGGACTTGGCCTCCTCGGCCGCCGCCCGCGCCTCGTCGGCGACCGCCGCGGCCTCCTCGACCACGGCCTGCGCCGTGGCCAGCTCCTCGGCCAGCGCGGGGTCGGCGGCGGGCTCCTCCAGCCGCCGCGCCTCCAGGTCTTCCGTGGCCTGGCTCTCGCGCTCGGTCGCGTCGGCCACCGCCGCCTGGAGCCTGCCGATCTCCTCCTCGGCGGCCCTGGCCCTGCTGCGTACGGAATCGACCTGGCCGCGCAGCTTGGCCAGCCCTTCTCGGCGGTCGGCGGCGGCCCTGGCGGCCATCGCGAGCCGCTGCTCCTCCGCGTTGAGCTCGGCCTCGGACTCGGAGCGCCGCTCGACGGCCGCCTCCAGGAGCTCGTGCGCGTGTTCGAGCTCGGCCCTGAGGATCAGCTCCTGCTCGCGGGCCCCGGCCGCCTCGCGCTCCAGCTCCTCCGGGTCGCGGCCCCTGCGCTCGATGGCGGCGGCGTCGAGCGCGTGCCGGTGGCGTTCGGCGGCGAGTTGTTCCAGGCCGGTGATGCGCTCGCGCAGGGACGAGAGCCTGAAGTAGGTCTCCTGAGCGGCGGCCAGCCGGGGCTGCGCCTCCGCCTCGGCGGCCTCCAGTGCGGCCTCGCGCTGCTGGCCTTCCGCCAGCTCGATCTCGACCTGGTGGCGCCTGGCCGTGATCGCGGCCTCGTCGGCGGCCTCGCGCTCCAGGGTGGCACGCAGCGTGCCGACGTCGTCGGCCAGCAGCCGGAGCCTGGCGTCACGCAGGTCGGCCTGGATGACGGCGGCCTTGCGGGCGATCTCCGCCTGGCGGCCCAGCGGCTTGAGCTGGCGGCGCAGCTCGGTGGTGAGGTCCTGCACGCGGGTCAGGTTGGCCTGCATGGCGTCGAGCTTGCGCAGCGCCTTTTCCTTGCGCTTGCGGTGTTTGAGCACGCCGGCGGCCTCTTCGATGAACGCCCGCCGATCCTCGGGCCCGGCGTGCAGCACGGCGTCGAGCTGGCCCTGCCCGACGATGACGTGCATCTCGCGGCCGATGCCCGAGTCGGACAGCAGCTCCTGGATGTCGAGCAGGCGGCAGGTGTCGCCGTTGATCGCGTATTCGCTCTGCCCCGACCTGAACATCAGCCGGCTGATCGTGACCTCGGTGTAGTCGATCGGCAGCGCGCCGTCGCTGTTGTCGATGGTCAGCGTCACCTCGGCGCGCCCGAGCGGGGGCCTGGAGGAGGTGCCGGCGAAGATGACGTCCTCCATCTTGCCGCCGCGCAGCGACTTGGCGCTGTGCTCGCCCATGACCCAGGCCAGGGCGTCGACGACGTTGGACTTGCCCGAGCCGTTGGGGCCGACGACGCAGGTGATGCCGGGCTCGAACCGCAGGGCGGTCGCAGAGGCGAAGGACTTGAAGCCGCGCAGGGTGAGGGTCTTCAAATACAAGCGCGGCCCCCTTCTCCCTAGACGACTGCGGAAAAGACTACTGGTCCCCGATGCGCCTCGCGGGCGCATGCCGTCGGAACCGGCGCGACCAGGGCAAAGGAAGCTTTCCGAGCAGGGGAAAATAACAAGGGACGCCTCTTCGAGACGTCCCTGGGTCTTGCGCTCCGATCACTCTCAGGTGAGTGCCGGCTCGCGCTCTTGCATGCGGCTTAGTGCCTCGTCGCGGGTTTGCGCCGCAAGAGCGTCATTCGTGGCCTGAAGTCGGATGAGTTCTGCCTCCAGATCCCGGATACGCTGCTGCAGGCGGCGCATTTCCGAGACCATTCGAGGGTCAGGACCGCCGACGTGGCCGAGTAGAGCCTTCGCCATGGTAAAGGGTCCTCCACGCTGAGTGACCAGACTGGTTCGCGCACTTCTATTCCGCGGGAGGGGTGCGCGTGGTACTTAACAAGAGTCGCACCGGCAGTGTGGGCGGTCAAGTCGATCGAACCGCTGAGCCCTACTGATGGGCACTCCCGACATACAACTATACCCCATTTGGGGGGTTTAAGGGAAGTCGCTATCGCTCCACAAAACCGCCCAAACTACCTCGTGGTTCGCTCCAACGTTCCACTACTCCATCGACCCTGCCCGGCGTGTCGCAACCTCTGAGCAGCTCCAGCAGCTTGACGCACGCCGACCGCGGCCCCTCGGCGACCACCTCCACCCGGCCGTCCTCGGTGTTGCGCGCCCATCCCGCCAGTCCGAGCTCGAGCGCCCTGGCCCGGGTCCACCAGCGGAACCCCACACCCTGGACCCTCCCCCGCACCCAGGCGGTCACCCGGACGCTCTCTGATTTTTCAGTATTTTTCGTGTTCTCCGACATCTGGTCTCCCGTGTGGTCTCACGCCACCAGGGCCTCCGACCCGAGCGCGTGCCGGGCCGCCGCGTCGCGGAACGCCCGGATCGCCGCCGTCTCGGCCGCCCGCGCCCAGGCCAGACCCAGGATCGACGGCGGCAGGCCGGCGACGGGGACGAAGCTCACGTCGGGGCGCCTGTGGTGGGCGGCCGTGGGGGCGCAGAACAGCATGCCGCCCCGGCCGAGCGCCACCTGGGTCAGGCCCTCCTGGCTCGTGGTCACCGTACCCGCCAGGGGAATCGGACGTCCGGAAGGGGTCACGGACGGTGCCACGCGTTCCCGCCAGGCACGCGGTGCGGGACCGTCCAGGCCGATCAGCGGCAGGCCCGCCAGTTCCTCCACGCCGATGCTCGCCCGGCCGGCCAGGGGGTGGCGGGCGGAGACGCCCAGCTCGTACGACACCCTGTTCAGGCCCCCGCTCACCGCCAGGTCGGGCTCGTCCACCGGCAGCAGCGTGAACGCGATGTCCACCTGTCCGGCCCGCAGCCTGCCGAACGGGTCGGACAGCGGGATCTCCACCAGCTCCACCTCGCACCCGGGGTGGCGGCTCTCGAAGGCGCGTACGCTGCCCGTGACCACATCCGTGGGCGTGGCCAGGAACCCCACCCTGAGCACACCCGTCACCTCGCGGGCGGCCGCCTTCGCCCGGCTCACGGCCGTGGCCAGCCCTGCGTACGCGGGAGTCAGGTCGGCCAGGAAACGTTCGCCGAGCGGCGTCAGGCGCACCCGCCTGCTGGTCCGCTGGAAGAGCCGGCCGCCGATCCTGGTCTCCAGCGAGCGCATGAGCTGGCTCACCCGGCCCGGCGACAGGTAGAGGCGCTCGGCCGTACGCGCGAAGTGCAGCTCCTCGCTGAGCACGACGAAGCACTCCAGCTCCCTGAACTCCATCTCCACCTCCACCGATTACTTAGCCTGCCTAAACCAAGCTTTCGGCCTTCGTCATTGTTCCCGCCCGCGGGCGCCAGGAGGCTGAGCGGCATGACAATGACCGATGTACGCGCCTCCACCCAGGCGCGATGGCTGGCCGTGACCTCGGTCGCGGTCGGCACCTTCACCATCGTGACCAGCGAGATGCTGCCCGTCGGGCTGCTGACCTCGATCGCCTCCGACCTCCGCGTCTCCGACGGCACGGCCGGGCTGATGATGACGGCCCCAGGGCTGGTCGCGGCGGTCGCCGCACCCCTGCTGGCGGTGACCACCCGGCGGGTCGACCGGCGGGTCACGCTGCTGGGGCTGATGGCGTTGCTGGCGGTGGCCAACCTGGCGGGCGCCTTCGCCCAGAGCCATGTCGTCATGATGGCCGCCCGGGTGCTCACCGGGGTGAGCATCGGCGGCTTCTGGGCGTTCGCGGCCGGCCTGGCACCCCGGCTGGTGCCCGGCCGGTCGGTCGGACGGGCCACGTCGATCATCTTGTCCGGGGTGTCGGTGGCGGCGGTGCTGGGGGTGCCGGCGGCCACGTTCGTGTCGTCGTTCGCGGGGTGGCGCAGCGCGTTCATCGCCATGGGCGCGGTGGCGCTGGTCCTGCTCGCCGTACTGGCCGCCACCCTGCCGCCGCTGCCCGGCGACCCGCCGCCGTCCGAGGACGGCCCCGCCGCCCCTGTCCGGCCGCGGAACGACCGCGCGCCCGCCCAGGACGCCCTCACGACCGCTCAGAGCCACCCTGCCGACCGGAACGCCCTCCAGGACACGCAGAGCCCTCTCGCCGGCCAGGACGTCCGCACGGCCGCACAGAGCCTTCCCGGCGGCCAGGACACCCGCACGGCCGCACAGAGCCTTCCCGGCGGCCAGGACACCCCCGCACCGGCGAGGGACGCCGCGGGCGCCCGCCGGCCGGACGCGCGGCCGGCGTGGCTCTCACGGCCGCTCAAGCTCGTGCTCGTGCTGACCGTCCTCCTCGTGTCCGGCCACTTCGCGGCCTACACCTACGTCCGGCCGTTCATGGAGCAGATCTCGCACGCCGGTCCGGCCCTCATCAGCACCGCGCTCCTCGTGTACGGCGCCGCCGGCGTGGCGGGCAACTTCGCCTCGGGCGCGCTGGCCGCCAGGAGCCCCAGGCCGGTGCTGATCGCGCTGGCCGCGCTCATGGCCCTGGCCACGGCGGCGCTGCCGGTGATCGGGCTGCCCCTGGCCGTGCTCGTGGTGTGGGGCCTGGGCTACGGCGGCGTGGGCGTCGCCCTCCAGCTGTGGATCATGCGGGAGGGCGGCGGCGAGCTCGGCACGGCGCTGTTCGTCAGCGCCTTCAACGTCTCCATCGCGATCGGCGCGTTCGCCGGCGGCCGGGTGGTCGACGGCGTCTCGATCACCGCGGTGATGTGGCTGGCGGCAGGCCTGGCCGCACTGGGCGCGGTCGTCGCTGGCATCTGGGGCAGGAGTAGGACGACCGGTTCATGAACGCCTCACGCCGGATCGGGGTGCCGCAGCGCGAGCACGGCAGATCGCGCCGGCCGTAGGCCTCCAGGGAACGCTCGAAGTAGCCGCTGTCGCCGTTGACGTCGACGTAGAGGCTGTCGAACGACGTGCCGCCCTGCTGGAGGGCGGCGGCCATCACCGTGCGGACGGCGGCGAGCAGTTCGGCGATCTTGGGCCTGGTGAGCGTCTCCGTGGGGCGGGCCCAGTGGAGCCGGGCGATCCACAGGGCCTCGTCGGCGTAGATGTTGCCGACGCCGCTGACCAGCGACTGGTCGAGCAGGGCCCGCTTGATCTCGGTGCGCCTGGCCCTGAGCCTGCGGGTGAACTCCTCCTCGTCGAACGCCGCCTCGAACGGGTCGGGCGCGATGTGGGCGATCGGCTCGGGCACGCCGCCGGCCAGGGCGGTGAGCATGACGTGGCCGAACGTACGCTGGTCGACGAAGCGCAGGTCGGGGCCGCCGTCCTCGAAGCGGAGGCGTACTCTGAGGTGTTTCTCCGGCGGCGCGTCACCGTCGACCACCAGCAGCTGGCCGCTCATCCCCAGGTGGGCCATGAGCGCCTCTTCGGCGCCCGACAGCGGCAACCACAGATATTTGCCGCGGCGCTCGGCCGACAGCAGCCTGCGGCCCTTCAGCCGCGCGGTGAACTCGTCAGGGCCGGGCATGTGACGCCTGATCGCGCGGGGGTGCAGCACCTCCGCCGAGGCGATCTCACGGCCGATGACCCATTGTGCGAGACCGCGCCTGACGACCTCGACCTCGGGCAGCTCGGGCATCATGTACCTCGCCCTCTGGACGCTGGACTGTCACCTTGTGGAAACCCCGGGCGCGGACACGGAGGTCAGCTCGCGGGCTGGCTCTCCCGCTGCTCCCTGCGGGCCCTGATGCGCGTCCACGCCGCCTCGGCCGCCTGCTGCTCGGCCTCCTTCTTGCTGCGCCCGGTGCCCGAGCCGTAGGACTCCCCGCCGACCCGCACCATCGCCGTGAACGACTTGGCGTGGTCGGGGCCGCTCTCCTCGACATGGTATTCGGGCACGCCGAGCGCCTCGGAGGCGGTCAGCTCCTGCAAGGACGTCTTCCAGTCGAGCCCCGCGCCCAGCGACGCCGAACGCACGATCAGCGGGTCGAACAGCAGGTGCACCACCCGGAACGCCTCGTCGAGGCCCTTGTCGACATAGACGGCGCCGATCAGCGCCTCGAGGGTGTCGGCCAGGATGGACGACTTGTCGCGCCCGCCCGTGCCCTCCTCGCCCCTGCCGAGCCGCAGGAAGCGGCCCAGCCCGAGCCCGCGGGCCACGTCGGCCAGCGCCCGCATGTTGACCACCGCGGCGCGCAGCTTCGCCAGCTGGCCCTCGGGCAGGTCAGGATGGTTGCGGTAGAGGGTGTCGGTGACCACCAGGCCCAGCACCGAGTCGCCCAGGAACTCCAGGCGCTCGTTGGTGGGCAGGCCGCCGTTCTCGTACGCGTAGGAGCGGTGCGTCAGCGCCCGCTCGAGAATTCCGGGGTCGAGGGCGACCGCCAGGACCCGCTCCAGCTCGTCTCTGGCGACCTCCACGGCCACCGGCTTAGGACCTGCGCCCACGTGCTTCCTCCTCGGACATCTTCACATGGCGCGCCGACTGCGGAAGATGCCCGAAAACGTGGTGGGCGTCGGGGTAACGCGTAGCCCCGGCGTCCACCACGGCCGCGGGCGAACCGCCGCCGCACGCATCTGAGACGGTAACGCCGACCGAGGCACAATGGCACCCGGTCGGCATCACGTCAATCAGGCGGACGGCTCGATGACCTGACGACGGTTGTAGGTGCCGCAGGTGGGGCACGCGATGTGCGGCTGCTTCGGCGAACGGCACTGCGGGCAGCTCACCAGGGCGACAGCAGTCGTCTTCCACTGGGAGCGACGGGCGCGGGTGTTGCTCCGCGACATCTTTCGCTTCGGGACGGCCACGTCACTTCTCCTGATCGTTATCGTTCTCGGAAATCAGACCTTGCAACGACGCCCAGCGGGCGTCGATCTTCTCGTGCCGGTGATCCGCGCCGGCCTCGGCCAGCTTGATCCCGCACTCCGCGCAGAGCCCTTCGCAGTCATCACCGCACACCGGGCTCAACGGCAGTGCGAGCACCACCGCGTCGCGGAAGGTCGGCTCGAGGTCGAGCAGCTCCCCGTCGAGCAGTGAATCCTCCTCCGAGGCGTCCTCGTCGGAGTAGAAGAACAGCTCCTGCAAGTTGACCTCGACATCCGAGGTGACAGGGTCGAGGCACCGCGCGCACTCCCCGGCGAGCGGGGCCTGCGCCGTGCCTGAGACGAGCACGCCTTCCATCACTGCTTCGAGCCGGAGATCCAGCTCGACTTCGGCGTCTTTGGGGACACCGATCATGTCGACGCCGAGATCTGCCGGTGCCGGGAGTGACAGGGTCATCTGCCTCATCGTGCCCGGCCGCTTTCCCAGGTCGTGAGTGGAGATCACCCATGGGGAGCGGGGGTCGAGGTGCTGAGTCATCCTGCTCTCGCTAGGCATGGCGAAAACCGTCGCCGTCGTACAAGGCCGAATAGAAAGAATAGCAGGCCTGCGGGGGCACGCCGCCCGCAGACCCTCCCAGAGGCACCTCGCTGCGGCGCTCAGCCCCTGAGACGCTCGATGAGCAGCTTGTGCACCAGATCCGGCACGAGGCCCGACACGTCTCCACCGTATCGGGCGATCTCCTTCACCCTGCTGGAGGAGAGGAACGAGTATTCGGGGTTGGTCGGCATGAACAGCGTCTCGACCCCCGACAGGCGGTAGTTGAGCTGCGCCATCTGCAGCTCGTAGTCGAAGTCGCTGACCACCCTGATGCCCTTGACGATGGCGGGGATGTCGTGCTGCCTGCAGAAGTCGACCAGCAGGCCATGGAACTTCTCGACTTTGACGTTCGGATAGTCCTTGGTCACGGTCTGCAGGATGTCGATCCGTTCGTCAACCGTGAACAGGCTGCTCTTCTCGACGTTGATGAGAACGGCCACGGTCACCTCGTCGTACAGCCGCGCGGACCGGCCGATGATGTCGAGGTGGCCATTGGTGATGGGGTCGAACGACCCCGGGCAGACTACGCGGCGCAAGACGCCTCCCAGGTCTACGGGCAGGTCTACGGGTTCCCGGCGGCGCGACCGTACCAAACGGACGCTTCACCATATCGACGGACCCTCTCCTCAACGTAGCCTTCCGGCCACATAAGGGCCTTTCCCCTGCTTTCCCGCTCGAACGCCACCAACGCCTCATCTGCCAGCCAGCCGTTGTCGCGCAGCGACTCCAGAACCCGCTCCACCTCGCCGTCGGACGTGGCGTAGGGCGGGTCGGCGAACACGATGTCATACGGCTCATCCGGCGCTTTCCCGAGCACCCGCGTCACCTTGTCGGCCACCACGTGGGCGCCGTCGAGGCCGAGCGACTCGACGTTGGCCCTGATCGTCCTGACAGCCCTGGCATCGGACTCGACGAGCAGGGCCACGGCCGCGCCCCTGGACAACGCCTCCAACCCGACCGCGCCCGAACCGGCGTACAGGTCGATCACCCGGGCGTCGCGGATCCCGTGAAGGGAGTCGAGCGTCAAGAGGATCCCTTCTCGCGCCCTGTCGCTGGTCGGTCTCGTCCCGCGCCCCGGCGGCACGGCCAGGCGCCTGCCACCTGCGATGCCTGCGATGATCCGCGTCATGTGACCCATTGTTCCGTATGTTCGCGCAGGTCAAGGATGCACAAGTGTCTGCCTCAAGTACGCAAGGGTGATTCACATCGGGGGGATCGGCCCGCATGATGAGTTCTGCGGCCTTCAAGGTGACCCACATGAAGGCCGACCGGCGTGATCGTGAGCCCTTCCGCACGCCGGTTCCCTCGGCACCTGACCCGAGGGTGGGCCCAGCCGGGGACGGCATTCGGGGGGAGGCCGTCCCCGCGGCTGGGCCTTTTACATGATCATCTGCACCGGCGACCGCCCGAGGCGGCGCGTCAGGTCTTCTCCAGGTATTCCGCCCGCTCGTCGGCCAGCAGCCGTTCGATCTCCGCACGCAAACCCTCGTGGGACGCGAGCTCAGGGTCGCGGGCCAGCAGCGCGCCGGCCTCCTCCCTGGCCGTGGCGATGACGTCCTCGTCGCGGAGCAGTTGCAGCAGTTTCAGCGAGGAGCGCTTGCCCGACTGCGCCGCGCCCAGGACGTCGCCCTCCCGCCGCTGCTCCAGGTCGACCCGTGACAGCTCGAACCCGTCGAGCGTCGCGGCCACCGCGTCGAGGCGGGCGCGGGCCGGCGTGCCCTCGGAGAAGTCGGAGACCAGGAGGCACAGGCCGGGCAGGCCGCCCCGGCCGACGCGGCCGCGCAGCTGGTGGAGCTGGGAGACGCCGAAGCGGTCGGCGTCCATGATGATCATGACGGAGGAGTTGGGCACATCGACTCCGACCTCGATGACCGTGGTGGCCACCAGGACGTCGAGCTCGCCCCGCGTGAAGGCGCGCATGAGCGCGTCCTTCTCCTCCGGGGGCAGCTTGCCGTGCAGCGTGCCGACCCGCAGGTCGTGGAAGGGTCCCTCGGACAGGAGCTTGGCCACGTCGAGCACCGCGAGCGGCGGGCGGCGCTCCTCGTCGGCGGGGGTCGCCAGATCGCCCTCGTCGCCCTCCAGGTCGCCGATGCGGGGGCACACGATGTAGGCCTGCCGCCCCAGCGCCACCTCCTCCCTGACCCGCTCCCAGGTGCGTTCGAGGTAGTGGGGCTTCTCGGCGGCCGGAACGACGTGGGTGGTGATGGGGGCACGACCCGACGGGAGCTGGGACAACGTCGAGACCTCCAGGTCGCCGAAGACCGTCATCGCGACCGTGCGCGGGATCGGCGTGGCCGTCATCACCAGGACGTGCGGGCGCGTCCCGCCCGCCTTCTCGCGCAGCGCGTCGCGCTGCTCCACCCCGAACCGGTGCTGCTCGTCGACCACGACCAGCCCGAGGTCGGCGAACTGGACGTGCTCCTGCAGCAGCGCGTGCGTGCCGACCACGATGCCCGCCGTGCCGGAGGCGGCGTCGAGCAGCGCGGAACGGCGGGCCGCGGCGCCCATCGAGCCGGTCAGCAGGGTGACGGCCGTCCCCCCGAACATGCCGCCCTGCGCCAGGTCGCCCAGCATGGTGGTGATCGAGCGGTGGTGCTGCTGGGCGAGCACCTCGGTGGGCGCGAGCAGCGCCGCCTGGCCGCCCGCGTCGACCACTTGGAGCATCGCGCGCAGCGCCACCACCGTCTTGCCCGCGCCGACCTCTCCCTGCAGGAGCCGGTGCATCGGATGCTCCAGCGCGAGGTCGGCGGCGATCTCCTCGCCGACCTTCGCCTGCCCCTCCGTCAGCGAGAACGGCAGCCGCGCGTCGAAGTCGTCGAGCATGCCGCCGGACCGCCTGGGCCTGGACCTGGCGGGCCAGGCGGTGGCCGCCTGCCGCCTCTGGAGCAGCACCGCCTGCAGCACGAACGCCTCGTCGAACTTGAGCCGCTTGCGGGCCCTGCCGACCTCGGCGAAGTCTCTCGGCCGGTGGATGGCCACGAGCGCCTCGCCCAGATCCTGCAGACCGTGGCGGGCCCGCAGCTCGGCGGGCAGCGGATCCTCGAGCGGGCCCAGCGTGTCGAGCACGACGCCCACCGCGCGCCTGATCGCCCACGGCGTCAGGTCCTTGCCCGCCGGGTAGATCGGCACCGGCGCTGCCGCGAACTCCTCCGCGCTCGCCTCACCCTCCTCGAACAGCTCGAACTCCGGGTGAGCGAGCTGCCAGCGCGGCTTGGCCCGCGCGCCGAACAACCCCACCTTGCCGGCGAACATCCCGCGCCGCCCCGGCTTGAGCCGCGACTCGGCCACGTGGGAGCCCTTGCCGAAGAACGACAGGTAGAGCCGGTTGCCGTTGCCGTCGACGATCTCGACCTCCAGCCAGGTGCCGCCCCGGTTGCGCATGGGCTTGCGCATCAGCCTGGTCACCTCGCCGACCACCGTGACGTGCTCGTCGACCGCGAGCGCGTCGAGCGAGGTCAGCTCGCCGCGCTCGGCATAGCGGCGCGGATAGTGGCGCAGCAGGTCACCGACCGTCTCCAGGCCGAGCACGCTGTGCAGCAGCTTGGCGGTCTTCGGGTCGAGGGCCTTCGTCAGAGGCTCGTCGAAACGGCTCACGGCACTTAGTTCTACCGCCTGAGGCCGACAGGAATCCCCTCCTGAGCCGCCCGCGTGCCGCTCGGACGGCCTTCACCGGGAATCCGGGCCCACACGGACCGCGCCCGCCGGGTCCTCCGGCCTCCGACCCGGCGAGCACTCCCGCGGGACGGCGCCCGCCGTCATTCCACGCCGACCAGGAGCGGGTAACTGCCTCGCTCGCCGTCATTCCACCCCGACGAGAAGCGGGCAACCGCCGTGCTCGCCGTCATTCCATGCCCTGCTCGCCGTCACTCCACCCCGATGAGGAGCGGGTAGCCGCCCTGCTCGCCGTCGTACACGACGAGGTCGACGTCGGGGCGCGTACGCCTGAGATGGTCCTCGACGCGGCCGGCGAGGCCGGCGGGCGCCTGCGCGCCCGTGACCAGGGTGACCAGCTCGCCGCCGCCCGCCACCATCCGGTCCACGACCGTGGTGGCCACGTGGTCGATCGTGTCGCCGATCACGGCCACGTCCCCGTCGATCAGGCCGAGCACGTCACCGGGGCGGCACAACCCCGCGCTGGTGAACGCCTCCCTGTCGGCCACCGTCACGTGACCGCGCCGCGTGTGGCCCGCCGCGTCCGTCATCGCGACCACGTCGTCGTCGAAACGGCGCAGCGGATCGTGTACGGCCAGCGCCGCCAGCCCCTGCACGGTGGCTTCCGTGGGCAGCACGCTGATCGTGGCGCCGTCCTCGCGGGCGATCTCCGCGGCCGCGGCGGCGACCGCCCTGACGCCCTCGTCGTTCGGCAGGACGGCCACCTCGCCGCCCGCCTGCCTGATCGCGGCCAGCATGGCGGGCAGCGTGGGCCTGGCGCCGGGGGCGCGCCGCACCACGACCGCGCCGCACTCCTCGAACAGCGCCGCGATCCCGTCACCCGCGGCCACCGCCACCACGCCCCTGCCCGCGCCGCCGCGGTGGGTGCGTTCGGCCAGGTACGTGATCCGGATCCGGTGCGGCCTGCCCGCCCGCAGCCCCGCCTCGACCGCCGGGCCCGCCTCGGCCACGTGGACGTGCACGTTCCACAGTCCCTCGCCGCCGACCACGACCAGCGAGTCGCCCATGGCGTCGAGCTCCTCGCGCAGCGTGCGCACCGCGCGGTCACCGGCGTCCAGCAGGTACATCACCTCGTATCCCGCCCCCACCTCCGCCATCGGTGCCACCCGCGCGGTCGGCGCGGGAACGTCGTAGTGGCCGGCGGACGAGCCGGTGATCACGGAGGCGAGCGTCTCGAGCACGATCGCCGCACCGGCGCCGCCCGCGTCCACGACGCCGCTGCGGGCCAGCACATCGAGCTGGCCGGTCGTCCGGCGCAGCGCGACCCTGGCCTCCTCCGCCGCCTGCCGCGCCACCGCCTCCAGGTCTCCGCCGTCGGTGTCCTGGACGGCTCTGGCGGCGGACTCCAGCACGCTCAGCACCGTGCCCTCGACCGGCCTGGCCACCGCCTCCCTGGCCAGCGTGGCGGCCCTGAGCAGCCCGGCGCGCAGGTCGGGACCGTCCTTCAGCACCTCGGCGAGACCGCGCAGCGCCTGGCTGACGATCACCCCGGAGTTGCCGCGCGCCCCGACGAGGGCGCCGTACGAGAGGGTCTGCCACACCACTGCCGCGTCCACGTCGTCGGGCAGCGACTCGACGGCCTCGGCCGCCGACAGCATGGTCAGGTGCAGGTTGGTGCCGGTGTCGCCGTCGGCGACGGGGAACACGTTGAGCGCGTCGATCTCCGTCCTGGCCTGGCCCAGCGCGTCGGCTGCCAGGCGGGCCCAGCGGCGCACGGCGGGCGGGTCGAGGATCTTCATGCCGGCCCTCCGACCTCCCCGATGCGCTACGGTTGTGCGAGGAGAATATCGCCGCATCGGACCCGGTCCAGTGCTCTGGTTCGCGCCCATCGGGGTGGATCGGATATTCTCGTCTGGCTGGCCGGTTGTCCCGGCATGCCCTCCGCCCGGAATTCATCCGCGGACAGGGCTACATCGACTGTTTTAAGGAGCGATACCGTGGCTTCCGTCTGCGATGTCTGCCGCAAGGGGCCGACGTTCGGCAACAACGTGTCACACTCCCACCGCCGCACCCGCCGTCGTTGGAACCCCAACATCCAGACGGTCCGCGCGGTCGTCGGCGGCACGCCGAAGAAGCTGAACGTGTGCACCTCGTGCATCAAGGCGGGCAAGGTCACCCGCTAGTCCGCACGTCTCACGAAGCCCGTCCGTTCCCGAGGGAACCGGCGGGCTTTCGTCATCCCCGCCCTCGTGACGCTCGTCGCCTGCCGCCTCACCTCCGAAGCGCCTCACCGGGGCCCGAGGAACGCTTGGGCGGGTCGGTAAGGCGCGGGCCACGGCGAAGCCCTTGAGGGCCGGTCAGGACGCGACGCACGCCTCTGGGAGCCGGTGGGGGCGTGACGTGCGGCGTCAGGAGAGCCCGGCGCGGAACGCGACACGGCCCGAGAAGAGCCCGACGCACGCCCCGAGGGAAGCCCCGTGAGGGACGCGATGCACGCCTCAGGAGAGCCGGTGCGGGGCGCGGGCGGCGCTTCGGTCCCCTGGCGCGCCCGGCGAGCTGAGGGCGGTTCAGCGTCCCGGCGAGCGGCGTGCGGTCTTCCCTCGCTCGAACGGGTGGCTGAGGGTCTGGCGAGACGGTCAGCGCCAGCGCCAGGCGTGGTCGACGGGGCCGATGCCGCCGCCCAGGGGGAAACCCCTGGCGATCGCTCCCGTCACGTACTCCTTTGCCTTGCCCACCGCTGACGGCACGTCGTCGCCAACCGCCAGGCGGGAGGCGATGGCCGAGGCGAGCGTGCAGCCCGTGCCGTGGGTGTGGCGGTTGTCGAGGCGTTCCGCGGCGAAGCGGAACTCCTCTGTGCCGTCGGTGAGCAGGTCGACCGGGTCGCCGGGCAGGTGGCCGCCCTTGATCAGCGCCCAGGCGGGCCCCAGCTCCAGTACGGCGTCGGCGGCCCTGCGCAGGCCGTCCTCGTCCTCGACCTTGACCGAGGTGAGCTGCTCCACCTCCCACAGGTTCGGCGTCACCACGGTGGCCACGGGCAGCAGGCGCGTCCTCATCGTCTCGACGGCTTCGGGAGCGAGCAACGAGTTGCCGTGCTTCGACACCCCGACGGGGTCCACGACCAGCGGCGCGTCGTATGGGCCGAGCGCGTCGGCCACCGTCTCCACCAGCACCGGCGAGGCGAGCATGCCGGTCTTCACCGCCTGCGCGCCGATGTCGCCGAGCACCGAGTCGAGCTGCGCGCGCACGGCCTCGGGCGGCAGCTCCCAGTAACCCTGGACGCCCAGCGAGTTCTGGGCGGTCACGGCGGCGATGACGCTCATGCCGTGGACGCCCATGGCCATCATGGTCTTCAGGTCGGCCTGGATGCCCGCGCCGCCCCCTGAGTCGGAGCCGGCGACGGTCAGCACGCGTGGCGGGGTGAGAACCGCAGTGGAAGGGGCGCTTTGCGGGGATCGCTCCGTCATGTCCCCTATCCAACCACTCAGCTGACGACGCACTCCCCGGTGACCATCCCGCAGTTGGCCGCCGGCGCTCCCCTGCCCGTCGCGGTGAACGACACCTCGACCGTCGCCCCTGCGGCCAGCTGCGCCGACACGTCGAGGATCAGCAGGTCGCCGTCCTGCGTCCAGTCGGCGCCCCGTACGTCCACGACCCTGCCCTCGACCGGGACGGAGACCGTGGGGTTCTGCAGCGTCTCCGTCGAGGTGTTGGAGAGGCGCAGGTTGACCGCGTACGTGGTCATCCGCTGTCTGATGGTCTGCTGGACGTTCACCGAGCCGGTGCCGGGCGGCGACCCGAAGGATCCGCTGTCCGTGGGCTCAGGGACGCTGGTGGTGGTCGGGGCGGCGCCGATGTCGGCGTCCACGGAGGAGGGCTGGTCCATCGGCGTGTCCTGAGGCACGCTCTCCTCGTCCGGCTCCTGCGCCGGCTCCTGCGCGGGCTCCTTGGCCGGCTCCTTCGACTTCTTCACCCTGGTCTTGGTGGGCGTCGGCCTGGCCTGCTCCGTGTGGCGCGGGCGCGGATTATACGTGACGGTGGGCGTCGGGGTCTCGGCCGGTCCGGTGTCCTTCACCGGCTCGTCCGAGGGCTCCTCTTCCGGCTCGGTCTCCTCCACGGGAGGCTGGGAGACCTCCGGTCCCGGCCGGTTGGTGGCGCCCTGCACGGCCGCGCACGTGGTGCCGGCGCACTTGTCCGTGCCGCCGGAGGTGCTCATGAACTTGACGCCCGCCACGGTGCCGCCGAGCACGACGGCCACGGCGGCGACGGACAGCAGCGCGACCCGGCCCTTGCCGCCGCTCGGCGAGGCGCCGGGGAGCAGCTCGTCGTCACGGCGGCCCTTGCGGCGGCCGCGACGGTCGCGGGGCTCCTCAGGCTCGCCGGGGCCGGAGTCGGACGACCAGCCGGAGCCCAGGAACCCGGTCTCCGTATTGGCCCAGGCCGGCGCGTGCGCGGCGGTCGGCGCTCCGGCCACCTTGACGTCGCCGGGCTCGGGCGGGCCGCTGCTGTGGACAGGGCCCGGGGGTACGTCGAATCTGGCGGTACGGTCATCGGGCTCGTCGAAGAACCCGGAACGATCCGCGGCACCGTCGAAGAACGCGGTCCGGTCGTCCGGCCCCCCGAACGGCCCGGACCTGTCGTCCGATGCGAACGGATCAGAACGTTCTCCGGGTGCGCCGAACGGACCAGGCTGGTTCGCAGGGCCGCCGAACGGCTGGTGGGCGGGGTCGCCGAACGGCTGGTGGGCCGGGTCGCCGAACTGCCCGTCGTCCGCGGGACGGCTGAAGGCGCTCGCATGGCCCGAACCCGGGGCCCCGGGAGCCGGCATGCCGGCGGGTCCGCCGAACACAGCCGTCTGGTCGGCGGGATCACCCGTAGGGCCTGCGCCGGGTCGGTTGAAGGGTCGGTCGGCGGGCGGGCCCCACTCGGGCGGGCGGGCGAACGCGCCCGTCGTCTCCATCGGCCCGGCCTCCTCGCCCCTCTGAGGCGGCTGGAACGGGCTCCTGGAGTCGCTGGCCGGTGGGAATCCGCTGGCGGCGTCGGCGGGCAGCGCGAAGGCTCCGGTGGTCTCGAACGGCTCGGACTGCGGCGCGCGCGGCGGCGGTGCGTCCGTACGCCGTGGCATGGGAGCCCACTGGCCCGTCACCTCGGGCTGGTCCGGCAGGGAAGGCCAGCCTGGCTGCTGCTCGACCTCCTCGTCAGGACCCCAGAATGCGCTGCCGTTCCCCCGTTCGTCCCCGTCTTCGGATCCACCTGTGCCGTGGCGGCCCATGGCTGCCCTTTCTCCCGGTTACAGTGGCCGCCAATCTTCATAACACCTTCACTACGCCGCTGTCACAACAATCCCGCTAGTCACGCCCCAAATCCGGAAACTTTCACGCAAATCGGGACAAGTAGTCACTCAAAGTGATCCCAGCCGCGACGTCCGATCTCCCGGCCATACACCACGACGCCGGCACCTTCGACCACGCGGCCCACGACCTGCCACGATTCCGGCAGGCGTACCTCTGGAGGGAAAACCGCCGCGAGCGCGTGATCCTCACCCCCCGTGAGCACCCACTCCAGCGGATCGGCACCCACCTCCTTCGCCGCCACCGCGACCGGCTCCGCCACGGCGAACGACTGGGGATCCAGCTCGATCCGCACCCCGCTGGCCTCGGCGACGTGGCCGAGGTCCTGCAGCAGCCCGTCACTGACATCGAGCATCGCGCGGGCGCCCAGCTCGGCCGCCCGCGGCCCCATCGCGTACGGAGGGGACGGCCTGCGATGCCCGGCCACGACCTCCTCCAGGGCCGACGAGCCGGCCGGCAGGCCCTCCTCCAGCAGCGCCCATCCGGCGGCCGCGTACCCGAGCCGGCCCGTCACCGCCACCACGTGCCCCGGCCGGGCTCCCGAGCGGAGCACGGGAGCACGCCCCTCCAGATCGCCCAGCGCGGTCACCCCGATGACGACCTGGTCACACCGGGTGACGTCGCCGCCGGCCACACTGGCGCCGACCACGGCACACTCGTCGCGGAACCCGTCGGTCAGCTCGTCGAGCCAGGTCAGGGGCAGGTCGGCGGGGATGCCGAGCCCCACCACGATCGAGGTGGGGACAGCGCCCATGGCGGCCACGTCGGCGAGGTTCTGGGCCGCGGCCTTGCGCCCCACGTCATAGCCGCCGGACCAGTCGCGGCGGAAGTGCCGGCCCTCCAGCAGCAGGTCGGTCGAGACCACGACACGCCTGTCGGGCGCGGCCACCACGGCGGCGTCGTCACCCGGCCCGAGTATCACCGCCGCACCCTGGGGAAGGCGTCCGGTAATACGATTTACCACACCGAATTCGCCGAGATCTCCGACTGTGATGACGCACCTCCTGACGCACACAGGGTACGGTTACCCATCGGCGTGATCCAATCGCCCAGGAGGACGTAATGGTGCAGGCCTACATCCTTATTCAGACCGAGGTAGGCAAGGCCGCTGCCGTGGCCCACGAGATTTCCGGCATTCCCGGGGTCACTCAGGCGGAAGACGTGACAGGGCCGTACGACGTGATCGTGCGCGCGGAGGCCAACAACGTCGACGAGCTGGGCAAGCTCGTCGTCGCGCAGATTCAGGCGGTGGAGGGGATCACGCGTACCCTGACGTGTCCGATCGTCCACATCTGAGGGTAGTCGTCGCATGCGTGCCGCCGCCGTCCTGCTCGTTCTGCTGACGCTCGCCGGGTGCGGCACGGTGCGGGTCGATCCGCCCACCCCGCAGGGGGAAGCGGTGGCCGCGTGCGACAAGCTGGCCGGGCTGCTGCCCGCGACCCTCGACGGTGACCCGCGCGGCACGTCCACGCCGGAGTCACCATACGTCGGCGTCTGGGGCGAAGGAGCCATCGCGCTGCGCTGCGGGGTGGGCCGCCCGGTCAGGATGGCGCCCACCGACCAGCTCCAGGAGATCGGCGGCGTGGGCTGGTTCGCCGATCCCGAAAGGCCCACGTTGTTCACCGCGGTGACCGGCACCGCGTACGTGGAGGTCACCGTCGGAGGCGAGCACGTGGCCGCCGAGGTGCTCGCGGACCTGTCGAAACCGATCGCCCAGATGTCGGCCCGCTGATCGGGTGATCGTTCAGCGGAGCCCCGCCGACCGGGCCAGCGCGAGCTGGATGAGCCGGTCGACCAGCGCCGGATAGGGCAGGCCCGAGGCCGCCCAGAGCTGCGGCGCCACCGACAACGACGTGAACCCCGGCATGGTGTTGATCTCGTTGAAGACGAGCCCGCCGTCGGGCGTGTAGAAGAAGTCGACCCGCGCGAGCCCCTCGCAGTCGAGCGCCTCGAACGCGCGCACCGCCATCGCCCGAAGCTCCTCGACCGTCTCGGCCGGGATGTCGGCGGGCACGGTGAGCGACATCTGGTCGGGGTAGTACTTCGCCTCGAAGTCGAAGAACTCCTGCCCGCCCTCGACCCTGACCTCGCCCGGGATCGACGCCGCGGCCGGCTCGTCGCCGGGCGACTCCAGCACCGCGCACTCGATCTCGCGGCCGGCGATGGCGGCCTCGATGAGCACCTTCGGGTCGTGCTGCCTGGCGGCCTCCACCGCCGCCTCCAGCTGGGACCGGTCGGACGCCTTGGAGATGCCCTGCGAGGAACCGGCCCTGGCGGGCTTGACGAACACCGGGAAACCGAGCTCCTCGGCCTCCTTGACCACGCGCTCCCGGTCGAGCCGCCAGTCGCGGTCGCGGACGACGACGTAGCGGCCGATGGGCAGCCCCGCGGCGGCCATCACGGTCTTCATGTGAGCCTTGTCCATGCCGACGGCGCTGGCCAGCACACCCGAGCCGACGTAACGCACGCCGGCCATCTCCAGCAGGCCCTGGATCGTGCCGTCCTCCGCGAACGGCCCGTGCATCACCGGGAACACCACGTCGACCGAGCCGAGCTCCACGGGAATGCTGCCCGAGTCGTACGCCACCAGCGAACTGCCGCCCGACGGCAGCGCCAGCGCCGCGCCCGCGCCGTCGACGACCGGCAGCTCGCCCGACTCGATGGCGAACCGCTGGTCGGACGTCGCCAGCACCCACCTGCCGTCCTGGGCGATCCCGATGGGGATCACCTCGTATCTGCTCCTGTCGATCGCATCCAGAACGCTGCCCGCGCCCATCAGGGACACGGCGTGCTCAGAATTGCGACCTCCGAAAACGACGGCGACGCGTGGCTTGCTCATGGTGTCCGAATCTACCGGGGTGTCCCTGTCACAGCGAGCCGAGCACGCCGTATTCAGGCCTTCTCTTATACGCCGTAACGCTCGGGTTTGGGCGAGCGCGACATCAGCAACATGCCCGCCTCCGCCGGCGACATGCCGTCGTGCACCACCCCGACGACGACCTCGGTGATCGGCATCTCCACGTCGTGCTTCCTGGCCAGCTCCAGCACGGACTCGCAGGACTTCACGCCCTCCGCCGTCTGCTTGGTGGCGGCGACGACCTCGTCGAGCGTCATGCCCCTGCCGAGGTTCTCGCCGAACGTGCGGTTACGCGACAGCGGCGACGTGCACGTGGCCACGAGATCGCCCATTCCGGCCAGCCCCGCGAACGTGTGCGCGTCGGCGCCGAGCGCCGCGCCCAGCCGGGAGATCTCGGCCAGCCCTCTGGTGATGAGCATGGCGCTGACGTTGTCGCCCATGCCCATGCCCGCCGAGACGCCGACGGCCAGCGCGATCACGTTCTTCACCGCGCCGCCCAGCTCCACGCCGACGACGTCGGGATTGGTGTACGGGCGGAACCACGGCGGCAGGTGGCAGGCCGACTGGAGACGGGCGGCGACGGACTCGTCGGCACAGGCGACGACGGTGGCGGCGGGCTGGCGCATGGCGATCTCCTTGGCCAGGTTGGGCCCCGAGACGACCGCGACGCGCTCTTCCGGTACCTCTGCGACCTCGCGGATCACCTCGCTCATCCGCTTGGTGGTGCCCAGCTCGATGCCCTTCATCAGGCTGACCAGCACCGCGCGGGGCGGGAGGTGCTCGCGCCACCGGGCCAAGTTGGGCCGCAGCTGCTGCGACGGCACGGCCAGCACCACGAAGTCGGCCCCGTCGAGCGCCCGCGCGGCGTCGGTCGTGGCGCGCAGCGTGGCCGGCAACTCGATGCCCGGCAGGTAGTCGGGGTTGCCGTGATCGCGGTCGATCGCCTCGACCAGCTCCTCCCTGCGCCCCCACAGCGTGACCTTGTTACCGGCCTCCGCCAGGATCATGGCGAACGTCGTGCCCCACGAGCCCGTGCCGAAAACGGCCACCTTCGTCATGCCATCACCGTCCGGCGGGATCGTAGGGGGTTTCCGGCGCCTTCTCGCCGCGCAGCTCCGCCAGCTGCACGGTGATCGCCGCCATGATGTCGGCCGTCGCCTCGCGCAGCACGGCCGCGTGCGGTGGCCGGCCCGCGTATTTCGACAGATCGACCGGCGGCCCCACGCTCACGCGGAACGTCTTGCGCGGGAACAACCTGGGCTTCTTCTCCCCATAGGGGAGCAGCTCATGCGCGCCCCAATGGGCGACCGGGATGACCGGCGCGCCGCTCTGCAACGCCAGCCGGGCCGCGCCCGTCTTGCCCACCATGGGCCACAGGCCGGGGTCGCGGGTGCAGGTGCCCTCCGGGTAGAACATGATCGCGCACCCGTCGGCGAGCCGCTCGGCCGAGATCTGCAGGGACCTGGCCGCCTCGTTGCTGCCGCGGTCGACCGGGATGGCCAGCAACGCCGCCACGGCCCGGCCCAGGAACGGCACCCTGAAGAGCGCGGACTTGGCGAGGATTACCGGCCAGCGCCCGTTGTCGTAGAGGAAGTGCGACAGCAGAACAGGGTCGGCCCAGGAGAGATGGTTGGTCGCGATGATCACGCCGCCGGTGCGGGGTATGCGCTCCCCGCCGCGCCAGTCCTTTTTGACCAGGAGCCGGGAGAGCGGTTTCACCACGACTACTGCCAGGGTCTCCCAGAAACGCGACGGTCGCGTGGGGCGGCTCATGGTCTCCTCCAACACCTGCGGGATGCGCCCCAAGTCTCCCGGTTGGCCGCTCGGGATGTCGAGGCGCGATGCTTAAGCGTATGAGCATCCGGTGGTCACTGGTGATTCCGGTGAAGACGCTGGTCGCGGCGAAGACCCGGCTCGCCGCGGCGACAGGGCCGCACCGCACCAGGCTGGCCGTGGCCGTCGCCTGCGACACCGTGGCGGCGGCGCTTTCGTGCCCGCGGGTGGCGCGGGTGATCGTGGTGACCGCCGACCCGGCCGCCGCGGGCCCCCTCGCCGGGCTCGGGGCCGAGGTGGTGCACGACCCCGATCGCGGGCTGAACACCGCGCTCCGCACCGGAGCCGCCCATGCCGTACGCGTCGCGCCCGGCGACGCGGTGGGCGCGCTCCAGGCCGACCTGCCCGCCCTGCGGCCGGCCGAACTCGGCCTGGCGCTGGAGGCGGCCGCCGAGTTCGACCAGGCGTTCGTGCCCGACGCGCTCGACGTGGGGACGACCTTCTACGGAGTGCTTCCGGGAACGCCGTTCACACCTGGGTTCGGCGGGGAGTCGCGGGCCAGGCACCTGGCCGCCGGGGCCAAAGAGCTGGCCGTGCCGGGGATCGACTCGGTGCGCCGCGACGTCGACACACCCGACGACCTGCGCGCGGCCGTCGCCCTCGGGCTCGGCCGGCACACTGCGGCGGTCGTCAGGGAGTTGTGGCCGGACGCCTGACCCCGGCGCGGTCAGGCGTTGCGGCCGAGCGCGGGTCAGGGCCGTACCGGCGGCGGTCAGGAAGCGGCGGCCGTCTTCATGATGGCGGGCGCGGTGACCACCGCCAGGTGTGACAGGCCCAGCAGGGCGATGCCGGCGGCGAAGACCGCGTACCCGCCGAACCACTCCCCCAGCGCGCCGCCGGCCAGCCCGCCCAGCGGCACGACACCCCACATGAGGAAGCGCATGCTGGCGTTGACCCGGCCGAGCAGGTGTCCCGGAGTGATGCGCTGGCGGTAGCTGAGCTGGGCGATGCCGAAGATCGCGCTGGCCACGCCGAACAACGACGCGGCCACGGGGAAGACCAGCAGCCGCCAGCCGGGGCCGGTCGCCAGCGCGGGCAGGTAGAGCACGGTGGCCAGGGCCGCGGAGCCGTACAGGGTGCGGCCCGTGCCGAGGCGGGCCGTGACGCGGGCCACCAGCGCGGCGCCCGCAAGCGAGCCCACGGCGGCGGCCGACAGCAGCAGGCCGTACTGCGCGGAGCCGACGCCGAGCTCCTTGACCAGGTAGAGGGGCAGGCCGACGAGGCAGACAGAGTTGGCGGTCATGGCCACCGCGCCGCCTACCGCGATCCTGCGCAGCACCGGCTCCACCGCGACGAATCTCAGGCCCTCCGCGACCTCGTGGCGCAGGGACCGTTCGCTGCGCCGCGCCGTCTCCCTCGCCCTTACGCCCGCCAGCAGGAGCGCGGAGACGAGATAGCTCACGGCGTCCGCGAGCAGGGCGATCGGGGCGGTGAGCGCCGCCACCGCCCAGCCGCCGACCCCGGGCCCGGCGAGCAGGGAGACGTTCTTGGTGATCTCCAGTACGCCGTTGCCGCGTTCGAGCCGCTCCTTGGGCACGATGGCGGGCAGCAGGCTCATGTGAGCGACGTCGAAGAACACCGTGCCGGCGCCGACCACCAGCGCGACGGCGTAGAGCTGGGGCAGCGTGAGCACGCCCAGCCAGGCGGCCACGGGGACCGACAGGAGCGCCACGCCGCGTACGACGTCGGCCCAGATGATGATCGGGCGGCGTCGCGACCGGTCCACCCACACGCCGGCGGGCAGCCCGATCAGGAGGAACGCCAGCATCTGGGCGGCCGACAGCAGGCCGAGATCGAAGGCGCCGGCGTCGAGCGTGAGCAGCGCGGTCAGCGGCAGGGCCACCACGCTGATCTGGGTGCCCATCTGGGTGATGCCATTCGCCCAGGCGAACAGCGCGAAGTCGCTGCTGCGTTCCACGATGGGCGATCCTTGCGACCTGGGCGGGCGGTGACAAACGATTATTGGACCGCCCGGCGTGGCCGCCCTACGCTGGTCCTCGTGCAGGCGACGGTGCGTAGTTTCGACGAGGCCACTCGCTCGGGCACGGTGTTCCTCGACGACGGGACCGTGCTGGAGTTCGGCGCGCCCGCCTTCGACGCGGGGCCGCTGCGGCTGCTGCGCACGGGGCAGCGGGTCAATCTCGCGACGTCCGGCGGCGAGATCACTTACATCACGCTCTCCACTTTCCCGGTGCCCGGCGCTTAAATGCGGACGCCCGGGCCGGCCGGCCCGGGCGTGGTCCGCTCAGTTTACTTTTTCTTGCCGATTTTCTTGCCGCCCTCGTTCACCAGCTCTTTGAAATCGGAGCCTGGACGGAACTTCGGTGCCCAGCTCTCCGCGACGTTGATTTCCGCGCCGGTCGACGGATTGCGCGCCGTGCGGGCGGGCTTGTTCACCATCTCGAACGCGCCGAAGCCCGTGATCGAGACCTTGTCGCCGCTGGCCACGGCCTTCTGGATGGCGTCGACGACCGCGTTCACGGCCTCGGTGGCCGTCTTCCTGTCGCCCACCCGATCCGCGATGGCCTCGACGAGTTCACGCTTGTTCATGAAAGTCCTGCTCCCCCAGTTACGGCTCGGGGCTCCAGTTTACGTGTTCGACGGAGAAACCCCTTACGGGCTCGAAAGTAGGCGGGATCGCAGGGGAACTCAATCACCGGGCGCGTTTTCCGCACTTCGTGGCGTGTCGGGAGGCTCGTCAAGGGCGGCCAGAAACACGTCGAGGCGGAGCGCGGCCCTTTTCGGATCGTGCTTCGCAAGGTCACAAATCGACAGATAGCGGCGCGCTATCCGTTCCTTGTCGGCGGCGGGGAGCATGCGGACGCGGCGGTGCGCCTCGCGCAACCGCCGCGCCAGTTCGTCGTCTTCTAGACGGTCGTCGGCAGCCATGGCTGCCGACCATTCTCGTATACCGCCACATCGTCGGCGTGACGCAGGGTCAGTCCGATGTCGTCGAGGCCCTCCATGAGCCGCCAGCGGGTGTAGTCGTCGATCTCGAAAGCGACGACCTCGTCCGCCCAGCGGACCTGGCGTTCCCGCAGGTCGACGGTGATCTCGAGCTTCGGGTTGGCCTCGACGGCCGACTGCAGGTCCGCCGCCTTGTCGCCGGGCAGGACGACCGGCAGCAGGCCCATCTTGGTGGAGTTGTTGCGGAAGATGTCGCCGAACCTGGCGGCGATCACGACGCGGAACCCGTACTGCTGGAGCGCCCAGACAGCGTGTTCGCGCGAGGAGCCGGTGCCGAAGTCGGGGCCGGAGACCAGGATCGAGGCGCCCTCGTAGGTGGCGTCGTTGAGGACGAACTCCGGGTCCTCACGCCAGGCCGCGAACAGGCCGTTCTCGAAGCCGGTGCGGCTGACCTGCTTGAGCCAGACGGCCGGGATGATCTGGTCGGTGTCGACGTTGCTGCGGCGCAGCGGCACCGCCGTACCGGTGTGGGTGATGAAGGCTTCCATCGATTTTCCTTACGGGTCTACAGGTCTGAAGGTCTGCGCAGGAAGTGCGTCGGCGTGACCGCGTCAGAGGTCCGCACGGGAAGTGCGTCGGTGAGGCGGCCTGGCCGCATCGCCGTGACCGCGTCAGAGGTCTGCACGGGAAGTGCGTCGGTGAGGCGGCCTGGCCGCATCGCCGTGACCGCGTCAGAGGTCTGCGGGAGCGGTGAGGCGGCCGGTCACCGCGGTCGCGGCGGCGACCTGCGGCGACACCAGGTGAGTGCGGCCACCCTTGCCCTGGCGGCCCTCGAAGTTGCGGTTGGAGGTCGAGGCGCTGCGCTCGCCCGGCTTGAGCGTGTCGGGGTTCATGCCCAGGCACATCGAGCAGCCGGCCTCGCGCCACTCGGCGCCCGCGGCCTTGAACACCTCGTGCAGGCCCTCCTCCTCGGCCTGCAGCTTGACCTGCATCGAGCCGGGGACGATCAGCGTGCGGGTCCGCACCTGGCGGCCGCGCAGGATCTCGGCGGCCGAGCGCAGGTCCTCGATGCGGCCGTTGGTGCACGAGCCGACGAACACCGTGTCGACCTCGATCTCGCGCAGCGGCGTGCCCGCGTTGAGGCCCATGTAGTCGAGCGCCCGTTCGGCCGCCGAGCGGGCGACCGGGTCGGCGAAGGAGTCGGGGCTCGGCACGGACTCGGCGAGCGGCAGGCCCTGGCCCGGGTTGGTGCCCCACGTGACGTAGGGGGTCAGCGTCGAGGCGTCGATCTCCACGACCTTGTCGAACACGGCGTCGTCGTCGGTGCGCAGCGACTTCCAGTATTCGACGGCCTGGTCCCACGCCTCGCCCTGCGGCGCGTGCGGGCGCCCCTTGAGGTAGGCGAACGTGGTCTCGTCCGGCGCGATCATGCCGGCGCGGGCGCCCGCCTCGATCGACATGTTGCACACCGTCATGCGGCCCTCCATGGAGAGCTCGCGCACCGCCTCGCCGCGGTATTCGACGATGTAGCCCTGGCCCCCACCGGTGCCGATCTTGGCGATGATCGCCAGGATCAGGTCCTTGGCCGTGACGCCGGGAGGCAGCTCGCCCGAGACCTCGATGGCCATCGTCTTCGGCCGGTAGGCGGGCAGCGTCTGGGTGGCCAGCACGTGCTCGACCTCGGAGGTGCCGATGCCGAACGCGATGCCGCCGAACGCGCCGTGGGTCGAGGTGTGGGAGTCGCCACAGACGATCGTCATACCTGGCTGCGTCAGGCCGAACTGCGGCCCGATGATGTGCACCACGCCCTGCCCGGCGTCGCCCATCGGGTGGAGTCTGATGCCGAACTCGGCGGCGTTCTTGCGCAGCGTCTCGACCTGTTTCTTGGACACCGGGTCGGCGATCGGGCCGAGCACGGTCGGCACGTTGTGGTCTTCGGTGGCGATCGTGAGATCGGGACGCCGCACCTTCCGGCCGGCGAGACGGAGCCCGTCGAACGCCTGCGGGCTGGTCACCTCATGGATGAGGTGCAGGTCGATGTAGAGCAGGTCGGGCTCGCCGTCGGCGCGCCTGACGACGTGCTGCTCCCAGACCTTCTCGGCCAGTGTGCGGCCCATGTGATCTCCTCCTGCATAGAGCGATGCGACGCATCGCGGCTCAGTCGCTCGGATCCGGTCTCTTCCCTCGTCGCTGCGGTCGCCCCGTTCCCTGCGCTCCTCAGTCCAGAGACCGGTGCTCCCTCGCGGGAGAACCTTTGTGACTTGCCTTCTCATATGTCGAGACGGCAGTATCGTCCTATGGACAACTCTAGCGGAGTCGGAGTACTCGACAAGGCAGTTCTTGTACTCAATGCCCTCGAAGCGGGACCCGCTTCACTGGCGCAGCTCGTCCAGGCCACCGGTCTGGCCCGTCCCACAGCCCATCGGCTGGCCGTCGCACTTGAGCACCACCGCATCGTGAGCCGCGACACGCAGGGCCGTTTCGTTCTGGGCCCGCGGCTCTCCGAGTTGTCCACAGCGGCCGGCGAGGACCGGCTGCTCGCGGTGGCCTCCCCCGTGCTGATGCAGCTCAGGGACCTGACCGGGGAGAGCGCGCAACTCTATCGCCGCCAGGGCGACGAACGCGTCTGCGTCGCGGCGGCGGAGCGCGCCAGCGGCCTGCGCGACACGGTTCCCGTGGGCTCGGCGCTGCCCATGACGGCGGGCTCGGCGGCGCAGATCCTGCTCGCCTGGGAGGAGCCCGACCGGCTGCACCGCGGGCTGCGCGGCGCCAAGTTCACCGCCGCCACGCTCGCCTCCGTACGCCGCAGGGGCTGGGCCCACAGCGTCGGCGAGCGCGAGCAGGGGGTGGCCAGCGTGTCCGCTCCCATAAGGGGCAGCGGAGGCAAGGTGATCGCGGCCGTGTCGGTCTCCGGGCCCATCGAACGGCTCACGCGAGCCCCCGGGCGGTTGCACGCCGTACCCGTCATGGCGGCGGCCGAACGCATCACCGAGGCGATGCGCCGCACGTCATGATCGGCTGCCATGATCGGCGAAACCAGGTATTTCTGGGGCCGACAGCCTCGCGGGCGCACTAGCCTGAGTGCGTGACAGATCGCATCGAGGTAGCCGCCACTGAGCTGCGACCCCTGCTCGAAGAGTTCATCATGTGGGCGCGTGCGAACGCGCCCGGAAGCGACCCCGAGCTCGTGGGGCCTGCCGCACTCTGGCACCGTCTCGCCTTCTCGCAGGACCTCGGCACGTGGAAGCGTGCCGACCTGCGTAACCTGCTGCTCGACCGCATGCCCAAGGTCGTGGAGGATCCCGACGCCGCCGCCGACGGGATGCTCCCGGCCGTGGACGCGTACCTCACCTTCCTCTCGCAGACCGGCAGGCTCACCGAGGGCTCCGACTCCCTCGCCGATCTGCAGGCCGAGCTCGACGACGTCGAAGACGAGTTCGTCGACCTGATGGAGGAGCTGATCGACGACGCCGAGGGCGAGGAGGACGAGGAGGAGACCGGCGATCTCGGCGACTTCGAGTTGTTCGCCGACGAGCTGGCCGAGCTCGACACGATCAGGCTGCGGCCCGACTCCGAGCTGGCCGCGGCCGCCCGCGAGGCGCCGCTCATCGCCAAGGCCCGTGACCTGGCCGTGTGGGTGGGCTCGGGGCGCCGCGTGGGCGAGGACACCCTGCTCAGCGACGCCGAAGTGGAGGAGGCGCTGGCGGCCGTCGGGCTGCCCAGGCCGGAGACCGAAGGCCCGGTCGCCGAGGCCGTCCCCTACCTGTGGAACATCTGGAACCTGGCCGTCGACCTGGAGTTCCTCGAGCCGGGCGACGCCAACACGGTGGCGGTCCAGGACGACACGTCGGAGTGGCCGTTCGACGACGACGAGGACGTGCTCGACGCCTGGATGCTCGGGCTGCACTCGGTCGACTACGGCGACCCCGAGCTCGACGACGACGACCTCACGATGGCACTGGCGGGCCTGACCCGCGGCGTGCTGGTCAGGCTCCTGCTGGCCGGCGGCTCACGTGACCTCGACGAGCTGAGCCAGGAGCTGGCCGAGGCCGCCGCCGACCTCGACGAGCTCGGATCGGACGCGTGGGAGGCGGCGGGCGACCCGCTGGCGCCCGCGATCGACTGGCTGATCGGCTACGGCATGGTCGAAGTCGACGGCAAGACCCTCAGGCTGACACCGCTCGGCACCGAGGGCGTCGTCCACCTGGTCGACGACGCCGACATCGAGGTCGACGCCAGACCGGCGATCGAGTCCATGAGCGCCCACGAACTGCTGGCGCTCAGCGCCGAGCTGCCCGAGGACGAGGCCGACGCCGAGTTCGCCGCCTGGATGCGGCTGCGCGAGCCAGGAAAGGCCGCCGAGGAGCTGCTGGAGGCGGCGGGCGAGGACGAGAGCGACGCGCTGATCAGGGTGCAGGCGGCCAGCGTGGTCGGCACCCTGGGCGAGGCCGCCATCCCGGCCTGGCGGGAGGCGCTCAAGCAGCCCACGCTGCGCCCCTACGCGGCCACCCACCTCAGCCAGCTGGAGGTCGAGGGGGCGCCCGAGCCGACGCAGGACGACACGCACTGGCTGATCCTCGACATGTGGACCATCTCGGCCGGGCTCGGCCGGTCGGAGTTCGTGAGCAGCCTGCAGGACATCGGCCCCGACATGGTCGGCAACCTGCTGGAGGTGATCTGGAAGATCCCGCACGCGCACGTGGAGGAACTGCTGGATCTGATCTCGCAGGTGCATCCCGACAAGCAGGTGGCCAAGGCCGCCCGGCGCGCGCTCTTCAAGGCCCGCTCCTTGTGATCCGTCCGCCCGCCGAAGGCCCTCACCATCCACGGTGAGGGCCTCCCCACCCGGGCGCGCCCCCACCCGGGCGCGCCTTACGTCAGCAAGCCCTCTACCCGTCCGCGGCAGGCCCTCGGCATCCGCGGCGGGCCCTTCCCGTCCGCGACACCCGTCCAGCGGGCCCTCCCCGTCCGCGGCACGCGTTCTCTCCGTCCGGCGAGCCCTTCCCGTCCGCAGCAGGCCCCGAGCGTCCGCGGTGGGCCTTCACTTCGATGCGGCACACGTGGTTGGGCGATCGCTTCCGGCACAGCACCGCACATCATCTCCCGAAGCGCACCTGGCCGGGCGATCAGGCGGCGCCGCACGTCGCTAGCTCCTCCCAGCCTTTACGCTGACGGCGACCGGCCCCACCCGCCGCACAGAGCCGGCCCCTGTCCAGGGGAACGCTCCTGCGGTTCGCGGGGTCGGGCGCCGTGACGTGCGCGCTGTGGGCCGATCGCGTGAAAACCGGCGACCGGAGGAAAACCCCGGGGGCGAGAACTGGCGGAAAAAGAAAACTCCGGAGCGGAATCGCGCCGGAGCGGTGATGCAGACGTAGTCCCGACCGGATTCGAACCGGCGCTACCGCCTTGAGAGGGCGGCGTCCTGGGCCACTAGACGACGGGACCTTCGCTGACTTGTGACAGTGGTAGTCCCGACCGGATTCGAACCGGCGCTACCGCCTTGAGAGGGCGGCGTCCTGGGCCACTAGACGACGGGACCCTGTCCACAAGCTGATGTGCCGGGCTTCCCCGGCAACGCGGGTAACTCTACCGCACCCCGGAGACCACAACCAAACCACTTAGCGGCCCATCAGATCGGGCCTGTAGTGGCGGACCCAGTCGCCCATCCGGCCGCGCTGCCACTGCGCGTCGAACTCGCCGAGCGGGACCGTCACCTCCGGACGGCCCGTCGCCGGGTCAACGGGGACGCGGGCCAGCCGGTCGCGCATCCAGCCGGGGAGCCGGGGCGGGACCGTGCGCTCGCCCCAGCCGATGAGTCCCACCGAACGCAGCGCCTGGGCGCGCACCCGCACCCCACCCGGCCGGCCGACGCTCCGCGGGTTGGCGAGCTGGGTGTCGACGACGTCGATCCTGGTGATGTCGGGCCAGCGAAGGTGCACGCGGAAGCCGAGCGAGTCGGTCAGTTCGACGCCTTCCGCCGTGAAGCGGACGACGGTGCCCGAGCTCATGCGGCGGTGTTTGGCGGCGAGGACGGCGAACAGCGCGCCTGTGCCGAGCGCGCCGATGGCGATGCCCAGCAGGGTGCTGCCGGTGAAGATGGCGCCGAGCAGCAGGATGACGGCGAAGAAGAGCACGAGGGGCGCGACGAACGGGACGACGAAGCGGGGGAAACTGCCTGCGCGAATCCGAAATTCCTCCATAAGCCGGGCGACTTTACCGCACCGGCTTGGTGCCTTATTGGTCCCTCATCGCCCCCTCAACCGCTGCACCGATATCACCAACGGCTCAGCCCGATCTCCACCATCGCACTACATCAACGCCAAACCGGGCTGATCCCCCATGTGGCACCACACCACCACAAACCGCACGCTGGCCCGTCAACCGCTGCACGCTTCACCACACAGGCCGGCCCTCGCCACCGCACGCTGGTCCGTAACCGTCGCACCGCATCACTACCAATCCGGCTGGCCCGCACCACACCACACCACCCACCGAACCGCGCGCTGATCCGTCAACCGTCGCACCACGTCACTACCAACCCCGGGCTGGTCACCACCCACCGGAGCACACCGCCACCAACCCCGGGCTGGTCACCACCCACCGGACCACCCGCCGCCAACCCGACTGATCACCACCCACCGGACCACATCACCACTGACACCAGCTGATTCCCACCCACCGAAGCACACACCACAGAACCGCGCGCTGGCCCGTCGGGCGTCGCCTGCATCACCACCGGCCCTGGCCGGTCACCCGCCGGTACGCCGCATCGCGATCACAACGGCGGATCCGTCAGCCGTTGAGCAGGCCGCGGCGGTAGGCCTCGGCGACGGCGGAGGCGCGGTCGCGGACGTCGAGCTTGGCGTAGACGTGCAGCAGGTGTGTCTTGACGCTGGCCTCGCTGATGAACAGGTCGGCCGCCGCCTCCTTGTTCGTGGCTCCCCCGGCCACCAGGCGCAGCACCTCGAGTTCGCGCTTGCTCAGCCTGCCCCGGGTGGGCCTGCGCAGGTCGCTGGCCAGACGCCCGGCCACGGAGGGCGCGAGCACGGTCTCGCCCTCGTGGGTGGCGCGGACGGCTCGGGCCAGTTCGTCGGGCGAGGCGTCCTTCAGCAGGTAGCCGCTGGCTCCGGCTTCAAGGGCGGGCAGGACGTCGGTGTCGAACGTGGTGAGCACCAGCACCCGCGGCCCGGTGCCGGCGAGCTCGCGGATGGCGCTGACGCCGTCCATGCCGGGCATGCGCAGGTCCATGAGGACGACGTCCGGCCGGAGCTCGGCGGCCAGGCGCACGGCCTGTTCCCCGTCGGCCGCCTCTCCGACGACCTCCATGTCGGGCTCGCCGCCGAGGGCCGCGCGCAGGCCGTCGCGCACGATCGGATGGTCGTCGGCTATGAGCAGCCTCAGCCGCATCGCGTTCCCCTCGTGAGGTGGTCGTCCGCCGTCAACGTGGATCATCCTGCCCCGCCGGCGCCGTCAACGTGGATCATCGTGCCCCGCCGGCGGGATGGCGGGCACGGACACGGCGACGGCCGTGCCCCGGCCAGGCTCGGACTCGATCGCCAGCGTGCCGCCCACGCCGCGCACCCGCTGACGCATGCCGTCGAGTCCGAACCCGTCAGCGGGCGTCTGCGGGTCGAAGCCGGCTCCATCGTCCCTGATGTCGAGAAGCACGGATTCGTCGGTGTACGAGAGCGTGAGGGCCGTTCTGGTGGCGTTTGCGTGCTTGGCGACGTTGGCCAGCGCCTCCTGGGCGACGCGGAACAGCGCCGCCTCCACGTCGGCGGCCAGCGCGACCGGGGTGCCGGTGATCTCCAGGGCGAGGCCGACGCCCGACGACTCGGACCAGGATCGGGCCATGCGGTCGACGGCTTCGGGCAGCCGGGAGTCCTCCAGCGCCTGGGGGCGAAGCGCGCGTACGGACCTGCGGGCCTCGGACAGGCTGCGGCGGGCCAGCTCGGCGGCCTGGTCGAGGTGGCGGCGGGCCGGGCCGTCGGAGACGCGGGCGGCGGCGTGGAGCTGGCCGATCAGCGCGACGAGGTCCTGGGCGACCGTGTCGTGGATCTCGCCGGCCATGCGGTGCCGCTCGTCCAGCACGCCGGCGCTCCTGGCCTGGTCGAGCAGGCGGGCGTTCAGGTCGGCGTTCTCCTCCATGGCGGCGCGCAGCCGCTCGACCAGGCGGCGGCGTTTGTCGTGCTCGGCGGAGACGTACCAGCCCGCCAGGGCCAGCGGCAGCGCCATGGCGGCGATCACGCCGAGCAGGGAGGCACGGGCGCCCGGGCTCGCCTGGGCGGCCAGGCTGACCACGGCGGTCACCGTCACGCCCAGCATGACCAGCCGGGCGGGCAGCATCCCGATGGCGAGCGGGTAGCCGACCGAGGCGAAGACCGTGAAGGCGGCGTGCTCGGCGGCCAGCGCCCCGGCGAGGGCGATGAGCATCAGGAAGTAGCCCACGACGAGCGCGCGGTGCGTGTCGCGGCGCGAATGGAGCCAGGCGATCGGCGCCAGCCACACCGCGGTCACCGGCACGAGCACGGGCCAGCCCGGCCACCGCGCCGAGGCGGGGCCGTCGCCGCCCATGACAGCGGCGGCGATCGCGGAGACCGCGAGCAGTGCGTAGGCGAGCGCCAGATAGACCCAGCGCTCACGCCCGTCGAGCCGGCTCATGGGTCAAGCCTGGCACGACATCAACCGATCGGTGGATGCCGGGCATCGGCCGCACGTCGAGCCCGGCGGGCGATGTGCGGGCCCGGCGCGCTCAGGGAGCATCGCCTCATGAGCAATCCGAGCAGACGAAAGATGATCCAGTACGCCGCGGTCGCGGGTGCGAGCGCCGCCACCGCAACGGCCGGCGCCACGGTCGCGCCCAAGCATAAGGAGGTGACCACGTTCGTCTTCGTGACCGGCGCGAACGGCACGGCCGCGGCCGATGCCGAGCTGACGATGCGCGGCCACCGTTCCGTGGGCGTGAACCTGCCCGGCCACGGCCCCGCCGAGCAGTTCACCCGCGCCTACCAGACGCCGCAGGACCTGAACAAGCTGGCCACGATGCCGTCGCCGGTGGCGGGCGTGACGCTGGACGACTACGTCGAGGCGACGGTGAACACCGTGCGCAGGGTCTCCCGGCACGGGCCGGTGATCCTGGTCGGCGGCAGCCTGGGCGGCGCGGCGATCACGAAGGCCGCCGACGAGGTGCCCGACCTGATCGACCGGCTCGTCTACGACACGGCCTACTGCTGCACCGACCTGAAGTCGCCGGCCGAGTATCTGGAGACGCCCGAGGGCAAGCCGAGCCTGTCGGGCAACATCGTGCCGGGCGTGATCGCCGACCCCCGGGTGATCAAGGCGATCCGCGTCAACTGGCGCTCGAACGACAAGAAGTTCCTGGACGGCGTCAAGGCGGCGTTCATGGCCGAGGCGAGCGACGGCGAGTTTCTCGCGATGCTGAACTCGTTGCTGCCCGACGAGTCCTTGCAGGTGCCGAACGCCGACAGCCGGGGGCACAAGGACAAGTGGGGGCGGGTGCCCCGTGTCTACATCAGGCACTCGCGTGACCGGGTGATCCCGATCGCCCTGCAGGACCGGATGATCCGGGAGGCGGACGCCGCGACGCCGAAGAACAGGTTCAAGGTCTTCACGGTGAACACCTCGCACGCGCCGACCGCCAAGGCGTATCAGCAGATCAGCGAAATTCTGCACCGGCTGGCGAAATAAAAAGGACGCCTCACCGGGAGGCGTCCGTCAAATGCTGGGGTACCAGGACTCGAACCTAGACTAACTGAACCAGAATCAGTCGTGCTGCCAATTACACCATACCCCACCGCGGCGAACCCTCTCAGGCCCGCTTCGGCGATGTCCGAAAGAATAGCCCAGCCAGAGGGGTAAGACCAAAACGAACGGCCAACCCGCCCTCCGCCGCCTGCGGCACCGGCCCGGTCATGCCAAGCTGAAGGGGACAAAACACCACGTGGAGGAGCCCGAGCGTTGGCCGAGAATCCGTTCTTCGCCCCTAGTGATCTGCCCTACCAGCTGCCGCCGTTCGCGGACATCCGCGAGGAGCACTACGTGCCCGCCTTCGAGCGCGGCATGGCCGAGCAGCTGGCCGAGGTCGGCGCGATCGCAGACAACCCAGAGCCGCCGACCTTCGACAACACGATCGCCGCACTCGAACGGTCGGGGCGGATCCTCGATCGTACGGCCACGAGCTTCTCCAGCATTGCCTCCTCCAACTCCACCGACGGCATCATGGAGATCGAGAAGCAGATCTCCCCCCAGCTGACCAGGCACAGCGACGCGATCCGGCTCAACCGGGCGTTGTGGGCGCGCATGAAGCAGGTGGCCACGGACGACCCGGAGGAGTCCTGGCTGCTGGAGAAATACCGCGACGACTTCATCAGGGCCGGCGCCGACCTGTCGGAGACCGAGCAGGACCGGCTGCGCGAGCTCAACGAGGAGCTGTCGAAGCTCTCCACGGAGTTCGCGCAGAGCCTGCTGAAGGCGTCGACCGAGTCGGCGCTGGTGGTGACGGACCGCAAGGAGCTCGACGGCCTCGACGAGGCCAGGATCGAGTCGCTGCGCAAGGACGACGGCACGTACGCCCTGCCGCTGCTGAACTACACCAGCCAGCCGGGCCTCGCCCAGCTCACCAACCGTGACGTACGCCGCAGGCTGTACGACCTGAGCGTGGGCCGGGCGCCGGCCAACTTCGACCTGGCCGCCAAAATGGCGGCGCTGCGCGCCGAGCGGGCGGCGCTGCTCGGCTTCCCCGACCACGCCTCCTACACGGTGGCCGACCAGACCGCCAAGACCGTCGAGGCGGTCGAGGAGATGCTCGGCCAGCTCGTCGGCCCGGCCGTGCGCAACGCGTACAAGGAGGCGGAGGCGCTGGCCGAGCAGGCCGGGTTCGCGATCGAGCCGTGGGACTGGTCGTACTACTCGGAGAAGGTCCGACAGGCCCGCTACGACTTCGACGGCGCCGCGATGCGGCCCTACTTCGAGCTCAGCCGGGTCTATCGCGACGGCATCTTCTTCGCCGCCGGCAAGCTGTACGGGATTACCTTCACCGAGCGGCCCGACCTGAGCGGCTACCACCCCGACGTGACCGTCTTCGAGGTGTTCGACGAGGACGGGAGCGGGCTGGGGCTGTTCGTGCTCGACCCGTACGCCAGGGCGGGCAAGCGCGGCGGCGCGTGGATGAACAACCTGGTCGACCAGTCGTTCCTGTTCGGGCAGCTGCCCGTGGTGATGAACAACCTCAACGTCACCAAGCCCTCCTCGGGACCGACGCTGCTGACGTACGAGGAGGTCAACACGGCCTTCCACGAGTTCGGCCACGCGCTGCACGGGCTGTTCTCCCACGTGCGCTACCCGCGCGTGTCCGGCACCAGCGTGCCCCGCGACTTCGTGGAATATCCGTCGCAGGTCAACGAGATGTGGGTGACCTGGCCCGAGGTCCTCGCCAACTACGCCAAGCATCACGAGACGGGCGAGCCCATGCCGGCGGAGCTGGTGCAGAAGCTGACGGCGGCGGAGAAGTTCAACCAGGGCTTCAAGACCGTCGAATATCTGGCCGCCACGCTGCTCGACTGGGCCTGGCACAGGCTGTCGCAGGGACAGACGGTCGACGACCCCGAGGCGTTCGAGGCCGCCGCCCTGGAGGCCGCTCAGGTCGCCATGCCGCTGATCAGGCCGCGTTACCGTACGAACTACTTCGCGCACATCTTCACCGGCGGCTACAGCGCCGGCTACTACTCCTACATCTGGAGCGAGGTGCTCGACGCGGAGAGCGTGGAGTGGTTCAAGGACAACGGCGGGCTCACCAGGGCGAACGGCGACCACTTCCGCCGTGAGCTGCTCTCCAGGGGCGGGAGCATCGACCCGCTGACCGCGTTCCGCAACTTCCGCGGCCGCGAGCCGAGCATCCAGCCGCTGCTCGCCCGCCGCGGGCTCGTCTAGCCGCGGCGCGCAGTGGGCCTGACCGTCCCGGCGGCCCGCTGCGCGCCCCTAGGCGCCCCACGTTCCGGCTCCGTGAGGCGGCCGGCTCCGTGAGCGCGCCCTGGGCCGCGCGGCGGTGTCGGGGGCTGTCGCCGCTGCTTCAGCTCCTCGATCCGCTCGGGCGCACGGGGCAGCCGGCTGCTCGCCGCCTCACCGGCGAGCTTCGCCGTACAGCTGCCCCTCGCCTCAGCGCGTGGCCCGGCGTCACCAAGGTGCGGCCGCCGTCAGCCCCGCAGGCGCGCCAGCGCGGCGCGCAGGCGCTCCTGGCTGCGCGCGCGGCCGAGCACCTCGATCGACTCGAACAGCGGCAGGCCCACCGTCCGGCCCGTGATCGCCACGCGCACAGGGGCCTGGGCCTTGCCCAGCTTGAGCCCCTGGGCCGCGCCCACCTCCTCCAGCGCCTGCTTCAGCGACTCAGGGTCCCAGCTCACCGACTCAAGGCGGTCGAGGTAGCCGGTGAGGATCTCCAGCGGGGAGTTCTTCATCGCTTTGTCCCAGGACGCCTGGTCGAAGACCGGCTCTCCGAGGAAGAGGAAGTCGACGTTCTGCCGGATCTCCGACAGCACCGCGATGCGGGTCTGCGCCAGCGCGGCGACCTTGCTGAACAGCTCGCGGTCCCACGACGGGTCGAGGAAGGGCTCGCAGCGCTCCTCGAAGATCTCCAGCGGCAGCGCCCGGATGTATTCGCCGTTGAACGCCCGCAGCTTCTTCTCGTCGAAGAACGCGTTGGACGGGTTGACGTCCTCCAGTTTGAACAGCTGCACCATCTCCGACCACGGCATGATCTCGCGGTCGTCTCCCGGGCCCCAGCCGAGCAGCATGAGGTAGTTGACCATGGCCTCGGCGAGGTAGCCCTCCTGGCGGTAGTCCTCCAGGGCCACCTTGTCGCGGCGCTTGGAGAGCTTCTTCCGCTGCTCGTTGACGATGACCGGCAGGTGCGCCCAGACCGGCGGCGTCGCGCCGAGCGCGGGCCACAGCAGCTCCTGCCGGGCCGCGTTGGGCAGGTGCTCCTCGCCGCGGGCGACGTGGGTGATGGACTGCGTGATGTCGTCGACGGCGTTGGCCAGCACGTAGAGAGGCGAACCGTCGCTGCGCGCGATCACGAAGTCTTCCTGGGCCTTGTTGGGGAACTCGACCCTGCCCCTGACGAGGTCGTCGACCACCGTGACGCCCTCGTCGGGGGTGCGGAAGCGGACCGCGCCGGCGGAGAGCCCGCGCTCGCGGCAGTGGCCGTCATAGCCCTTGTCTTTCGAGCCGGTGCGCTCCTGCACCTGCTCGCGGGTGCAGTCGCAGTAGTAGGCCTTGCCGTCGGCCAGCAGCTTGGCCACCGCCTCGCGGTGCTGCGGCTCGTTGGCCGACTGGAAGTAGGGGCCCTCGAACACCGGGTTGGTGCCGTTGATGCCGATCCAGTCGAGCGCCGCGATGATGCCCTCGGTCCACTCGGGCCGGTTGCGGGAGGCGTCGGTGTCCTCGATGCGCAGGATGAACCGCCCCTGGGCGCGTTCGGCGACCGCCCAGTTGAACAGCGCGGCGCGGGCGCTGCCCACATGGAACATGCCGGTAGGGGAAGGGGCGAACCGCACCCGTACGTCAGTCACGGGAGACCACCTTGTTCGTGAGTGTGCCGATGCCTTCGATGCCGACGCTGACCTCGTCGCCGATCTCGAGCGGGCCGACGCCGGCCGGGGTGCCGGTCAGGATGACGTCGCCGGGGATGAGTGTCATGACCGCGCTGACGTAGGCCACCAGCGCGGGGATGTCGTGGATGAGCTGGCTGGTGCGCCCGCTCTGCCGGATCTCGCCGTTGACCGTGGTCGTCAGCGCGAGATCGGCCGCGTCGAGGTCGGTCTGGATCCACGGCCCGAGCGGGCAGAACGTGTCGAAGCCCTTGGCCCTGGTGAACTGCACGTCCTTCTTCTGCAGGTCACGGGCGGTGACGTCGTTGGCGCACGTGTAGCCGAAGATGACGTCCTTGACCCGCTCGACCGGCACCTCGCGGCAGAGCCGGCCGATCACCACGGCCAGCTCGCCTTCGTAGTCGACGCGGTCGGACAGCGTCGTCGGGTAGGCGATGTCCTCGCCGTGGCCGATCACGGAGGTGGACGGCTTCATGAAGATGAGCGGCTCATCGGGCACCTGGTTGCCCAGCTCAGCCGCGTGCTCGGCGTAGTTTCTGCCGATGGCGACCACCTTGCTCGGCAGCATCGGGGACAGCAGCTTCACCTGGGACAGCGGGAACCTCTCGCCGGTGAACTGCACCTGGCCGAACGGGTGGCCGGCGACCATGGAGACGAACTCCTCGCCCGGACCGCCTTCGACCACGCCGAACGACACGCCTTCGCCTGTGGAGAACCTCGCAATACGCACCCGACAAGGCTATCGCCGCAGCCGATGGAGTCCGCCCATCTCGGCCGTCCGCCACCAGGCACAGGCCACGATTCGCCGTTAAATAAGCCAAAAGTCCGTTTTGGCAGGCATCGGTCGTGTGCTGTGGGTTAGCTGCCCCTAATAGCGACACATCGGGGGCGACAGATGGACACGATGTCAAACACAGGAACGGGTGCCGTACCACGGGCGCGGACTCATGAGGGCGGCTCGGCCACCTCATTGGTCACCGACAAGGGCACCACGAGCATCGACGACGGGGTGGTCGCCAAGATCGCCGGACTCGCGGCGCGCGAGGTCTCCGGCGTGCACGCCATGGGCGCGGGCGCGGCGCGGGCGTTCGGCAGCATGAAGGGGATCGTCGGCGGTGACGCCAGCGTGTCCCAGGGCGTGTCGGTCGAGGTCGGCGAACGGCAGGCCGCGGTGGACCTGGACCTGGTCGCCGAGTACGGCACCGCGATCCCGGACCTGGCCGCAGCCGTGCGGCGCAACGTGATCGCGGCGATCGAGCGGATGTGCGGGCTGGAGGTGACCGAGGTCAACATCCGCGTCGACGACGTCCACCTGCCCGGCCAGGAGCGGGGCAGGGACCGGGACACCGGCGACCAGCGGGACGCGGAGCAGGAACCCAGGGTCCAATGACCACTCCGGAGGACGGCCCCGCGCGCGGCCCCGACGACGGCCCGAGACCCGGCCGACCGGAGGAACCGGACACGGAGCCGGCCCCTGGCCCCGCCGCCGCAGCCGGTTCGGGTGCCCGGCACCGGGCACCCGGTGGCCGGGACCAGGACCCGGAACAACCCGGCACGAAATTCAACCCTGGCCCCGCCACCGCACCCGGCCCCGATCCCGGCAAGGGCGCCGGTGGAGGGCCAGCCGGTACAGGGCCGACCGGTCCTGGATCAGCCGGTGCCGGGTCGTCAGGTCCTGGGTTGGGCGGTTCTGGGTCGACCGGTGCGGGGTCTACCGATCCCGGGTCGGCCGGTGCGGGGTCCGCCGGTGCCGGGTCGGCCGGTGCCGGGTCGGGCGGGGCTGAATCGGCCGGTGCCGGGTCGGCTCGTACTGGGCCGGGCGGTGGCGGGTCCGGTGAGGGAGTTCGAGATGGCGTCGGCGAGGTGCGGGTGATCGCTCAGCGGGTGCGGGCCTGTTCGGGGGTGATCAGGCTGTCCGGGGGACCGTTCGGGACGGTGGCCACGTACATGCCGGGCGAGCGGCTCCTGGGCGTGTCGGTCAACGACCGTGAGGTGGAGATCGCCATCGTCGCCAGGATGGACCGCCCGCTGCCGGAGACCGCCGACGAGGTACGGCAGGCCGTGACGGATCTGGCCGACGGCCGCCGGGTGAACGTGCGTATCGACGACATCGTGGAGGAACCATGAACAACGCCCACTGGCCGACGCTGATCGGCCTGGCCGTCGGCATCATCCTCGGCCTGACGGCGGCGTTCGGCGGGCTGACCGCGTTCCTGCTCGTCCTCGTGCTCGGCGCGGCCGGCTTCGTCGTCGGCCGGGTCGTCGAGACCGGCGAGGTGAACCTGTCGAGCCTGTCCACGAGGCGGAGATGACCGACGTCACGCCGGCGGAGAGCACGGCCACCGTGACGGTGCCGGCGCAGCGCCGCCCTCCGCAGCCGCCGCCGGAGGGGCGGGGCCGCACCGAGGTCGCCGACCAGGTGGTGCTCAAGATCGCGTGTCTCGCGGCCGCGGAGGTTGCGGAAGTGCGCGAGGTGCACTGCAGGACGGCGCCCTGGGGCCGCTCCCCGGGCGCCGGTGCGGCGCCCGGACGGGGTCGTCAGCCGGGCGGGAAGGCCGCTCCATGGAGGCGTGGCGGGAAGGGCGCGACTTGGGGTGGTTCGGCGGGTGGGAAGGCCGCGCCTTGGGGGCGTTCGTCGAGCGCCGAGGTGCGGCGCGGCCGGGCCGGCATCCGCCTGCACGTGAGTGTCGCCTACCCGGCGCCGCTGCGCGTCGTGGCCGCCCGGCTGCGGGAGCACGTGAGCCGCCGCGTCGCCGTCCAGACCGGCCTGGAGGTCAGCCGCCTCGACGTGATCGTGACCGACCTGGACGGTGAACCGCGATGACCACGCAGGAGATGTGCACCGTACCTCCCGACGACGAGGGAGGCGCGCACCGGGCCGAGCCGCCGCGGCGGGGCCGGACAGCGGGCAAGACAGCCGACCGGGGGGCCGGCAGGGCCGCCGACAGGGCGGCCGTGCGGGCGTTCCGGCCGCGGCGCAGGGTCCCCGCCATCGTGGTGAGCGTCCTGCTCACGCTTCTCGGCCTGCTCGTCGCCGCCGAGACGATCTCGGGGCTCGTCGGCCGGCCGCTGCGCCTGGTGCCCTACGACGGGATGCTCTCGTGGGCGTCCGCGACGTTGTGGTCGAGTCCGCTGTTCCTGCTCTCCTCGGCCGTGGTGACGCTGCTCGGGCTGGCCCTGCTGGCGGTCGCGCTGGTGCCGGGGCGGCCCAGCATGGTGCCCGCGCGCAGCGGCGATCCCGGCCTGATCATCGGCCTGCGGACCAGGACCGTCACCAAAGCCCTCGCCCACGCGGCTGAGGAGGTGCCCGGCGTGCACGCGGCGCGGGCCAGGATGCGCGGGCACACGGTCGTCGTCACGGCGGCCACGTCCGGGTGGGACAGGGAACGCTTCGGCGAGGAGGTGCGCGGCGCCGTGCTGACCCGGCTCGCGGCGCTGGAGCCCGTGGAGCCGTACCGGGTGGTCGTCAACGTCAAGGAGCCCAGGTGAGCGGGAAGATGGGCCGGGTCAACCGGTGGGGGCTGGCGCTGGTCGGGCTGGTGCTGACGGTGCTGGGCGGCCTCGCGCTGGCCCGCGGCCTGGGCGCGTTCGGCACGGCGGGCACTCCGGTCGTGGACGGCGGCGTGCGCGGGTTCTTCGCGCGTACCAGCCCGTGGAGCTGGTGGGTCGTCGCGGTCGTGGCGCTCGCCGTCGCGCTGCTGGCGTTGTGGTGGCTGCTCGCGCAGGCGCGCGCGGAGCCGCGCGGCCCGCTGCGCGTCGAGTCGGGGCCGACCGGGGTGACCGAGGTGTCGCCCGGTGGCATGGCGCAGGCGGTGGCTGACGACGTCGTGTCGGGCCCTTCTGTGCTGAGCGCCCACGCCGACCTCGTGAACGCGCGCGGCAGCCCCTCCGTACGGCTGCGCGTGGTCGCCGACGAGTCGGCCCCGCTGCACGAGCTCAGCGGGCACCTGTCCACGGTGGTGCTGCGGCACGTACGCGACGCGCTGGAGCGGGATCAGGTGCCGGCGATCGCCCGCGTTAGCCTGGAGCCCTCACCTTCGCCGCACCGGGTGGTGCGCTGACGAGAGGGGTTCTCTGGTGTCCGTCGTGAAGATCAACGTGCTGACCGTGCCCGCCGACATGCGTACGGAGCTGGAACAACGGTTCTCGAAGCGGGCCGGGATGGTGGAGTCGGCCGACGGGTTCGAGTGGTTCGAGTTGCTCAGGCCGGTGGAGGGCACCGAGCGCTATCTCGTCTACACCCGCTGGCGCAGCGAGGAGGACTTCCAGAACTGGCAGCAGGGCCAGGCGTTCCAGCGCGGGCACGCCCAGGCCGCGCAGGCGCAGGGACAGGGGCACGGTCACGGTCAGGGCCCCGCGGCGACCGGCTCGGAGGTGTGGTCGTTCGAGGTGGCGGAGAGCGCCGGCCCGAAGGGCTGAGCGCTCTCACGCGTCGAGCGGGTTGCGCGCGATGCGGTCGACGATGCCGTCGCGGACGAACCCGCCGGCGAAGCTCGACGGCTTGCGCGCGCCCTGGTCGGCGATGCACGCGCTGAACTCCTTGGCGATCTCCAGCCGCGGATGGCGCGCCAGCACCTCGGCGCGCACTCCTTCGGGGATCTCGTCGGTGTGCCGGCCCGAGATGTCCATGCCGGTCGAGAGCTCCAGCAGGTGGCCCTCCGGGTCGTCCTCCACCGGCACCTCGGCCCACATGTGCCGGATGATCACTTCGGCGGCGCGTTCCCTGCGCTCCGGCGACCAGCCGGCGCCGGCGCAGAAGGCCCAGGCCACGTGCCCGCCCGCCTCCTCGTACGGCACCGTGTGGCTGTCGTACTCGGCGACCAGGCCGATGTCGTGCAGCATGGCCGCCACGTACAGCAACTCGGCGTCGAAGGCGATGGAGTGCGCCTGCCCGTGAGCGGCGGCGAACAGGTAGGCGCGGATCGAGTGGTTGAGCAGCGAGGGCGTGTGGTAGCGCGTGGCCACTTCGAGCGCGCCGCGGCAGGCGGGCGTGTCGGGGAGCACCAGGTCGTCGAATCTCACGGCACCAGCATCTCTTCCCCCGCACGGGCTCCGCCAGCCGGGGCACCGGCGCCACATCGAGCGGCTAACGAATCGGACACTCGGCTTGACCCGGTGATCGCGGGAGCGAAAGCATGTGCCGCCCTCATTGTTCTGTCCCGGAAGGAACTGGCGTGCGCCGGTTTGCGTTACCTCTTGCCCTCACGCTCACCCTCGGCGGGTTGGCCGGCCCCGCTCAGGCCCGCGATCAGGGCGGCGCCCAGGCCGACAGGGTGGCCCGCACCGCGGAGTGCCAGGGCGACTGGCTGCCCGGCACGCCCACGGCCACCGACGTCATGAAAGGTGAGATCTCGCTGGTCGGGTTGCCGGCGTACAAGCTCGGCAAGAAGATCAACTGGTCGGCCAGCCCGTACAAGAACCGCTCGTGGGAGTACGTGTTCCAGTCGCTGCGCTGGATGGGCACGCTGGTCGTCGAGTACGAGAACACCGGCGAGCAACGCTACCTGGATCGTGCCACCGAGATCACCAAGGACTGGGTGACGAAGAACAAGCGAGGGGCGCGCGGCACGAAGCCGTACGTGTGGAAGGACCACCCGGTCTCGCTGCGCACGCAGCCGCTGCTCTGCCTGAGCCGGCACGTCGACGCCGGCTGGCTGAAGGACAGCCTGGCCGACCACGCCAAGCTCCTGTCGGACCCCCGGCTGTACAAGAAGGGCCACAACCACGGCATCGACCAGGACATCGCGCTGCTGGGGATCGGCTGCAGATACGGCCGCACGGACTGGGCGAACCTGGCCTCCCGCCGGCTGACCGGCACCGTGAAGCTGGACGTCGACAGCCAGGGCGCGCTCATGGAGCAGGCCCCGCGCTACGCGGTCTACGTGTACGGCCGGCTCCAGGTCGCGACGGCCGGCATGAAGGCGTGCAAGCGGAAGGTGCCCGGCGAGATCACCAAGCGGGCCGAGGCGCTGAAGGACTTCATCGCCCACTCGACCATGCCCAACGGGTACATGGTGCCCATCGGCGACGGCAGCGCCGACACCGAGCCGAAGATGGACGCGGGGACGCCGAAGCAGGAGGTCAGGACCTACCGCGCCGGTTACGTCTTCGGGCGCACGGCCTGGGGCGAGCCGGATTCGGCGTACTACTCGATCCGGTTCGGGCCCGGCATGAAGTACCACGGCCACGAGGACCACCTGGGCGTGACGTACTACGCGGAGGGGCGCGACATCCTGGTGGACGGCGGGTTCCACTCGTACGAGAAGAGCGCCTACCGCTACTGGACGCTCTCCCCCGAGGCGCACAACGTGCCCACGGTGGTGGGCGGCAAGTTCCGGCCCCGCACGCCGAGCAAGCTGGTCAAGACGTCCTACGGCAAGGACCGGCAGGCGTTCAGGCTGACGGACAAGGCGTACGGCGCGAGCCGTACCAGGTCGGTGCTGGTGAACCACGGCGACGACCTGATGGCGGTGCTGGACACCGCCTCCGGCGGCAAGAAGGTCAGGAACGTGTGGCGTTTCGACCCGTCGCTGAAGCTGGTCTCGAAGGGCGGCGGCAAGGTGGTGCTGGGCGACGGGAACTTCAAGGTCACGCTGCTGCAGCTGTCGTCGTGCGACCGGGTCGGCGGGCAGAAGGTGGAGCGCGGCGGCAAGCTGGGATGGGCGTCGCCGACGTACCTGTCGAAGAAGCGCACGAACGTCGTGGTGTCGCCGTCGGCCAGGTCGTTGCTGACGGTGATCGTGCCGGGCACCGACTCGCCGAAGGTGTCGTGTTCCGGCGGGAAGGTCACGGTCGAGGGCGTGTCGTTCCCCTCCGGCCTGCTCTAGCGACGGGCGCAGGGGGCCCGTGCCCCCTGCGCCGGTCAAGCCGTCAAGCCGTCAAGCCGTCAAGCCGTCAAGCCGTCAGGATACCTCCCTGCCCGCGCGGAGCAGGCCGTACGTCACCGCCTGCTCCAGAGCCTGCCACGAGGCGTCGATGATGTTCTCCGCCACCCCGACCGTGGCCCATTCGGAGGTCTCGTCGCTGGAGGTGATGAGGACCCGCGTGATGGCGTCGGTGCCGTGGGTGCCTTCGAGGATGCGGACCTTGTAGTCGACCAGCTCCAGCTTCGCCAGCTCGGGGTAGAGCTGCTCCAGGCCCAGGCGCACCGCCTTGTCGAGGGCGTTGACGGGGCCGTTGCCCTCGCCGGTGGCGACGATGCGCTCGCCCTTGGCGTGCAGCTTGACGGTGGCCTCGCTGACCAGCTCGCCGCCCTTCGTGCGCTCGACGATGACGCGCCAGGACTCGACCTCGAAGTGCCGCCTGCGGGAGCCGTGCAGGGTGTCGCGCAGCAGCAGCTCGAACGACGCGTCGGCGGCCTCGAACGTGAAGCCCCGGGACTCGAGGTCCTTGACCCGCTCGACGAGGGTCTTGGTGGTGTCGGGGGTCAGCTCGTAGCCCAGCTCCCTGCCCTTGAGCTCGACCGAGGCCCGGCCCGCCATGTCGGAGACGAGCATGCGCATGTCGTTGCCGACGGCGGCGGGGTCGATGTGCTGGTAGAGGTTGGGGTCGACCTTGATGGCGCTGGCGTGCAGGCCGGCCTTGTGGGCGAAGGCGGACATGCCGACGTAGGGGGCGTGGGAGTTGGGCGTGACGTTGGTGACCTCGGTGATCGCGTGGGCGATGCGGGTCATGTCGGCCAGCGCCTCCCGCGGCACCAGGTCGAAGCCGCGTTTGAGCTGGAGGTTGGCCACGACGGTGAAGAGGTTGGCGTTGCCGGAGCGCTCGCCGTAGCCGTTGGCGCAGCCCTGCACGTGGGTGGCGCCGGCCTTGACCGCGGCCAGGGTGTTGGCGACGGCGCAGCCCGTGTCGTCGTGGCAGTGGATGCCGACGCGGGCGCTGGTCTGGACGGCCTCCTGGACGATCTCGGCGAGCTCGTCGGGGAGCATGCCGCCGTTGGTGTCACACAGGGCGATGACGTCGGCCCCGGCCTCGGCGGCGGTCCTGAGGACCTCCAGCGCGTAGGCTGGGTTGGACTTGTAGCCGTCGAAGAAGTGCTCGGCGTCGAGGAAGACTCGCTGTCCCTCCGCACGAAGGTGAGAGACCGTGTCGCGGATCATCGCGAGGTTCTCCTGGAGAGTCGTGCGGAGGGCCAGCTCCACGTGCCGGTCGTGGCTCTTGGCGACAAGGGTCACGACCGGCGCGGCGGATTCGCGCAAAGCGGCCACCAAGGGGTCGTCGGCTGCCTTCACACCGGCCCGGCGGGTCGCGCCGAACGCGGCTAGTTGCGCGTGTTTCAGGTCGAGCTCTGTTCGAGCCTGCCTGAAGAACTCTGTGTCCTTGGGATTGGCGCCCGGCCAGCCCCCTTCGATGAAACCCACGCCCAGGCCGTCCAGATGCCGCGCGATGGCGATCTTGTCGGCGACGGTGAGGTTGAGCCCCTCCTGTTGCGCGCCGTCACGCAGCGTCGTGTCGTACACGTGGAAGCGGTCGTCGGCCATGGGTGTTCTCTTCTCTCCGGAAGGCTCGCGCTGGGTGTGGTCTTTTCGGAAAACAAAAAGACCCCTCACGGACGTGAGAGGTCTGCGCGCTGGCGGTGTCCTTTGTCAGCCAGCGCGCCTGCCGATAATGAGCAGACCGTAGAACATGATGCTCACCAGTCTGCCATACGCATTCACCATCTGGCACGCGGGTCTCACCGAGTGGACATCCGTGTCGTGCGGGGCGTCACACGACGACGCCGTCGCCACCGGTGATGGCGCGTTCGAGCGCCGCCGCGTCGAACACCTCGTTGCCGAGCATCCGCCCGTCGAGCAGCACGGTGGGCGTGCCTTCGATGCGCACCTTCGCCGTCTGCTCAAGGTGTTCCTTCGCGTACGACTGCGACCTGACGCACTCGTCCACCGCCGCCCCCGCCTTCCTGGCCGCCCCGGCGAGTTCCTCGACGGTGAACCCCGAGGCCACGCCGTGCGGCGCGGGCTGCATGGCGTACAGCTGGTCCCTGAAGGCCAGCCAGTTGTCCTCGGGAACGCAGCGGGCGGCCGCGGCGGCGCGGATGGAGTTGGAGCGCATGGGCTCGTGTCTGAAGATCGTCACCGGATGGAAGACGATCTTGACCTTGCCCTCCTTCGCCAGGCGTTGCAGCGTGTCGTCCACGGTGTCGTGCATCTGCTTGCACACGGGGCAGTCGAAGTCCTCGTACAGGTCCAGCACGGGAGCCTGGCTCGACCGGTCCGCCAGGACCATGGACCCGTCCACCTGCCGGGTCAGCCGCACCTCACCGGACGACGCGCCCGGCTCCGCGAACGCCAGCACCCCGATAACGGCGATCACCGCGCACGCGACCGCCACCGCCACCAACCGCTTCACCATGCCACTCTCATCTCGTTGATCGCGCAGACCCTACCGGAAACAGAAACAATGGCGGCATGAAGGCATACCTCCTTGACCCTGTCATCGCGCGCTACGTATCCGAGCACAGCACGCCGCCCGATCCCCTGCTGGAGAGGCTGGAGAAGGAGTCGGCAGAGGCGACCGGAGAGAACGCGGTCAAGCAGATCTCACCCGACCAGGGCGGCTTCCTCACTATGATCACCCAGATCATGGCGCCCGAGGTGGCCGTGGAGGTGGGGACGTTCACCGGCTACTCGTCCGTGTGCATCGCCCGCGGGTTGTCCGGCGGGCGGCTGCACTGCTTCGACGTGAGCGAGGAGTGGACGTCCATGGCGCGCCGCTACTGGCAGGAGGCCGGCGTCGCCGACCGGGTGACGCTCACCCTCGGACCCGCCCTGGAGACGCTCGCCGCGTTCGACGAGACGATCGACCTGGCCTTCCTCGACGCCGACAAGGAGAACTACCCCGGCTACTACGAGCTGCTCATCAGCCGCATGCGGCCCGGCGGGCTGCTGGTCGTGGACAACACGCTGCGCCGGGGGCACGTCGCCGATCCCGCGCGCGACGAGGCCACGACCGTGGACATCCGCCGGTTCAACGACCTGGTGATCAGGGATCCGCGGGTGACGGTGTACATGCTGCCCGTCGCGGACGGGATGACCATGATCAGAAAGAGATAGCCGTACCACGGAATCGCCGCCCCGCGGGGGCGCCAGGCCCTACGCTTGGTGATCTCGTGACTACAAGAGGACGGCGGCATGGTCAGGCCACTCGAAGAGCGTTTCCGTACGGCCCGCGACTTGTTTCCCGAATATCGGGTGGAGACGGTCAAGGGCCGCATCGTGGTGAACGAGTCCGGCACCTGGCAGCACAACACGATCCTCTTCCGGCTGCTGCTGCAGCTGGTCGGCACGGCGGCCGGGCGGGGCTGGGAGATCTGGCCCAACATCACCGTCTATCTCGGCGAACACGCCGACCGGTACGTCCCCGACCTGACCGTGGTGCCGGCCTCTCCGAGGATGCACGAGGAGCACGCCGTGCACGGCGACGCGACGTTGCTGCTGGCCGACGTCGTCTCGGCCGGCAGCGGCTACGACGACTATTACGTCAAGCCGTGCGGCTACGCCCCCGCCGGGGTGCCGCTCTACCTGGTGATCGACCCGTTCCAGCGGTCGGTCAAGCTCTTCTGCGACCCCTCCGGCGGGTCCTACGCCACGGAGGTCGTGGTGGCCGCGGGCGAGCCGCTGCCGCTGCCCGATCCGTGGGGGCTCGCCGTCGACACGGCGCGGCTGATGTGACCCCGGGAGCGCCGCTCCCGGGGGATCACCCGGCTAGACGATCTTGTGCACCCAGTGGTGGGAGTCGGGACGGGAGCCGTACTGGATGCCGACCAGTTCGTCGCGCACCCGCATGGTGACCGGCCCGGGGGCGCCGTCGGCCACCGTCCAGGAACGGTCGGCGCCCTTGACGGTGCCGACCGGCGTCACCACGGCCGCCGTCCCGCACGCGAACACCTCCGTGAGCTCGCCCGACTCGCAGCCCGCCTGCCACTCCTCGACCGAGATGAGCCGCTCCTCGGTCTCCAGGCCGAGGTCGCCGGCCAGTTGCAGGATCGAGTCCCGGGTGATGCCGGGCAGCAGGGTGCCGGTCAGCGCGGGGGTGACGAGCTTGTCGCCGAAGACGAAGAAGAGGTTCATCCCGCCCATCTCCTCGACGTACCGGTGCTCGTGGGCGTCCAGCCACACCACCTGGTCGCAGCCGTTCTCCACCGCCTGCCGCTGCGCCACGAACGCCGCCGCGTAGTTGCCGCCGCACTTGGCGAAGCCGGTGCCCCCGGGGGCGGCGCGGGTGTACTCGGTCGACAGCCAGACCGAGACGGGCTTGAGCCCGCCGGTGAAGTAGGAGGCCGCGGGAGAGGCGATCACCATGTACTTGTAGGACTTGGACGGGTAGTTGACGCCGAGCCCAGCCTGCGTGGCGATCATGAAGGGCCGCAGGTAGAGGCTGTGACCCTCGGTCGTCGGCACCCACTCCCTGTCGGTCTGCACGAGAAGCTCCAGCGATTCGACGAACGTCTCCTCGGGCAGCCCGGGCATGGCCATGCGGGCCGCGGAGCGGTTGAAGCGGCCCGCGTTCGCGTACGGGCGGAAGGTCACGATCGAGCCCGTGGTCTGCCGGTAGGCCTTGAGCCCCTCGAACAACTCCTGGGCGTAGTGGAAGACCGACGTGGCCGGGTCGAGGGAGAGCGGCCCGTACGGCATGAGCCGGGCGTCGTGCCAGCCCTCGCCCTCGGTGTAGTCGATCGAGATCATGTGGTCGGTGAAGGTCTGCCCGAAACCGGGGTTCGCCAGTACCTGCTCCCGCTCGGCCGCGGTGCGAGCGTGGTCGGATAGCTGCACGTCGAAGCTGAGCTTCTGAGCGATGGTCATGACGGCGGTCCTTCTCTCTGCGAATCAACGAACGGGGGCCGCTGAGGTGCGGTGTCGAGCAGCGCCGCCCCGGAAAAGGGCAGCCCGTACTTCCTATTGTCTCGCTATATGGGATGGCAAGCGGCCGTTGGGGTGGTCAGGCCGTTGGCACACCAAAAAGCGCCTGGCGTCCGTGTCGGATCGCCAGGCGCTCGCGGGGCTAGGCGGTCCTAGCCGGATACTCGCGCGGTGATGTCGTCACCGATCTCGTGGGTGGAGCGGCCGGGACGCCGCTCGACGATGTCGGCGGCGACCGCCTGCTCGACCCTGGCCGCCTCCGCGCGCAGGCCGAGGTGGTCGAGGAGCATGGCGACGGACAGGATGGTCGCGGTCGGGTCGGCCTTGCCCTGCCCGGCGATGTCGGGTGCGCTGCCGTGCACCGGCTCGAACATGCTGGGCGCGGTGCGCTCGGGGTTGATGTTGCCGCTGGCCGCCATGCCGATGCCGCCGGCGATGGCCGCGCCGAGGTCGGTGATGATGTCGCCGAACAGGTTGTCGGTGACGACCACGTCGAACCGCTCGGGCTGGCTCACGAAGAACATCGAGGCCGCGTCGATGTGGGTGTAGTCGGTGGCGACGTCGGGGTATTCGCCGGCCACGCGGTCGACCGTGCGCTGCCACAGGTCGCCGGCGTAGGTGAGGACGTTGGTCTTGTGGACCAGGGTGAGCTTCTTGCGCGGCCGTGACCGCGCCTTCTCGAACGCGTAGCGCACCACGCGCTCGACGCCGTGGGCGGTGTTGAGCGACTCCTGCGTGGCGATCTCGTGGGGCGTGCCGCGCCGCATGACGCCGCCGGTGCCGGCGTAGAGGCCTTCGGTGCCCTCCCGGACGACGATCATGTCGATGTCGTCGGCCGACGAGCCGGCCAGCGGGGTCGGCACGCCCGGGAACAGCTTGACCGGGCGGAGGTTGACGTAGTGGTCGAACGCGAAGCGGAGCCGCAGCAGCAGGTCGCGCTCGAGGACGCCGGGCGGCACGCTGGGGTCGCCGACCGCGCCGAGCAGGATCGCGTCGTAGCCGCGCAGCTCCTCGAGCACCGCGTCGGGCAGCGTCTCGCCGGTGCGGTGATAGCGGGCTGCCCCCAGGTCGTAGTGGGTGGGCTCGATCTTGGTGCCCACGGCCTCCAGGACCTTGAGTCCTTCGGCCACGACCTCGGCGCCGATGCCGTCACCCGGGATGACGGCCAAGCGGATGTTACGCGACTCCATGGGTGGTTACCTTACCGGCTCGTCTCGTCTGACGAACACATCATCTCAGCTTTCGGACGTTTCGGGCGGCCAGGGGCACGCGCGGGTCGCGCCCCGGCCACATCCGGCGCTAGTGGCCGGAACCCTGCGGAGCACCGCCGTTGTCCCTGCGGTCCAGCGCGGTCTGCACGGCCTCGGCGGCCTCGTCGTCGTGCTCTTCTGCACGGTTCCAGGCATACATCTCGTACATGTGACTCATCTCATTTCGCGGATGCGTTCCGATGGAAAGCCGGACTCCGGTCACGAATCCGGGCGAGTCTGCTCTCGTGGTCCGGGGTCACGGACTGGAGGAAGGGTCTTAACGGCCGACGCAGCGCCACTCACCGCGGCGAGTCGTCGACCTGCCCTAACAGGCCCCGCCGCGGCAGGTAATAAGTACGAGCACCTGGCGCATCTCCGCTACAGTACCTCAGCCGTCTCGTTGGACGTCCTACTATCTTGCATGCTGAGACGCGAAAGGCCGCCGCCCCAGGCGGGACGGCGGCCTCGTACGGACCGGGGAGGGTCAGTCCTCCAGGTCGACCGAGCGGCCGCTCTCGGCGCCGATCTCGGCCACGATCTGGTCGACCACGTCGGCCGGGATCGCGGTGTCGACGGTCAGCGCGATGAGCGCCTTGCCCCCCTTGACCGACCTGGCCACCTGCATCGAGGCGATGTTGATGCCGTGCTCGCCGAGGAGGCGGCCGACCACGCCCACGATGCCGGGACGGTCGGTGTAGGTGAAGAAGGACAGGTGGGCCGTCGGCTCGATCTCCATCTCGTAGCCGTTGACCTCGACGATCTTCGTGATCTGGCGAGGGCCGGAGAGCGTGCCCGACACCGAGACGTGGCGGCCATCGGCCAGCACACCCCGCACGGTCACCACGTTGCGCCAGTCGGGGCTCTCCGAGCTGGTCACCAGCTCGACGTTCATGCCGCGGTCCTTGGCCAGCAGCGGCGCGTTGACGTACGTGACCTGCTCCTCGATCACGTCGGCGAATATGCCCTTCAGCGCGGCCAGCTCGATGACCCGCACGTCCTGCGCGGCGATCTCGCCGCGCACCTCGATGTCGAGCTTGGTGGCGACCTCGCCGGCCAGCGCGGTGAACACCCGGCCCAGCTTCTCGGCCAGCGGCAGGCCCGGCTTGACGTCCTCGGCCACCACGCCGCCCTGGACGTTGACGGCGTCGGGCACGAACTCGCCCGCCAGCGCCAGCTTCACGCTCCGCGCGACCTGGGTGCCGGCCTTCTCCTGGGCCTCGTGCGTGGAGGCGCCCAGGTGCGGCGTGGCCACGACCTGGTCGAGCTCGAACAGCGGGCTGTCGGTGCACGGCTCCTTGGCGTACACGTCGAGGCCCGCCCCCGCGACC
>NZ_SMKO01000189.1 GCF_004348685.1 Nonomuraea deserti | reverse complement strand
GGTGGGGGCTGCTGGCCGGGTTCGCGCTCGTGCTCGGAGCGCTGGCCGGGTACACGGTTCGGATGCCGCAACGGCTGATCGCGTCGGTGATGGCGTTCGGCGCCGGGGTGCTGATGTCCGCGGTGTCGTACGAGCTGATCGACGAAGCGCACCGCCGCGCAGGGCTGGCGCCCGCAGTGGTGGGGGCCGTGGCCGGCGCGGTCCTCTACACCGTCTGCAACGTCCTGCTGGCCCGGCGTGGAGCCAGGCATCGCAAGCGCTCCGGTGACCGGCATCCGTCGCAGCAGGAGGGGTCGGGGTCGGCGATCGCGCTGGGCGCGGTGCTCGACGGCGTGCCGGAGTCGCTGGTCATCGGCGCGAGCCTGCTCGGCGGGGGTGCGGTGAGCATGGTGACCGTGGCGGCGGTGTTCATCAGCAACGTGCCCGAGGGCCTGTCGAGCGCGGCCGGCATGCGCCGGGCCGGGCGATCCAGGACGTACGTGTTCGGGTTGTGGATCGGGATCGCCGGGGTCAGCGGCCTGTCGTCGCTGGCCGGGTACGCGCTCCTGGGGCAGGCGCCCGCCGCCGTGCTGGCGGGCATCATCGCGCTGGCCGGCGGAGCGATCCTCACCATGATCGCCGACACCATGATCCCCGAGGCGTTCGAGTCCTCGCACCTGATGACCGGTCTCATCACCCTGGCCGGCTTCCTGCTCGCGTTCGCCGTGTCGAAGGCCGGTGGTTGAACGCCCGACCACCGGTGCCGCACGCCGTCGAGATCCGGACACACCGACCCGCCACCGCGCGACCGGCCTGACCGATGAGCTGCGGGCGACCCCAAGCCCGCATGAGCCGACAGGCGTAGCGTCAGGACGAGTGACGTCTGGGCACACCAGAGGAGAACTCCGTGCCGAGCAACACACCCATGATCACGGTCAGTGACGCGGAACTGAACGAGCTGCGCGCTCGGCTGAAGGCCACGCGATGGCCCCGGCCCTGGCCCGTGGACCGCTGGGAGGCCGGCACGGACACCGTGGAACTCCGCCGCCTCGTCGCGTACTGGGCCTCCGGCTACGACTGGCGAGCCCACGAAGCCGCCATCAACGCCCTCCCGTCACATCTCGCGGATCTCGACGGAACACCGGTGCACTACCTGCGCTTCGACGGCGAGCACCCGGACGCGCTGCCGATCATCCTCACGCACGGCTGGCCCAGCTCCTTCCTCGAACTGGTCCCCCTCGCCGACCGGCTGGCCACCCCCTCCCGGTACGGAGGAGCGGCCGAGGACGCCTTCACCGTGATCGTCCCCTCACTGCCCGGGTTCGCGTTCTCGCCGCAGCGCCCCGCGCTCACGGACGCGGAGCAGACGCACGACCTCTGGCACCGGCTGATGCGCAACGAACTCGGCTTCGAGCGGTACGCGGCGCACGGCGGGGACCTGGGCGCCGGCGTCACCTCACGACTCGCAGAGGCCCACCCCGAGGCGCTGGTCGGCATCCACCTGCTGGCCGTGGCGGCACCGGCCGGCTACGACCCCGACAGCCTCACCCCGCAGGAGCGGGACCACCTCGCCTCCGTGGCGGCCTGGCAATCGCAGGAAGGCGGGTACCAGCACCAGCAGAGCACCCGTCCCCTCACCCTGGCCCACGGCCTGGCCGACTCGCCCGCCGGCCTGCTCGCCTGGATCGTCGAGAAGTACCGTGCGTGGAGCGACTGCGGAGGCGACCTTTCCTCGCGCTTCAGCGACGACTTCATCCTCACCCAGGCCTCCCTTTACTGGTTCACCGGCACGATCTCGACCTCCTTCAGGCCCTACTACGAGTACGCCCACGGCCTGACCCGACGGGTGGAGCGGGTGGAGGTGCCCACAGCCGTCGCCCTGTTCCCCGCCGACCTGAGCCGGCCGCCACGGAGCTGGGCGGAGCGCACCTACACCATCACGCGCTACACGCACATGCCCCGCGGCGGGCACTTCGCCGCCCACGAAGAACCCGACCTGCTGGCCCACGACGTCATCGAGTTCTTCCGCGCCCACCGTCCCGCGCCGTCTCCGGACTGACCGGGCAGGCCGCCGGCGCCACCGCCGACCTGGCGTGCCGGATGGCCCGGCCGCCCGCCGTTCGCCATCACCGACGTGACGAGCTCACGGGTCGAGTCCACGCGTGGCCTCGCGGGCGGAGCGTGGACGGAGCCAGGAAGGCGAGGTCAGGTGAAGTGGCGCCGGGCTCGTCCGCGTCAGTGGGGTGTCTTCTCTCCGGCCTCGATCGCGAAGGGCAGCCGGTTGGTCGAGGGCGGTAGCGGGCAGATGGGGAAGTGCTCGCTGAACGCGCACGGCAGGTTGACGGCGCGGTTGAAGTCGAGCGTCACGTTGCCGTCGGCGTCCGGTTCGGAGAGGTTCAGGGAGCGGCCGGCCCCGTAGGTGGTGACGCCGCCGGTGGCGTCGGTGAAGACGGTGAGCAGCATCCCGTGTGAGTTGAGCACCTGGAGGGTGTGCTCGCGACCCGCGTACGAGAAGTGCACCTGGCCGGGCGTCTCGTGGGTGTGGGCGTCCCAGCCCACGGAGTCGAGCGTGATGGACGCCGGCGCGTCCAGCCGTTCGAGCCGGCCGGGGAGCACCCATGCCGGGCTGGGTTCGTAGGCAGGCACACCGCCGAAGTCGTGCCGGGCCGGTGAGCTCGGATCGTAGGTCACGATCAGGTACGTGCCGCGGTAGGTGATGCCCACCTCCAGGTCCCCCACGGTGACGCGGAGGTCGTCCGGGGCGTCGGCGAGGGCGAACCGGCGTTCGGTGGTGAAGGTCTCGCCGTCGAAGGTCATCGGAGTGCCTCGGGGGTCGATGTGGAGGTCGTCCCCGTGCTGCCACCACCGGCCGGGCAGCCCGGGATACTGCTGGGGCGTGTCGTCGAGCCATTCGTGCGAGGTGGCGGCCAGCCAGCCCAGGGGCTGGGTGAGCCATTGCTCCCAGCCGGCCCTCCACTCCTTCCAGGCGCGTGTGAACTCCTGTGGGTCGGTGGAAACGGGTGCGTCGCTCATGGTGGTTCCTCCGGCTTCTTGTGTCGTTTTCTTGTGTCGTTGTGGTCAGCGCGTGGTGGGGCGGGCCCAGGTGGCGAAGAGGGTCAGGGCGAGCAGGGGGAAGACGACCCCGGCGGTGAGGGCGGTCGCGATCGCCCCCGCTTCGCCGGCTCCGGCCGCGGCGGCGCCGTAGACGGTGGTCATCACGGCCAGGCCGAGCGCGCCGCCGAGCTGCTGCATGGCCTGGTTGAGGCTGGAAGCGGCGCCGAGGAGGTCGGGCGGCGCCTGGTGCATGATGACGGCGGTGAGCGGCGCGACGGTCAGCCCCGCGCCGAGGCCGAGCAGGACGAACGGCCCGAGCAGGCCGCCGGCGAAGGTGTCGGCGGCGTCGACGCGCGACATCCACACCAACCCCGCGAGCAGGGCGGACATCCCGAGAGAGCCGATGACCCGCTCCCCGTGCCGCGGCACCAGGCGGCCGGTCAACAGGTTAGTGACGAGCAGCGCGGCACTGAAGGGCAGGACGGACAACCCCGTCTGCAGCGGGGTGAAGCCCAGCGCGTTCTGGGTGAACAGCGCGGCGGAGTAGAGGAAACCGGCCTGGCCCGCCGGGATCAGCATCATGGCAAGCAGCGGGGCCGCGCTGCGCATCCGTGTGAAGAACCCCAGCGGCACGACCGGGGCGGCGTGGCGGCGTTCGATGAGGACCAGGGCGAGCAGCCCGGCGATCGCCAGCGCGAACGAGACCAGGACCGGCGGGCCGGTCCACCCGTGCGACCCGGCGTTGATGAGGCCGTAGACCAGGGCCGTCATGCCGATCGTGGACGCGACCGCCCCGCCGACGTCGAGACGGGCCGGCGCGCGGGTCGCCTCCGGCACCAGCAGGCGTACCCCCACGAGGACGACCAGGCCGATGGGGATGTTGACGAACATCACCCATTCCCAGCCCAGGGACGTGGTCAGCAGCCCGCCGAGCACCAGGCCGAGCCCGGCGCCGATGCCGATGGACAACACGAACACGCTCATCGCCCGGGCGCGCTGCGGACCGGGCCTGGTGATCGACATCAGCAGCACCAGGGTGCTCGGCGCGGCGAGCGCCGCTCCCACACCTTGCAGGACGCGGGCGGCGATGAGCATCGCCGGCGTCGTGGCCGCACCGCCCAGCGCCGAGGCGACGGTGAAGACCGACACGCCGATCAGCAGGGCGCGGCGCGGGCCGATGATGGACCCGACCTTGCCGCTGAGCAGCACCAGGCCGCCGAAGACCAGGGCGTAGGAGGTGACCACCCAGGACAGGCCGGTGGCGGAGAAGCCGAGCGCGTGGCGGATCTGCGGCAGAGCGACGTTCACCACGCTGTTGTCGATCACCAGGATGAGCTGGGTCAGGCAGAGCACGATGACCGCCGGGTAGCGCAGCCGCTGTGCGGAGGATGCCTGGCCGCCGCCCGCCGCCGGCCGTCGGCTCAGCGGGATGACGCGGTCGTGGCCCGGATCGTGCCCGGAGCTCTGGAGGGGTTGGGTGCTCACCGTGAGCGTCCTTTCTGACTGTGGCCGACTCTGACCGCGGCCGGGGCCTGGTCGGCGCCCGGCTGTGTTCGGCGCCTGGTCGGCGTCGCACGGCTGGGAGTCTGCGTCACCCCCGGTCGCGGACACACGAAAAGTTGCCGACCCGGCAAGAGACGCCCTCCGGGGAATGCGGGCGTATACGTGGACGGTTGATGCCATGGCCGGACTTCGGATCGCGTCCGGTGCTCGCGCTCCTCGTTGCCAATTCAGCATGGACGGCCGCTGTGGACGACGATTTGGACGCCGCGCTGACGGGCATGGGCCCGCGGCTCCGGCGGTTGCGCCGCCATCGCGGCCTCACCCTGGCCGGCCTGGCCGCGGAGACCGGCATCTCGCAGAGCACCCTGTCGCGCCTGGAGAGCGGCCACCGGCGGCCGAACCTCGAGCTGCTCCTCCCGCTGGCCAGGGCCCACGGCATGCCGCTGGAGGAGCTGATCGGGGCGCCGCAGACCGGCGACCCCCGCGTCCACCTGCGGCCGATCCGGCGCGACGGCATGACCTACATCCGGCTGACCCAGCGGGCGGGCGGCACCCAGGCGTACAAGCTGATCATTCCCGGGGCGACGGGCCCCGCCGAGCCCGACCCGCAGCGCCACGAGGGCTACGAGTGGCTCTACGTGCTCAACGGCCGGCTGCGGCTCGTACTCGGCGACCAGGACCTGACCCTGGCGCCCGGCGAGGTGGCCGAGTTCGACACGCGTGTCCCGCACTGGATGGGCAACGCCGGGCCCACACCGGTCGAGCTGCTCATCCTGTTCGGGCCCCAAGGGGAACGCGCTCACGTACGCGCCCGGCCACGCCAGAACGGCACCTGACGCGCGGCGATCTCAGCGGGCGGACGTACCGGTGCCCGCGGCCGCCGTCAGCCGGGCGCCGGCGCTCGATCAGGCGGCGTCGCCCGAGCCGGTCGGCGCGGCCGGCCTCGCCCAGCAGGGACAGCACGCTGTGTTCGGCCACGCTCACGTCCAGCGGAGCGAGCGTCGCCCTCCGCGGCGAGCACGGGCCGAGTGAGCGTCGCGCGGGCCACCCGCTCGGCGGGTACGTCGCAGGTCACGCGCTCATCGCGCGGCCGGCCCGTACCGGGCGAAACACGTGGCGCAGGCAGTCTGCACGCCGGGAATATTTGCTTGCGCAGGCAGGTTAATCGGTACGGATCAGCGGCTGGAGGCGAGCGGCGCCACCGGCCGGAGGAAGGAAACGACATGCCATTCGAGATCGGCATCATGACGTTCGGGGAGCTCACGGAGGACCCGGCCACCGGAGCCCTGCCGTCCCCGCGGCAGCGCGTCCGCGAGACGATCGAGCAGGCGCAGGTCGCCGACCAGGCGGGCCTGGACGTCTTCGGCGTCGGCGAGCACCACCGCGGCGACTTCGTCGGATCAGCGCCGGCCATCCTGCTGGCCGCCGCCGCGGAGAAGACCGGGAACATCAGGCTGACGAGCTCGGTCACCGTGCTCAGCTCGGAGGACCCCGTACGCGTCTGGGAGCAGTTCGCCACGATCGACCTGCTGTCCGCCGGCCGCGCCGAGATCATCGCCGGTCGCGGCTCCTACACCGAGTCCTTCCCGCTGTTCGGGTACGAGCTGAAGGACTACGCGGAGCTGTTCCGCGAGAAGCTCGACCTGCTGCTCAAGATCCGCGACCGTAACCCGCTCACCTGGTCAGGCCGCTTCCGCGCACCCCTGGTCGACGCCGATATCGCACCCCGCGCCGACGGCGGCACCATCCCGATCTGGGTCGGGGTAGGCGGGTCGCCCGCGTCGGCCATCAGCACCGGCCACCTCGGCCTGCCCATGGCGCTGGCCCTGCTGCTCGGGCCGATGACCTTCCACGAGGAGACGGTCCAGCTCTACCGAGCGGCCGCGGCGAAGGCCGGGCACAACGCGGACGCGCTGCCGATCAGCATGAACTCGCACGGGTTCGTCGGGCGGACCAGCCAGGGCGCGCGGGACACCATGTACCCCTACTTCGCCAGAGGCATGATGGAGAACAACCACCAGCGCGGCGTCGGCCTCCGGCTCCCCCGGGCCGCGTTCGACGCGCAGGCGTCGCCTTCGGCCGGACTGCTGGTCGGCAGCCCGCAGGAGATCATCGACAAGCTGCTCGCCTACCACGAGCTGTACGGCGTCAACCGGGTCATCATCCAGACCGGCTTCGGCGGCATGCCGCAGAAGGAGCACCTCGAAGCGATCGAGCTGCTCGGCACCGAGGTGGCACCCGTCGTGCGCCGCGAGGTCGCACTGCGTGGGAGGAGCGTGGCATGACCGTCGTCCCGCAAGCAGGCCACGCGGATCCGGGCACGTCCACGCGGGGCCCCGCCCTGCGCGTGGTCGTCGTCAACGGCAGCCCCAGCGAGCCGTCCAAGACCATGGGACTGGTCGACGTCGTCCTCGACACCCTGAAGGGCATGATGCCGATCGAGGTGTCCCGGGTCGACGTGTACCGCCTGGGCGCGGGGTTCACCGGAGCGATCGAGCGTGACGACGTCCCGATCGAGGTCGAGGACTCACTCCGGCTCGCCGAGGACGCCGATCTCCTCATCGCCGCCGCACCCGTGTTCCGCGGTACGTACCCCGGCATGTTCAAGCACTTCTTCGACCTCGTCGACCAGTACGCGCTCGCGAACAAGCCCGTCCTCCTCGCCGCGACGGGCGGAGGCGACCACCACGCGCTCGTCCTGGAGCACGCCATGCGGCCGCTGTTCGCCTTCTTCCAGGCGTTGACGATCCCGGTCGCGTTCTTCGCATCCGCCGGGGACTTCGACGGTACGACACTGCTCAACCCCCGCGTCTACGGACGCGTCGAGGTCGGGCTCGCCGACGTCGCAGACCTTCTCAGAGCCCGCGCGACGACCCGCAGGTGATCCCAGCCGGGCTGCCGAATCCGGAGCCCCGTTCCCAACCCACCCCTACTCCGCGACAAGGAGCATCCATGTCCACCGTGTTCGTGGCCGGCGCCACCGGCCGCCTGGGCCGCCTGATAGTCGACAGCCTGCGACGGCGGGACGTGCGGGTCCGCGCTCTCGTCAGGCCCGGCAACACCGAGGGCCGCCAGGCATTCGACGACCCGGCCATCGAGATCGTGGAAGGAGACATCCGCGATCCCGCCGACCGCCTCACCCGTGCCCTCCAGGGAGTGGACGTCGTCGTCTCCGCCGTCCAGGGAGGCGCGGAGGTCATCATCGACGGCCAGGTCAACCTGCTGCGTGCCGCCGAGCAGGCCGGGGTTCCGCGCTGGATCCCCTCGGACTTCTCCCTCGGTATAGACCGGCTCGACTACGGCGACAACGACTTCGCCGACCTCCGCAAGAGGGCCGCCGAGTCCTACCGCTCCAGCACCGTGGCGCCCACCTCGGTCCTCATCGGCGCCTTTCTCGAGGTCCTGAACATGCCCTTCTACAACTGGGTCGACTGGGAGTCCGGCACCTTCAACTACTGGGGTGACGGCGATCAGCCCGTCGACTTCTCCACGTACTCCGACACCGCCGAGTGGACCGCCGAAGTGGCCCTCGACCCCTCGGCCGCCGGCCGCACCGTGCGCGTGGCCGGAGACGTTCTGACGCTGAAGGAACTGCGCCGGGCCATGGAGCGCGGCTCGGGGCGGCGGCTCGAGGCGCGGCAGCTCGGCACGACCGACGACCTCCGCGCCGAGATCGAATGCCGCAAGGCGGTGGCCACCGACGCGTTCGAGTACCTCCTTCTGCAGTACAACTGGGCCATGGTCACCGGGAAGGGAAAGCTCGACCCGCTCGACAACCACCGCTACCCCGGCATCCAGCCGATCGGCGCCGAGGAGTACTTCCGGCAGACCATGCGCTGACGCCCCGGCCAGCGCCCCTTGTCTCCCGGCTTCATGAAGGCTTCATCCAGGCAACCGCACGAGCCACATGTGACCGCGCTTGAGTGCAGCACGAGCACAGAGGAGTGGGAACGTCAGGCCCGGCGGTTGCGAGGAGAAGACATGCGACATCAGGTACGGCTGTCAGCGATGGCAGCCTCGGTGGCTGTGGTGACGTTGGCCGTCGCGGGGTGCGGGGCGACCGGGACGCCTGCCGGAGAAGGCGGAACGGACCCCTCGACCAGCGCCTCCAAGTCGGCTGCCACCGTCGAACCGGTCGAGATCGACGAGGAGAAGTGGTTCCGCGAGATCCCACTGGAGGACTGGGCTGCGAATGGCGGCGACACCGCCGTGATGCGGGCGGTGCTGCGGCGCATCCAGGAGGCGACGGGCAAGCGGGAGAACGCGCAGTGGTCCGACACCGTGATCGAGCCCGGTCCCGGCAACTGGATCACAAAGTGGACCACCGTTGCGAAGGAGGCGCTGGGCAAGGCCGACGCCGCCCGAACCAACGGCGATCCCCGTGACGCGCGGGACCAGTATCGCGCGGCATCGATCTACTTCACGGTGGCCGCCTACCCCCAGCACCGGGAGTCGGCGCAGGAGGAGGACGCGTACACGATGGCGAAGGCCGCATACGAAAAGGCGGCCCGTCTCGGGGACTCGGGTTTCGAGCGGCTGCGGGTGCCCTTGGAAGGGGGAACGTTCGAGGCGTTCCTCCATCTCCCCAAGGGCGACGGCCCGTTTCCCGTCGTGCTCTCCACGGGCGGCATCGACGTCGCCAAGACCCAGAACCGGCCGCTGTTCGAGAAGCACCTCGCTCCCGCCGGTATCGCCATGGTCTCGTCCGACAACGCGGGACGTCTCGCATTCACCGACGAGCGGGTCAAGGCAGTGGTGTCCGTGTGCGGCCCGGTGCACCAGGCCCTCGACGCCGGCCCCGAGTTCATCGACATCCTCCCGCCGCAGCCGCGGGCGGCGCTGGCTGCTCGCCTCGACGTCCCGGCTGGGAACACCGAACGACTGGCGCATCTCGTCAAAAGACGTCGCTGGTCAACCAGGGCTACGTGGGCAGGAAGCGAACCGACACCCCGATCCTGGTGGTGGCCACGGCGGACGACCCCTTCGCGCCGGTCGGCGACATCAAGCGACTCTCCGCCTCATTTGCCGACGGCGAGGTCAAGATCACCGGGGGCCATGGACACTGCCCGCCGGTCAAGGAGCGCGACCAGGTGACCTGGGACTGGTTGAAACGGCACCTGTGACACGAGACCCGTGACACCGGAAAGCCCGTGACGCCGGTCCCCCCGGCCGGGATTCTCGCGGGAGGTCGGTGTGCCGAGGTCAGCCTGCCTCAGGACCGTCTGGCTCCGCCGGCTCCGCGGCCGGTGCGATCTGCGGCGGCGTCGCGGCCCCGCCGGCGAGCTCGCGCCCTTGGTTCAGCGTGTAGTCGAGCTGCCTGGCCAGGTGCGGGAGCGTCGCCGGAGGTAGGTACGCGTCAGCGCCGGCGTCGAGTAGTCGTCGGACCGGGCCGTGATACTGCACTCCGAGTTCGTGGTCCTCGATCTCGGTGACGACGACGCGAGCTTTCGGAAACATCGATCGCAGCGCCGCGATCAGCTGCGGGCTGCCTGGCGGCACCAGCAGCACATCGGTCGTCGCGGGAGCCGCATGCATATCGAGCACTACGTAGTCCGCCCCGAGCTGGGTGGACAGCGCAACCCTCGCCGCGGTCGACAGCTCCATCGCGGTGGCCACGACCGTCACGCCCGCGTAGTCGATGGGTGCTTGCTCGTCAGCCTCGCCGTCCTCGTCCGGCGCGTCGTGATCGACGATGGCGCCTTGAATCACGTCGATGGTGCTGGAGATCGTCGCGATCGACGCGCCGTCACGCGTGAGGACCAGACTCTCACCAGGCTGGAGGGCGTCGATGAGCGCCACCACGTCGTCGGGCAGGCGGGTCACGTCGATGCCGCTCAACGAGATGCTCACTCAAGCCCCTTCCCGTGCTGGAATCTTGTTGGATGCCGCTCCACGACCATTGGTTCGACGTCGTGCCGGAGTTTCCTCTCGCGGCTCGTCAGAGGAGTGCGGGATAATCCGGATGCGACCGGCGAGCGCAGCCTCATAGCCTCGGCCTCATGAACGACCGTGCCTTCGTCCCCGACGACTTCGTCGTCCCCCTGTCCCTGGCCACCCCGCAGTTCCGGCTGGAACCCTTGGGCCCCCAGCACAACGCCGCCGACCACGCCGCCTGGACCAGCAGCATCGAGCACATCCGCGCGACCCCGGGCTTCCCGGACGGAAAATGGCCTCCCGTGGACGGCATGACCCTGGAGGCCAACCTCGCCGACCTGCGACGCCACGCGAACGACTTCGCCCGGCGCCGCGGATTCACCTACACCGTCCTCGACCCGGCCGGCGACGAGGTGATCGGATGCGTCTACATCTATCCCTCCCGCAGCGACGACCACGACGCCGACGTGTCCTCCTGGGTCCGGGCCGACCGAGCCGAACTGGACGTGCCCCTGTACGAAGCCGTGACGGTTTGGCTGTCCACACAATGGCCCCTCGGAACGCTCGACTATCACCCGCGCTGAAACCGCATCCCGCGGGGAAACCCTGCGACCGCGACCCGCCCGGCTGCCGCACGCAGTCTTATCGAGGACTCCGTCATGCCCTTGTTTGACGAGATCCTTTTGCGCGCTCATAGTGGTTGTGCACCTACAAGCGATAGCGCAACGACGCGCCGGAATGCTCACCTCGGGAGTTGATCAGGGCGTGGCGGTGAATCTCGGGTCGGTGCAGCGTGATGACCATACCGAGTGGCCGAAAGTCCCGGGTCCCGCCGTCCTCGCGGCCCAGGGATGGGCGCCCACCCCGTTTCGCGAATTCGTGGTGAAGGTCAACAGCCGCTGCGACCTCTCGTGCGCGTACTGCTACGTCTATGAAATGGCGGACCGGAGCTGGCAGGAACAGCCGATACGCATGTCCGCCGCCACCGCCACGCGTACGGGTGAGCGGATCGCCGAGCACGTCCGCGGCCACGGCCTGCAGTCCGTCGAGCTGATCCTGCACGGTGGCGAGCCGCTGCTGGCCGGGCCCGCGCTGCTCTCCCACATCGTCACCGCCACCCGGGCAGCGGTCAATGGTCGTGCGCGAGTGGGGGCGCGGATACAGACGAACGGAATCCGCCTCGACGCCGGATACCTGCGCATGTTCGACGAGCTCGATATCGCCGTGGCGATAAGTCTCGACGGAGACAGAAAAGCGCACGACCGGCATCGGAAATATGCCAACGGCAGGGGCAGCTACGACGCCGTGGCGAAGTCGCTGGGGCTGCTGCGCGGTTCGTTTCCGCACTTGTTCAGCGGCCTGCTCTGCACAATCGACGTCCGTGACGATCCGGTGGCGATCTATGAGGCGTTACTCGAGCACCGACCACCCAGAATCGACTTCCTGCTGCCGCTGGGCAACTGGTCATATCCTCCGCCGGGACGGATACCGGGGGCCGCGGAAACTCCGTACGCCGACTGGCTGATCGCCGTCTTCGACCGGTGGTACGGCGCGCCACGTAAAGAGACCGAGGTTCGGCTCTTCAGCGAGATCATTCATCTCCTGCTCGGCGGCCGGTCGAACAGCGAGTCGCTGGGGCTGTCCCCTGTGACGGTTCTCGTCATAGACGCGGACGGGACGATCGAATTGTCGGACACGGTCCGATCCTCCGCGCCCGGAGCGCCCTCCACGGGGCTCCACGTGACCAGGAACGCCTTCGACGAGGTGCTGCTCCTGACCGAGACCGTCGCCCGCCAAGTCGGCGAATCCGCGCTGGCCCCCGGCTGCCGGTCGTGCAAGGTGAAGGCAGTGTGCGGCGGCGGGCAGTTCGCGCACCGCTATCGCGCGGGGAGCGGTTTCGCCAACCCCTCCGTTTACTGCCCCGACCTGCTCAAGCTCATCCGGCACATCAGGAAGGCCGTGGCGGCCGACCTGGGTACGCAGCTCGAAAGGCTTGGATGAAACTGCGCAGACACAACGTCTCCGACGACGTGTTCGCCGCCCTGGCGGCTGGGCGAGGAGGTGCCGCGGCGGTACACCAGCTGGCCGCCGTCGAGCGCAGCAAGCATCTGCTCCTCCTACGTGGCCTGGTGGAGAGCGCCAGAACGACAGGGCATCCCGCGGCGGGCCGTACCGCGGACGCCTACGACCTGCTCGCCGCGCTCCAGGACAACGCCCCGGACGCCGTCGAGGCCGTCGTGTGTTATCCGGCTGTGGGGGCTTGGCTGCGCTCCACGCTCCTTGCTCTCGACAGCGATCCGGAACATGCCTGGCCGGATCATCTGGCCGCCGTTACCGCGGCCGCCGCGATCAGAGCGCGGGCGCGGTTGTCCATCGAGGTACGGGTCTCCACCGGTGCGCTTGTCCTGCCGTCCCTCGGGGAGGCTCGCGTCCCGGACGGCACCGCGACGGTGCGGTCCACGGCTGGAGGGGCGGAGGTGGTCAGCGGTGGCGCCCGCGTCGTGATCCCCGACGACCGCTCCAGGGACGTCCCGGGCTGGCGGGGCCTGCGCCGGCTCACGGCGTACGCGGACGGTCAGGCTCTCGACCTCGTCCTCGACGATGTCGACCCCTACCGGATGCCCGCTGACGTGGCCGGCAGGCTGCCCGAGGACGAGCTCCAGTGCTGGCGCTCGGCGTTGGAGGAGGCGTGGCGCATCCTCACCGCCCACCATCCGTCGACGGCGGAGGAGATTCAGGTGGCGCATCGGGTGCTCACCCCGCTGCGTCGTCCGGCACGGGGGCAGGTGAGCGGGACGGCCTCGGAGACGTTCGGCACCGTGGGCATGTCCTCGCCCTCCGACGGACTCACGCTCGCCGCGACGCTGGCGCATGAGATCCAGCACGCGAAGCTGGGCGCGCTGTCGGACATCGTGCGCCTGCTCGACGCCGACCAGGGCCGCAGGTTCTACGCGCCCTGGCGGGAGGATCCCCGGCCTGCCGCCGGGCTGCTGCACGGCGCGTACGCCTTTATGGGGGTCACCGGCTTCTGGCGACGCCAGCGCCACCACGAGCGGGGTGAGAGGGGCGTCCTGGCTCACAGCGAGTTCGCCCGCTGGCGGGCGGGCGCCGGCGGCGCCGTGGACGCCCTCATGGCCTCGGGGCTGCTGACGTCCGCCGGCAAGCAGTTCGTCGCCCAGATGCGCCGCGTCCTGACCGCCTGGCAGGGGGAACCGGTGCCGGCGAGCGCGGAAGCGCGGGCCCGTGCGGAAGCCGAACGTCACCTGGCCCGCTGGCGGCGCGCCCACGGCCGGCCCGCGTTCTGAGGTCGGGGCCGGGCGCCGCGGCCGTGAAGTGCTAGATGGGTGGCGGGTCGAAGTCGAAGTCGAGCTGCCGTCCCTCGCCCGCGACCACAGTGTCGGGATGCTGCGGACCGCGCACTTCCTCGAACTGCTTGATGGAGCGCGACGACAGCTCCTCGGCTCTCTCCTCGGCGCCCATGCGTCGCAGGATCACCGACAGGTTGGCGGAGCAGCCCAGGGTCAGCGGGTGGATGGCTCCGAGCAGCTTGCGGGAGCGGTTGAGCGTGTCCTCGCCGAGGCTCTGCGCGGCGTCCAGCTCGCCGAGCACCGTCAGGTCGCTGGCCAGGTTGGTCGCGATGACGAGCGAATAGTGGTGGTCGCGGGAGAGCCTGCTGTCCAGGGCCGCCAGGCACTGCTCGTTGAGCCTGCGCGCGCTCTCGGCGTCTCCACGCACCCGGTGCAGCAGCGCCAGGTTGCCCGCACACCCGCGGTTGTAGGGATGCTCCTCGCCGTAGACCTGCGGGTAGCGGTTCATCGTGTCCATGGCCCGTTCGAAGGCCTCGTTGATCTCGCCGATGGTGCGCAGGGTGTTGGCGTGGTTCATGGCGGCGGCCAGGGTGTCGGGGTGGTCCGGGCCGAGCAGCCGTTTGTACCGCTCGTAGACGTCCTGGGCCAGCTCGATCGCCTCGTCGTAGCGGGCGGCGCGGCGCAGCGCGATCGAGAGGTCCTTGCCGGTGCGGAGCGTGACCCAGTGTTCGACATCGAGCTCCTGAACGCCGAACGCGTAGGCGTCCTCACCGAGGTCGCAGGCGTCCTCGTAATCGCCGCACAGCCGGACCACCCGCGCGAGATTGCCCCAGAACAGGAGGTGGGACACCTTGCTGACGTCGGACTTCCGGCTCGAGACGGTGAAGACGTTCTCATGGACGGAGCGTGCCCGCTGGTAGTGGCTGACCAGGGCGTAGTCGAGCGCCAGGTTGTTCTTGGCGAGCAGCAGTTCGATGTGGTCAGCGGCGTAAGTGGCCTCGTGCCCCTGCAAGACCTGCTCGTCATGATCTCTGGCCTCGATGAAGTCGCCCATGGCCCGCAGGTCTCCGCCGAATCCCTGGGAGAGGAACAGCGACTTCTCGTGCTGGGGCCCGAAGACCTGGCGCGCGCGATCCAACGCCGCCCTGTCGATCTCGAAGGCCTGGGGGTAGTCGCCGAGAACGCGCAGCACCTTGCCGAGCTGTGCCTGGGCGTCGATCACGTGGGGGTCGTCGGGGCCGGAGTCTTTGGTCCACTGCCCGAGGAAGCTTTCCACGAAGGCCCGGCTCGTCTGGTGCTGGCCCGACGCGTAGAGGTAGCGGACCATGTTGAGCGCGAAGTCGCGCACCCTCGGTTCGCGCGTGGTGGCGATGTCGGACGGCACGATGTGCTGGACGAGCTCGGCGTAGCGCAGCCAGTTGGCCTCGTCGTCGGGGTCGCCGAGCGCCGGGCTCGCCAGGAGGACATGGACGATCTTCCGGTAGCGACTCTGTTCGGCCTCGCTCAGGTCGGCGCGGAGCAGGGCCTGGATGAGGCGGTGCACCTGAAGGGTGCGTGTCTCCGGGTCGAGCTTGGCCAGCGCGTAGCGCCCGATCAACCGGATGGCCTTGCTCCGCAGCAGGGGGTTGTCGAGGAGCTGCTGCAGACCCGGTGCCAGCTGCTCGTCGACGCCCCAGCGGAAGACGTCGACGGGGATCGGCTCGGGGCCGAAGAACGCGCAGCACCTCATCAGCTCGACGGCCTCGGAGAGCTGCTGCTCCAGCTGGCTCACGGAGAGCCGCCAGGCCGCGGTCATCGACCGTGGGTAGTCGAGCGGCTTGGGCATCTGCAGGGTGTCGGACATGTGCTTGGCGAGCTGCTGGAGGTATTCGTCCACCGACATGCCCGCCTCGGCCTGCAGCGCACCGGCCTGCTCCAGGGCGAGCGGCAGGTGCCCCAGCTCATCGGCGAGCCGCCGCGCGTCGACCTCGCGGAGCGTCTTGGACACGCGTTTGTGCAGGAACTGCACGCTCTCGCCCTGCGTGAACACGTCGACGGGGACGGTCTCGACGACGCTGCGCCACTCCTGGTTGCGCGAGGTGATGAGAACATGCCCGGGACCGCGCGGGATGAGCTGGTTGATGTCTTCCGGCCGATCAGCGTTGTCGAAGATGAGCAGCCAGCGGTCGTACGGGTCGCCACGACGCAGCGCGTGCAGGACGGCGGCGGCGGTGTCGTCGATGCCGACCGCCTTGGCGGGGGGCAGGTTGAGCCTGGGCGCGAGCGCGGCCAGCGCCGCGGGCACCAGCAGCGCCTGGTCAGCCGATATCCACCACACGACGTCGTATTCGGATTGATAACGCCAGGCGTACTCGACAGCGACCTGCGTTTTGCCGACCCCGCCCATACCGTGCAGAGCGTGCGGCACAACCGCCGTCACGTCGGCCGCGATTCCGGCGCGAAGCTGCTCGAGTAGCCCATCCCGGCCGGTGAAATTCTTATTGCGCGGCGGAATCTTTTCGCCCCATACCTCTGGCAATCCGCGCGCCACCGCCCGAGAACCCGTCACAGACTGATGGTAGCAACACCGTAGCATGCCTCCTAGTCGACCCACTGACGCGCAGGTAGCCATGCAATTTCCATGAGGAGTGCGAAACTCGCCCGAATACCCCTTGTATGGATCATCTAGGACATAGGGCGCAATCGATAGGCTCGACGATCTCCAGTTCGAGAGTTCCGCCTGGTCAGAAGATTTGCGGGGGCGCACCCCTCTAGGCAAGGACCGCGATATGGGCGATGCTGTGGCAGGCATGCCTTACAAGCGGCGTTCGCATGGCGTACGGCCATGCGGTCAGCTGCCCCGACGTCTGGAGTTTCCATTGGCGAGACAGGAGGAATGTTCGCCCGAGGGTGTCGACGAGCACGACGGCGGCCTGCTCGACCTCTCCGCAGCCTCACTCCGCGACATAGCGGCGCTCTCAGCGGAGGACCCGTCGGTGTTCGGCGAGGCGGTGAAGAGGGCGCTCAGCCAGAGCGGATCGCTCCTCGGATTCGGTCAGAGCATATGACAACCCCTTCACCCGGCGCAGACGGCAACGGTCATCCGGCCGCTCACGGCATAAGGCCTCGTGAGAGGGGCAAGCCTGGACAACCGCGTGTCACGGTGGGTCGCGGTACGAGCGCACCGTCCGCCGACATAAACTCACGCCATACGTCGGACCGGGCTCCACCGGGGCGACCGCATTCGCGCTGAGAGGAGTCGGCACCATTTCCAGGCAGTCGCCATCTCCTCCAGGGCAATCGTGCAATCGGCCGACGCGCCTCCCTCTCGCTATTGTCTGCCGGCAATCCACCGCGAAGCGGTCTCCGCAGTCCGGTGGCAGGCGAGCGGGTCTGGCCGCTACCTCGCATCCGAAGCCGATCCTGCTTACAGGACGCCCTTTTCGGACGGGATCGCTGCGATGACTGTCAGCGTGATGGCCCAATATGTCGATCGGCAACCATATGTTGGCGTTCGCCCTTTTCATGCGGATGAATCCGGACAATACTTCGGTCGCTCCGCAGCGGCGGACGATGTCGCCGATCGCTGGCAGCAGCGTCCGTTGACGGTGCTCAGCGGGCCGCCCGGCTGCGGGAAGACCTCGCTGCTGCACGCCAGGCTCGTCACGCACCCCGCGCTCCGCGCCGCCGACGTCCTGCCGGCAGGGCGGCCCGCCGGACCGCTTCCCCGCGCGCTCGCCGCGCTGCCGGAGCACAACCCCTACACGCTCGCCGTGCTCTGTTCCTGGTCGCCGGCGACGCCCCCAGGCCGCCTGGCCGGGCTGTCCCTCTACGAGTTCCTGCGCCGCGACGGCCGGGCCGACGGCCGCTCGGGCCCCCTGTTCGCCGCGATCGACCAGGTCGAGAAGGTCTTCGAACGACACTCGCGCCTCGACCGGCACCGCGCCGGTTTTCTCGCCCAACTCCGCGAGGTCGCCGGCGAGCTACCGTCCCTGCGACTTCTCCTCTCCATACGGGAGGAGCACCTCCCCGACCTCGAGGTCGCTCTGGGTCCCTCGCAGCCGTACCGGTTGGGCGCGCTCACGCTCGACGAGGCAGTGCAGGCCATCGAACGGCCGGTGCTCGGTAGCGGGAGGTGGTACGCCGATGGCGTGGCCGAGCGCATCGCCTCCGCCGTAGCCACCGGGCACGGCGCGGTCGACCCGGTGCTCCTGCAGGCGATCTGCTCGCGGCTGTGGACTTCACTCCCTGCCGACACCACGGCCATCACCCTCCAGGACGTGCACGCTTATCCCGGCATCGGGCCGGCGCTACGGGAGTTCTGCGGCCAAGCCGTCGCGGACGTGACCATGGAGCACGACGTCTCCACCCTCCGCGTGGCGTCGTGGCTGCAACACGCGTTCGCGCCCTCCGCGGTCCGAGGCGACGCCGCGGGTAGCGCCACCCGCGCCGGCCTGCCGCCGGCGATACTCCTGGCCCTCCAGGACCGTCACATCCTGCGCGCCGACGACGGCTCCTACCGGTTGCACCACGAGTGCCTCGCCGAGCCGCTCACCCGACTGGACGTCGCCGACCTGCGGGTGAGCGGCACCACCCCCCGCCGGCATCTGGCCGCGGCGGAGTCCGCGCTGTTCAGGGGAGACCTCGCGACCGCGGAGCGGAGCGCGGGCGCGGCCCTCGCCGGGCAGGAGGACCTGAGGCTCCTGGCCGAGGTCGAGGCGAGGTTGGGTGACATCGCGCACCTCCGTGGCGACCCGCAACAAGCCGTGACCCACTACCGGGCCGCCGCCGCCTCCTACGAGGCGATGCAGGACAACTCTGCCGTGGCCAACCTGCTGGCCGCCATCGCCCACTCGCTGCTGGCTCAGGGAATGAGCGTCGAAGCAGTCGACACCATGCGCTCCGCGGTCGACCGGCTGCCGACCGACCTGGCGCTGCAGACCGAGTTGGGCCGGACGTTGTGGCAGGCGGGTCAGGGTCATGCCGGAGTGACCGTACTCACCGACGTGCTGAACACCGATTCCGGCACGCCCGAGGCGCTGCGGACGCGGGGGGAGATGCTGGCCGACCTGGGCCAGGCCGAGAAGGCCCTGCACGATCTCAACCAGGTGCGGCGGCATCTGCGCCCAGAGGGTCGCGCCGCCCGCGCGCTCGCCCTCGTCAGCACGGGCAACCCCCGGGACGCCGAGGAGGAGACGGAAGCGGCGCTCAGAGCCGGCATCCAGAACGGGCCGGCGCTCCTGTACGTGGCCCGCGTCAGGGCGCGCGGCGGCAACCGCGCCGGAGCGGCCGACCTCGCCCGTCTCTCCTTGGCGGCCACGGCTCCCGCGCTGCCCCCCCACCAGCGCGTCGTGGCGACTCAGCTCTTGGGGACCGGCAGCCCGTCGCCCTCCTGAAGAGGGTCGGCGTCCACCGCCACGTTGCAGAAGTCGTCGATGCGCTGCTCGATCGGGCCGAATAAGGGCGGCTCCAGGATCTGTCCACCCAGGAACTGGCCGCCCTCGTCGTAGTGCATCCGGGTGTGCCGGGTCACCTGGCTCGCCAGTCCGTACGCCGCCGTCGCCAGATCCCTCGCGGCCCGGGCAATCCCGCCCGGGGACAGGACAGCCACCCGCGAGGCCAGGTCACCCACGGTCGCGGCCTGCGCCTCGATGGCGGCGAGCCGGGCGTTCATGTCCTCCCAGGGGTGGTGGGCCGCGACCTCCACCTGCAATCTCAGCTTGAGCGCCCCTCCCAGCAGCTCTCCGTAAGCCTGCTCGCGCGCCTGTGCCTGCTGCTCCTCGCGCCGCCGCTGCGCCTCCCGCTCCTCCTTCCTGGCGGTGGCCCGGTTGGTCAGGGCGACGCCGCCCAGAGCGCTGAGAGCGCCCACGATCGCGCCGGCCGCGGAAATGATGGTCGTCACAAGCGAGGCATCCGCCATGGCGAAAGTGTGTCATCGCGTGACGGCGGATGGCAGAGCTCTCAAAATCGGCGCCGATCGTGTGCGGTTGATCGTTCCCCCTGCGTCCCCGGAGTCAGATGGTTCGAGCGGCGGCCATGACGCCGTGCACGGCCTCGCTGATGCGCTCGGCGGCCTGGTCGGGATCGGGCTGGCCGGCGTCCAGCCAGGCGATGACGGCCTCGAGGGTGACGGCGGGGATCAGGTTCGCGGCCCAGTCCAGCCACGGGCCCGCGGGGATGACGCGGGCGAGGTTGCGGTGGGCGACCTCGCGGGACGCGGCGGCGATGGAGTCGATCAGCTCACGGAAGTCCGGCTCGCGGGCCGCGTAGCGAAACAGCAGCCGGACCCCGTCGGGGTCGGCGGCGGCGGCGCGCAGCAGCGCGGGGATGGACCCATCGTCGAAGTCGTCGGCTCCGGTGGCCACGGCCAGCCGTCCGCCCACCGAGGGGGTCAGCGACGACGAGGCCGCCGCGATGGGCATGTTCCTGCTGTTCGCCGGCCACGAGACCACGGTCACCGCGATCGGCCTGGGCGCGCTGTGGCTGCTGGCCACCCCCGGCCAGTGGCAGGCGCTGGTGGCCGACCCCACGCGGATCGACGCCGCGGTGGAAGAGATCCTGCGCGCCCCCGGCCCGGGCGGCGGCGGCATCCCCCGATCCGCCCGCACCGACCTGGACATCGCCGGCGTGCGCGTACGGGAGGGCGACCTGGTCCTGCTGGACACGGGGGCGGCGAACCACGACGCCTCGGTGTTCGCCGACCCGGACCGGTTCGACCTCGACCGGCCGGCCGCGCCGCACCTGACCTTCGGCCACGGCGCCCGCTACTGCATCGGCGCGCCATTGGCCCGGATCGAGCTGCGGGCGGTCTTCTCCCAGCTCGCCGCCCGCTTCCCCGCGTTGCGGATGGGCTGCCCGGTGGAGGAGCTGACCTTCGACCCGCACGTGCTGACCGGTGGGCTGGTATCGCTGCCGGTCACCTGGTGAGCAGGTCAGCTTGCCGGGAGCGCGGCGTAAAGATCCACGCCGCACCCGTCCGGGTCGGCCACCGTGGCATAGCGCATGCCCCAGAACGCGTCGAACGGCTCGGCGATCCCGCGACAGCCCGCTTCGACCAGCTCGGCGTACTTGGCGTCCACCCCGGCCGGGGTGTCGAACTCGAAGCACAGCAGGGTGCGCGGCCCGCCGGTCGGCGCGCTCCAGCCCGGCAGGAACGGGGTGCGGAAGCCCTCGGTGTCCAGCATCAGGTGCAGCCCGTTCGGCAGGTCGCAGCCGGCGTGCTCGGCCGAGTGCTCATCGATCTTGAACTCCAGCCCCAGCCGGGCGTAGAACGCGATCGAGGCCTCCAGGTCGGACACGACGATGTCGATGGTGTTCAGCGTGGGACGCATGAGGCGCTCCTTGGAGATGAGTGGATCTGTTCGGGCCGTCACCGACGGCCCCTCATCTCCAAGACGATCGGCTGAGCGTGCGATACGACACGGCTCTGCACTTCCGTACGACGGCACAGATCACCGCGCTCAGTAGATGCGGTACTTCTTGCCGCAGTTGTCGAACTTGCCCGCCCAGCAGGTGAACGTGTACACCTTCTCGATCCCGTGCCCCCGCCAGGCGCCGGCGACCTGGCCGTCCCACGCCTTGTTGAA
>NZ_SMKO01000188.1 GCF_004348685.1 Nonomuraea deserti | reverse complement strand
GGTTCGTGGACGGCATCCTGCTGCACCAGCTCCTGCAGTGGCACCACATGCTGAGCAGCACCGACACCGACCGCGCCGGCGTGCGCCACTACCCGATCGACACCGTGCCGGGCCTGCGGATGAACACGCTGTGGGACGGGCTGTTCCACACCGTCACCTGGCTGGCGGTGCTGGTCGGGCTCGGCCTGCTCTACTCCCGCGTCACCGGCTCCCGCGGGCGGGTGTGGCGCTCGCGGGTGCTGTGGGGGTGGATCCTCGTCGGCTGGGGCCTGTTCAACCTGGTGGAGGGTCTGATCGACCACCACCTGCTGGGCATCCACCATGTGCGCACGGGCCCGTACCAGCTCTGGTGGGATCTGGGCTTCCTCATCCTCGGCGCGTTCCTCGTGCTCGCCGGCTGGCTGCTGCAACGTACCGGCGGAGCGCTCGACCTGTGCCACGGTGACGAGCCGGTGCCGTGATGGACCATGACGGCCACGCGCACGCGGCACCGTGCCTGCCGGTGGTCGTCCTGCTGGTGGCCGCCGGATACCTGGTGCTCGCGGGCGCGCGCGGCTGCACGCGGCGGTCCACGTGCCGGTGCCGGCGGAGCAACGGCGCGGCGCGGCCGAGATCATGTACTACGGCGGCGACCTCGCCGAGCTGCTGCTGGCCGTGGCTCTCGCGGCCGGCCGGCGACCCCACCGCGGGGCGCGCCGCACCGAACACCGCGGATGGGGACGGCCGGGCGCGCTGACGGCCGGTGACCGTACCGGATCCATGAGTGGTCCTGGGCGCGCACCCCGCCGATTCATGACCTGCTCGACTCGAGCGAGCGCACGCGGGCGGGCGAGACATCGCCGCGATAGACGATGACGACAGCGGCCAGGCAGACGGCCAGTCCGAGAGCGGTCTGCACGTGGAAGGGCTCACGGAACATGAGGGCTCCCCACACTGCCGTGACCGGGGCCATGAGGAACATGAGCGTGTTGACCTTGGTGACTCCGGAGCGCCTCAGGATGAGCCAGTACAGTCCGTACCCGCCGAAGGTGGACAAGGTCACCAGCCACGTGATCGCGATCCAGAACGAGGGCTCGGCGGGCGGCCGTGCGGCTCCCGCGCTCACGGCCAGCGCGGTGAAGATGACCGCGCTGGTGGCGCAGTGAACGGTCATCGACACCGCGGGGGCGATCTGCGTACGGGAGCGGCCATGCAGCAGCGTGGCCGCCACCAGCGAGAACATGCCGAGGAGCGGGATGAGATAGGCCCACCAGGCCGCGCCGGCGCCGGACGCGGCATCGGCCAGGGTGACCATGGTGACGCCGCCCACTCCCAGGAACAGGCCGAGCCACTGCTTGCGCGCGACGTGTTGATGCAGCAACGGTCCGGCGAGTGCTCCGGCGACGAGCGGCTGGACGCCGTCGATCAGAGCCGTGGTGCCGCTGGAGACCCCGAGCTCGATCGCATAGTAGACGGTGAGCAGGTAGCCGCTCTGCGAGAGCACGCCGATCATGGCCTGCCGGGCGACGTCCCGCACCGTGAGGCCTCTCCACGACGTTCGTGAGAGGGCGGCGACGACCATCAGGACGACGGCCAGGGGCAGGAAGCGCCACATCAGGATCGTGACCGCGGAGGCGGTGCCCACGCCGAGCTTGGCGCCGATGAAGCCGGAGCTCCAGCAGAGCACGAAGGCGATCGAGAGCAGGAGATTCACGACGGCGTCCTTAACTATACCGATCTGTATACCTACCCCTTCACTATACAGATCGGTATAATCAGTGCCATGGGCAGCGAGGACAGGCTCCAACGCATCACGATGACGCCCGCCGCGCGGCGCGTCCTGGAGGCCGCCGCGAGGCTGTTCTACGAGCGCGGCATCCATGCCGTCGGGGTGGATCTGATCGCCGCCGAGGCCGGGGTGACGAAGAAGACCCTCTACGACCGGTTCGGCTGCAAGGAACAGATCGTCGTGGAGTACCTCGCGGATCGCGACGAACGCTGGCGGGCCTTCCTCGCCGGCCACCTGGACGCCGCGCCGGCGGCGCCGGCGGCGCGCGTCCTGGCCGTCTTCGACGCCTCACGTGAGTGGGCCGCGCAGCACAGCCACAAGGGGTGCAGCATGGTCAACGCCCATGCCGAGATCAGCGATCCGGCCCATCCGGCCTACCCGATCATCACGGGGCAGAAGCAGTGGATGCTCACCCTGTTCACCGACCTCGCCAGGGACATCATCCCGGAGCGGGCCGGTCACCTGGGCAGGACGCTCATGCTGCTCCACGAAGGAGCGCTCGTCGCCCAGGGCCTGAACATCTACGCCGACCCCATCGGCCATGCCCGCGAACAGGCACACGCTCTGCTCGCCGCCACGTGAGGCTCATGAGCGCGCGTTCGGAACGAGCCCTGTCCCGGCGTGACAAGCGGTCAGGAATCGAGAAGCGCGGGTCAGAGGGCCGCACCTAGCGTGACGGTCATGGCTTCCATCGAATGCGTCACCTTTGAGGTGGCCGACCCCGCGGCCGCGGATCACTTCTACGCCACAGCCTTCGATCTGGGCATTCAGGTGCGGCTGCGGTCCCCGGCCGCACCGGCGACCGGGTTCCGCGGGTTCACGCTGTCGCTCATCGTGTCCCAGCCGGCCACCGTCAACGCGCTCATCGACGCCGCCCTCGGCGCCCGCGCCACGGCGTTGCAGCCGGCCGCGAAGTCGCTGTGGGGTTACGGCGGCGTGGTGCAGGCGCCGGACGGGACACTCTGGACGGTCGCGTCCTCGTCGAAGAAGGACACCGGCCCGGCCACCCGGCAGATCGACGAGATCGTGCTGCAGCTGGGCGTCACGGACGTGGCCGCGAGCAAGCGGTTCTACGTCCGACGCCGGGCCCTTCACCGATCCGGACGGCTTCGTGTGGGAGGCCGCCTAGCTGCTCCCAGCGCGTCGCGTCCAGGATCCACGTCGACGACGCGGTGCCGTCGAGGGCCTCCAGCCCGGCCAGCCGTACTGACGGCTTCGAGCCCGGCCACCCGTACCCGTGCGAGCGGTCCAGGGGTGGTTGCTACACCTGTAGCAAGCTGGTGCTACAACTGGTGTCATGACAGAGGCCATCACCCGGCTCGGCAGGTGCACGTTGTGCGAGGCGATGTGCGGTCTGCGCGTCACCACGTCCGCCGACCGGATCGTCGACATCCGAGGCGACGAGGACGACCCCCTGTCGGCCGGGCACATCTGCCCCAAGGCGCTCGCCCTGGCCGACCTCCGCGACGACCCCGACAGGCTGCGCTCGCCCGTCCGGCGCACCGAGGACGGCTGGCGGGACATCTCGTGGGAGGAGGCGTTCGACCTGGTCGCCGAGCGCTTCGCGCGGCTCCGGCGGCGGCACGGCGCTGACTCGGTCGCGGTCTACCTGGGCAATCCGGTGACGCACAGCCTCGGCGCGATGACGCACGCTCCCGCGTTCGCCGACCTGCTCGGGACGCGCAACCGGTTCTCCGCGAGCTCGGTCGACCAGCTTCCCCATCAGGTGGTCGCCCGGCTGCTCTACGGCAACCAGTGGCTGCTGCCGGTCCCCGATGTCGATCGCACCGCGTACTTCCTGGTCTTCGGCGCTAACCCGGCCGTCTCCAACGGCAGCCTGATGACGGCGCCGGGGATGGGGCGCAGGATCCGGGCACTGCTGGCGCGGGGCGGCACGATGGTGCTCTTCGATCCGCGGAGGACCGAGACCGCCAGGCTGGGCGCCGAGCACCATTTCGTCCGGCCGGGGACCGACGCGGCGCTCATCCTGGCCATGGTGCGGGTCATCCTGGAGGAAGGCCTGGCGCGCCCCGCCGCGTACATCGACGGCCTCGACGAGGTGCGCGACGTTGTGGCGCCCTTCGAGCCCGAGCGGGCCGAGGCCGCCGCCGGGGTCGAGCCCGGCACGGTCCGGAGGGTGGCGAGGGAGTTCGCGACCGCGCCGGCGGCCGCGTGCTACGGCAGGATGGGCGTGTCCACGCAGCGCTTCGGCACGCTGTGCCAGTGGGGCATCCAGCTGCTCAACATCGTCACGGGCAACCTCGACCGGCCCGGCGGCACGCTGCTCACCAGGCCCGCCGTCGATCCGATCAGGACGCGGCAGATCGACCCCGGCCACCAGGGCAGGTGGCGCAGCCGGGTGCGGGGGCTGCCCGAGTTCGGCGGCGAACTGCCGGTGGCCGCGCTCGCGGAGGAGATCCGCACGCCGGGGCCCGGTCAGGTACGCGGCCTGCTCACGGTGGCGGGGAACCCGGTGCTGTCCACGCCGGGCGGGCCGGCGCTGGACGAGGCGCTCGCCGGTCTTGACTTCATGGCCTGCGTCGACTTCTACGTCAACGAGACCACGCGGCACGCGGACGTGATCCTCCCGCCGACGGAACCGCTGGAACGCGATCACTACGATCTGATCTTCCACATGCTGGCCGTCCGCGACACCGCCCGCTACGTGCCGGCGGTCTTCCCCAAGCCGCCCGGCGCCCGCCACGACTGGGAGATCTTCCGCGAGCTGGGACGCAGGTACGGCCGGTCGGTCGGGTGCCGCCCCTGGCGTGCCGCGCTCATGTTGAGGATGCCGCCGGAGCGCATCGTGGACCTGGGTCTGCGGACCGGCCCGTACCGTCTGTCGCTGGAGCGGTTGCGGCGCAGCCCTCATGGGGCGGACTTCGGTGAGTTGCGGCCCAGCCTGCCCCGACGGCTGCGGACACCGCGCAGGCGCGTGCGCGCCGCACCGCCGTCCCTGGTCGCGGCGGCCGGGGAAGCGGTCGCGGAACTGCTGGAGCCGCCCGAGCCGGGCGGCCCGCTGCTGGAGCCGCCTGGGTTGGGCGGCCTGCTGCTGATCGGCCGCAGGCAGTTGCGAGGTAACAACTCGTGGATGCACAACTCCGGCCGCCTGGTGAAGGGCAGGGCACGTCACCATCTGCTGATGCATCCCGACGACATGGCGGCCCGCGGCCTGGGGGAGGGCGACCTCGTGAGCGTGCGTTCGGCCGCCGGCGAGGTGACGGTGGAGGCGAGCGCCAGCCAGGACATGATGCCGGGCACGGTGAGCCTGCCGCACGGGTACGGTCACGCCCTGCCGGGGGTCCGGCTGTCGGTCGCCCGGCGGCTGCCCGGCTCCAGCGTCAACGCCCTCACCGACCCTGCCGGCCTCGACCAGGTCAGCGGCACGGCGGTGCTCAACGGGGTGCCGGTCACCGTGGAGCGATGCCGGTGAGGACGCGCAGGCAGCGCGCCGCGGATGCGGCCATCGAGGTGATCGCCGAGCAGGGCATGCGGGGCCTGACCCACCGCGCGGTCGACGCCCGGGCCGCGTTGCCGCCAGGGAGCGCGAGCAGTTGCTTCCGCACCCGGCTCGCGCTGCTCGACGGGGTGGTGGACCGCATGCGGGAGCTGGACGAGGCCACGATCGTCCGGATCCCTCCCCACGCGTGGCACAACAGGGAACGGGCCACGGCCGCCCTGGTCGGCCTGCTGGAGCACTGGCTGGGCCCGGCCAGGACGCGGACCAGGGCGAGGATGGAGCTCTATCTCGACGCCGCAGCCTACGCGATGCTCCGGGCCGATCTTGACGCCGCGAGCGAGGTGTTCCTCCGCATGGCCGCTGACGGCATGCGGGCAGCTGGGGTGCCCGGTGCCGGCGACGCGGCGCGCATGCTGGTGGCCCAGCTCGACGGCGTGCTGTTCGACGCCCTTGTCCGCCCGGCCCCCGCGGACGGCGGCGCATGGGTGCGTTACGCCGCAGAGACGATCATGCGCAGCGTTCCCCTGACCGATCGGGAACGCGAACGCGGCCCCGGCTGAAGGCGTGTGCGGCGGGCACGTCATCGTGCTCGCGCCCGCGGGCCGGATATGGTGCTGCGGTGAGTGGGGACGCCTCGACCGAGCCACGCCGCCCCGGCATGCGCCAGGTCGCGCGAGAGGCCGGGGTCTCGCCGACGACGGTGAGCAACGTCCTCAACAGTCCCGAGCTCGTCGCCGAGGAGACGCGCCGGCGCGTGCACGCGGCGATGGAACGCATGGGCTACCTGCCCGACAACGCCGCCAGGCGGTTACGGGGGATGCCCAGCCCGCTGGTCGGCGCGGTGACGCTGGACATCGCCGGCCCGTTCTTCACCGAGGTGTGCCGCGGGGTGGAGGACCGGCTGCTCCAGGACGGTTGCATGCTCATGACCTGCAGCACCGACCTGCAGCCGGGGCGGGAGCGGCACTACCTGCAGGAGCTGGAGAAGCAGCGCGTGCGCGGGGTGCTCATCACCCCGGTCGAGGCCGACCTGGACCCGCTGGTCTCCCTGGCCGGGCGCGGTGTCCCGGTGGTGCTGCTCGACCACAGGTCCGACGGCCGGCTGTGCTCGGTGTCGATGGACAACCAGTGGGGTGGTGAGCAGGTCGCGGCACACCTGATCACGCTGGGGCATCGGCGGATCGCCCTGCTCAGCGCGTCGATCGAGGTGCAGCAGACCGTCGAGCGCCACGCCGGGGTGCGTACGGCGTTCGTGAAGGCCGGCCTCGACCCCGGCCGGGGCGTGCTGGACGTCCGCGTGCCGTCGCCCGACATCACGGTGACCGCCGCGGCGGCGCTGGAGGACGTCCTGGGCGCGGCGGATCCGCCCACCGCGATCATCTGCCTCAACGACACCGCGGCGCTCGGCGTGATCGGCGGCTTGAAGGAGCGGGGGATCGTGGTGCCGGGGGAGATGTCGGTGGTGGGGTACGACGACGTGGCGTTCGCCGCGCAACTGGCGCCGTCGCTGACCACCGTGTGGCAGCCGAAGCGCGAGCTGGGCCGGGTCGCGGCGGAGCTGCTGCTGGACGAGACCCGGCCGGGTCACCGTCATCAGAAGCTGGTCTACCGGCCGCGGCTGGTCGTTCGCGAGTCCACCGCGCCGCCCTGCCGCTGATCCGTTCCGGTTCCGAAAGTTTCAGGCCCATGGAAGACGCTTTCCGCTGCTGACCTGAAAGGTAACAATCGCCCGCTGCGTGGACGGCGGTGTCTCGTTGACACTCTGGTCAGGGCCTTCTTACCGTGTGGGCGCTCGGCACCTCCTCGGGACCCGTACATCGATTGGACGTTCAATGAAACGTTTATCCCGTCCAGCGCTGCTCCTCACGACGCTCGGCAGCACCGTCTGCCTGGTCGCCGTGGCCGCCGCGGGCCTGCAATCACCGGCCGCCGCCGCGGTGGCCTGCGAGGTCGACTACGCCGTCGCCACCCAGTGGTCCGGCGGGTTCACCGGCAACGTGACCATCAGGAACGTGGGCGAACCCGTCAACGGCTGGCACCTCGACTGGTCGTTCACCGCCGGCCAGCGGATCACCCAGGCGTGGAACGCGACCGCCACGCAGAACGGCTCCGCCGTCAGGGCCGAGGACGCGGGCTACAACGCCGCGATCCCGCAGGGCGGCAGCACGACGTTCGGCTTCAACGCCTCGTGGAACGGCTCCGAAAACCCGGCGCCCGCCTCGTTCGCGCTCAACGGCGCCACCTGCACCGGCGACCCCGGCGAGCCGACCCCCACGGTCACGCCGACGGTCCCCGCGGACGCCAAACAGGCGGAAGACCTCGACCGCGGCCTGATCAGCGTCCGCTCCGGCGGCGGCAACCTGGTCTCCTGGCGGTTGCTGGGCACCGAGCCCCGCGACACCTCCTTCACCGTCTATCGAGGCGGTACGCGCGTCGCGACCGTCACCGACTCCACCAACTACCTGGACTCCGGGGCGGCGTCGGACGCCTCCTACACGGTCCGCCCGGCCGGCGGCGCCGAGGGCCCGCCCTCCGAACCCTCGCTCCGTTTCGCCAACGGCTACCTCGACGTGCCCATCTCCCCGCCCGGCGGCCACCACGCCAACGACGCCGGCGTCGGCGACCTGGACGGCGACGGCCGCCTCGACCTGGTGCTGAAGTGGGAGGCCGACAACGCCAAGGACAACTCCCAGTCCGGCACCACCGACGTCGTCTACATCGACGGGATCAAGCTGGACGGCACCCGCCTGTGGCGCGTCAACCTGGGCCGCAACATCCGGGCAGGCGCCCACTACACGCAGTTCCAGGTCTACGACTACGACGGCGACGGCAGGGCCGAGGTCGCCATGAAGACCGCCGACGGCACCGTCGACGGGCGCGGCACCGTCATCGGCGACGCGAGCGCCGACCACCGCAACTCCTCCGGCTACGTCCTGTCCGGGCCCGAGTACCTCACCATGTTCGACGGCCGGACCGGCGCGGCGCTGTCCACGGTGAACTACGACCCGCCCCGCGGCAACGTCTCCTCCTGGGGCGACTCCTACGGCAACCGGGTGGACCGCTTCCTGGCCGGCACCGCGTACCTGGACGGGCAGCGGCCCAGCCTCATCATGGCCCGCGGCTACTACACCCGCGCCGTGATCGCCGCCTGGGACTTCCGCGACGGCCGGCTCGTCAAGCGCTGGACGTTCGACAGCAACGCCTCCGGCAACGGCTCGTACGCCGGCCAGGGCAACCACAGCCTCACCGTCGGCGACGTGGACGCCGACGGCCGCGACGAGATCGTCTACGGCGCCGCCGCCGTCGACGACGACGGCGGCCGCCTGTGGAACGTCGGCTGGGGCCACGGTGACGCCGCCCACCTGGGCGACCTCGATCCCGGCCGCGCGGGCCAGGAGTACGTGAAGATCTCCGAGTCGGCCGACCGGCCTGGCCTGTACATGGTGGACGCCCGTACCGGACAGGTGTTGTGGCGGACCGGCACCGGTTCGGGCTCCGACGGCGAGGGGCCCGGGCGCGGCGTGTCCGCCGACGTCTACGCCGGCAGCCCCGGCGCCGAGTCCTGGGCCGCGGGGGCGGGGCAGAACGGGCTGCGCGACACCTCGGGCACGGTCGTCGGCCGCCAGCCGTCCTCGGCCAACTTCCTGGCCTGGTGGGACGCCGACCCGGTGCGTGAGCTGCTGGACCAGACCAGGATCGACAAGTACGGCACCGGCGGCGAGACCCGCCTGCTGACCGCCTCCGGCGTCCGCAGCAACAACGGCACCAAGGCCACCCCGTCCCTGTCGGGCGACATCCTCGGCGACTGGCGCGAGGAGGTCATCTGGCCCACCACCGACAACCGTGCCCTGCGCGTCTACGCCACACCCCACGCGACCACCACCAGGATCCACACCCTGCTGCACGACCCGCAGTACCGCGTGGCCCTCGCCTGGCAGAACACCGCCTACAACCAGCCGCCGCACCCGAGCTTCTTCATCGGCGACGCCATGAGCACCCCGCCCCGGCCCAACGTCTACGTGCGCTGACCGCACACCGCGTGCGGCTCCGGCCGCCGCGGGCGCGCAGGTGTCTCCTGTGCGCTGAGGGCAGACGTCGTGACCTTCCCGGACGGGCCCCGGGAAGGTCACACAAGCCGCCGCGCCGGCGCGGGTGACCGCAGGCTGAGCACCCGTACCGCGCATGATCCGTTCACCGCGGTCGTCAGGTCGTCGGCGGGTTCGTCACGTCGGCGGACGACCGCGCGACGCGACCGGAGCCGGCGTGGACGTACGGCGTACCGGCCTGGGCGGGGAGTGTGACGACGACCTCGAAACCGCCGCCGGCCGCCGGGCCACAGCGGACGGACCCGCCGTAGGCGGCGACGCGCTCCCTGATGCCCACGAGCCCGTGCCCGCCGGCGGAGGACTGCTCGGACGGCGCGGTCACGCCGCGGCCGTCGTCGGTGATGCGGAGTTCGAGCGCGTCATCCCCATAGCGCAACCACACCTGCGCCGTGTTCACAGCTGAACCTGCGTGCTTTCGCGTGTTAGTCAGCGCTTCCTGCACGGTGCGGTACGCCGCGAGGTCGATGCCGCTCGGCAGGTCGCGCGGCTCGCCGTGCACGGTGAGCTTGACGGGCAGCCCTGAGCGCCGCACGTCCTCGACCAGCCGCTGGAGTTGTGCCAGGCCCGGCTGCGGCGCGTAGGGGTCGCGGTCCGGCGTGCCGTCCCGCAGCACCTCCAGCATGTGCCGCATCTCGGCCAGCGCGTTCTGGCCGATGTCGCTGATCGCCGTCAGTGCTCGCTGCGCGGATTCGGGCCGGCTGTGCATGCAGTGTGCCGCCCCGTTGGCCTGCACGACGATGAGGCTGAGGCTGTGCGAGACGATGTCGTGCATCTCCCGCGCGATCCTGGCGCGCTCCGCGGCGGCGGCGATCCGCGCCTGGTTGTCCCGGTCCCGCTCGAGTTGCTCGGCGCGCTCCCGCAGTCCCGCCACGTAGGCGCGGCGCGTGCCGATGGTGTGGCCCCACATCCACACCGACACGATGAAGATCGTGGCGGTGAACACCTGGAAGGCCATCTCGAGTGGATGGCCTCCCCACCGCAGTGCGGCGAGGACGGCACCGAGCTCGACGACTGCCGCCGCGGCGACCGACACGCGCCGGTCATGGCTGGCGGCGACGGTGTAGAGCCCGGCGAAGAGCATGACGTTGGCCCACGCCGGGATCACTCCGAGCCCCCACTGGGCGAGGGACACGAGGGCCGTCGCCGCGAAACTCGCAACCGGGCGGTCTCGGCGGTAGACGTACGGCAGGCACAGGCCCGCGGAGACCAGCAGCGCGACCGGGTAGCGCGGCAGGTGCCCGGGGACGTACGCGGCCTGCACGGGCACGTTGATCACGAACACCGCCGCGGCCACGGCACCGTCGACCACACGAGGATGCGTCCGCGCCCACGTCACCATTACGTTAGACACACCCGCAGTGTAGGAAGTCGGTCCGGCTGTCGGTCGCCGTCAACGCACATCCGGACATTTGCGGATGTGCCCCACCGTAGCCGCCCGCACGTCCCAGGAAGGGGAGCAGCGCACGATGGTCCGCGTCGTACTGGTCGATGACCAGGAGCTGGTGCGGGCGGGTTTCCGCATGGTCCTCGACGTGGAGCAGGACATCGAGGTCGTCGGCGAGGCCGGCGACGGCGAAACCGCCCTGGAGCTGCTGCGAACCGTCGCGGCCGACGTCGTTCTGGTGGACATCCGCATGCCGCGCCTGGACGGCGTGGAGACGACCCGCCGCATCCGCGCGGTGGCCGGAGGGCCGCGCGTGCTGATCCTGACGACCTTCGACCTGGACGAGTACGCCTACGCGGCGCTCAAGGCCGGAGCCAGCGGCTTCATGCTCAAGGAGGTCTCACCGTCGGATTTGCTGTCGGCGATCCGCGCCGTGCACTCCGGCAACGCGGTGGTCGCGCCCAGCACGACACGGCGGCTGCTCGACCGATTCGCCGGTCAGCTCGTCACCGACGACGACCCGCGCACGCCGGATTCGATCGAGGTGCTGACGGCACGCGAGCGTGAGGTGCTCGTGCTGGTGGCTCGCGGCCTGTCGAACGCCGAGATCGCCGACCGGCTCCACGTGGCCGAGGCGACGGTCAAAGCCCACGTGGGCCGGATCCTGACCAAGCTCGACCTGCGGGACCGGGTGCAGGCGGTGGTGCTCGCGTACGAGACAGGTCTGGTCGAGGTACGACCCAGGTCGTAAGAGCCGCCGGTTATTCGCCCTGAGGCCTAGAGAAAAAGCTCGACCTGGGGCCGACGCGACCGCCTGACCGGCCGTGCCAGGGTGACGGCATGATGACGAGATCGATCGCGCGGGTTGCCGCCGCGTGTCTCATGGCGACAGGCTTGGCTGTTCCGGCCGGCGCCCAGGCCGCCTCCATGCCCGTGCAGAAGATCGCTTGGGGAGACTGCACCGGCGATGCCGCGGAAGACAAGGAGATCCGGTGCGCGGACCTCTCGGTGCCCGTGGACTGGCACCGCCCGCGAGACCAGCGCACCACCGTCCGCTTGGCGAAACTCCCGGCCCAAAACTCCGCGCAGCGAGTCGGCTCGCTGCTGGTCAACCTGGGAGCCGATGGGGCCACGGCCGAGCATCTGCCGGGGAAGGAGAAAGAAGAGCTGGCGGAGCTGACCCAGTGGTTCGACGTCATCGCCTTCGACGCGCGGGGGCGAGGCGGCAGCGACGGTGTCACGTGCGACACCGGGCCGGCCTACACCGCCTTGATGTTCTCAGGTGACAAGCAGACGTGGGACCGGTTCGTGCGGGACAACCGCACGTGGGAGGCCGCCTGCAGGAAGGCGGCGGGCCCGCTGGCAGACAATCTGGACTCCTGGCAGGTCGCCCATGACATGGAGGCGATCAGGAAGGCGCTCGGCGAGGGCAGGCTCACCTACTACGGCAACTCCTACGGCACGGTGTTCGGCAAGGCCTACGCCGAACTCTTCCCCACCAAGGTGCACCGCATGTACCTCGACAGCGTGCAGGACCACACCTCGCGCTCGCCCATGAGGGCCCTCGCGCCCATGGCCGAGCTCGCGCGCGACAAGTTCGAGCGCTTCGGCCAGTGGTGCGAGACCGATTCCGCGTGCGCGCTGCACCCGCACAACGCCCGCGAGGTGTGGGACCAGCTGATGGCGAAGGCGCGTCGAGACCCCCTGCCGGCCCCCGACGCCGGTCAGGGCAAGACCGTCGGCCCGACGCAGCTGCGCCTCAACGCGTTCCTCTCCGTGCCCAAGGCGTCCAGGTGGCCGCAGTTCGCTCAGGCGCTGGCCAAGGCTCGCGCGGGCAATGCGAGCGAGCTCCACATCACGCCGTCCGACGTTCCGACGGGAATCCGCGTTGACGGCCTGGCGTGGTGCGCCGACTTTCCGTTCTCCCAGGGCTGGGCCGGAATGGCCACGATCGAGCGCCGGCTGCACGCGATCGACCCGCGCGTCGGCCGGCTGATGGCGAAGATGTCCTACGGCCGGTGCGTCGGGCTGCGTCACCAGGGCTCGTTCCCGCCGCACACCATCGCTCCCCAAGGGCTGCCGCCCGTGCTGCTCGTGGGCGGGCTGCGGGACAACACCACTCCGCCTGCCGGCGGCCGGCTCCTGGCCGGGCAGTTGCCTGGCGCGACCTGGATCGACGCCGACTCCGACCACGCCGTCTACCTGTCCGGCAACCGCTGCGTGCGCGACATCGTGCACCGCTACCTGCGCACCGGCGATCGTCCAGCATCGGGCCACGTGTGTCCCGCCTGAGCCGGGTCGCGGCCGGTATGTGCGCTGGTATCGCTCGTGGGCAGGAGACGGCGATGAAAGGGAAGCTTCTCCTGAGAACGGCTCTCGCGGTGACCGCCACGGCCGTCGCGGGAGCGCTCGCCACCGACGCGCGCTCCAGCTGGTATCAGCGGCTGAAGAAGCCGTCGTGGCAGCCGCCGCCACAGGCCTTCGGTCTGGTCTGGACCCCTCTGCACGTGCTCATCACCTATGCGGGCGCGCGGGCCCTCTCCCGCGGTGACCAGGAGGAGAGCCGGGCATTCTGGAGCGCTCTGGCCGGCAACCTGGTGCTCAACGCCGCATGGCCGGCCCTGTTCTTCCGGGCGCGTAACCCGCGGCTGGCACTCGCCGAGATCCTCGTCCTCAACGCGTCCAACGCGATGCTCGTCCGGCGGGGATGGTCAGCCGATCGCCGCGCAGGGCTGTTCCTGCTGCCCTACGCGGGATGGACGGTGTTCGCCACCGCCCTCAACACCGCCATCGCCCGCCGGAACCGCGACGGATGAGGCGGCCGCCGCGGTGTCCTGGGCACAGCGCGGGTGAGCCCGCGCGGAGGGTGGCACGGGCTCACATCGGCAGGCGGACGAGGCGGGTCAGTTGGTGTCGAGAGCGACGGCGATGTCGGTGATGGTCAGGGGGAACGGGTAGTCGCCGACGGGGGTGGCGGCGCCGGTGAGCAGGTCGACCGTGTTGAGCGTCGCGTCGCCGTCCACGACGAGGGTGGCGAAGGCCGAGTTCGAGACGGTCTTGCCGTTGCTCAGGTCGCTGTAGATGTCGATGCCCGCGTTCGTGGCGACGGGCATGCCGAGCGCGCCGGTCGGGGCGAGCAGCCCGTTGTTGGCCGGTGACTGGATGACGATCTGCGCGGTCGAGGTGTTGACGTCGAACAGCGTGGTCGCGGTGTCGCCGTTGAGGTCGTTGTTGGTGTAGGCGGCGGCGGTGACCCCGCCGGCCGGCGAGCCCGGGCCGTTGCTCAACGGGGTGTCCGACACCGTCGTGCCGTCGTTGAGGTTGTGCCGCAGGTTCTGGCCGTTGTCGCTGATCACGCGCAGCCGGTCGGCGGCCGGGTTGAAGTCGACGCCGAACGCCGTGCCCTTGAGCCCCACCTTGAGCTGGGAGACCTTCGTGACGACCACGTCCTGGTTGCCCGTCGGGAGCGAGATCGTGTAGATGCCGCCGTGGTTGCCGACGGCATAGAACTTGCCGTCCTGCACGCGGAAGTCGATCCCGATCACGAAGGTGTCGGTGACCAGCCCGGTGATCCGCCGGACCCAGTTGAGCTCTTCCGGCTTGTCGGTCGTGAACGTGGCCATCAGCCGGCCGTCATCGGTGATCCCGTACGCCCGCAGCGAGGCGGCCGTGGCTGAATGGGAGCTTGCCGCCTGGCTGATTCCCGCCGGCCCGACAGCGATGGCCGCCGCTGCCGCGAACGCGATCAGTAAAGCGACCCTTTTCGTGATCCGTCCTCGCATGGGTGCTCCTCCATCGAGTTGTGCCGGCACCTTCAGGCAGCCCTTTGTCGCCTGCATCACCGGCGTGCTGGCAAGCAGCAACAGCTTGTCTGGAGCAGGCGGACGTGTCCTCGTGACAAATGTCAAAGTGCCCTGCCAGGAGCGGGGCCGCCTTTGTCATCAAGCGCAACCGCGGCGCCGGACCCATAGCAGTTCGCCCGTACGGCGTCGGCGATCGGTGCGAGGACGTGGGGACTCCTCCCGCTCGCTCGCGGGAGAAGCCGCCTGTGCACAGCGCGCGGCAAGCGCCTCGACGGGCTAGATGCTGCCCTTGCGCTCGATGACGAGGATGCGTGCCATGGGTGCGGGATGCGCGACGTGTTCGTCACCCGGTTCGGCGTAGCAGATGCGGCCGGGGGTGAGCCGCTCGACGTGTTCCCGGCCGTCGCGGCGGTAGTGCATGTCGACGGCGCCGTCCATGACGGCGAAGACCTCCGGGCCGTCGTTCACGTGCCAGACGTAGGGCTCATCCGTCCAGTGCAGCCGGACGGTGGCGTGGTCGAGCTCGGTGATGTCGAAGGCGCCCCATGGGCGATCGGCGGTGAACGAGGACGCGTCGAGGAACAACATGGCTTCTCCCTGGCTTCATGTGCATCGTCATCCTTGTCGAGCAGCGGACCGGGGACGAGTGACAGAAACGCCTATTAACGTAAGAATCCTGCCATGCACCGTGTTGTGGGTCTGGCCCTGCCGAAGGTGGTCGCCTTCGACCTCACCATCCCCGCGGAGGTGTTCGGCGGTGCGGAGTACTCCTTCGCCGTCTGCGCCGAATCGGCGGGGTCCGTTCCTTCGACCACGGGCTTCGACCTCCACGCACCGCTGGGGCTCGACGCTCTCGACGCGGCCGACACGATCGTGGTGCCGGGTTACGCACCGCTGGTGGAGCCCTCCTCGCCGGTGCTCGACGCGCTGCGCGCCGCCTCCGCACGGGGCGCCCGGATCGTCTCGGTCTGCACGGGTGCCTTCGCGCTGGCCGCAGCGGGGTTGCTGGACGGCCGGCGGGCGACCACCCATTGGATGGACACCGCCGACCTCGCTGCCCGCTACCCGGCTGTCGACGTCGACCCCGACACCCTGTACGCCGACAACGGGAACGTGCTGACCAGCGCCGGATTCGCCGCGGGCATCGATCTGTGCCTGCACCTGGTGCGCACCGATCACGGCCCGGAGGCCGCGATACGGATCGCGCGGCGTCTGGTCGTCGCGCCGCACCGTGAGGGCGGTCAGGCCCAGTTCCTGCAACGACCGCTGCCGCCCAGCGGCGAGGGCATGGCCGCGGTGTGCGCCTGGGCGCTGGACCACCTGGCCGACCCCGTCACCGTCGCCGACCTCGCCCGCCGGGCGGGATTGGCGCCGCGAACGTTCGCCCGCCACTTCGCCGCGGAGACCGGCACCACCCCGCTGCGCTGGCTGGCCGCCCAGCGGCTCCTCGAAGCGCGCAGACTGCTGGAGGGCACCGACCTGCCGGTCGATGAGGTGGCCCGGCGCTCAGGCCTCGGCACGGCCGCCAACCTCCGGCTACACCTGTCGCGCGATGCGTCCACCACTCCCACCGCCTATCGCCGTACGTACCGCGGCCGCCGCCCGCGCTGACCCACGCTCCTATCGCCTATCGCCGATCGCCGATCGCCGATCGCCGACCGCCGACCGCCGACCGCCTCGCGCACCGCGAGGGCGCCGGCGGCCGAGGGGGACGAGGTCCCATGGGCCGCCCGCGCGCTCAGCTCTTGAAGGCCTCCCGGATGACGTCGTCGAGGACCTCCCGGGAACGGACGAGGTCGCCGATCATGCGGTCGATGCGCTCGCGTTCCCTGGTGAGCTGGTCGGCCAGCCACGGGGAGGCCACCTGGCCCGGCCCGCCCTCGCCGTCACCCAGGCACGGGAGCAACTGCGCGATCTTGGTGCTGCACAACCCGGCGGCGAACAACTCCTGTATGCGGATGACCCGCTCCACGGCGCTCTCGCAATATTCGCGGTGGCCGCCGGGCGTGCGCTGCGCCTGCAGCAGCCCTTGCTTCTCGTAGTAACGCAGTGACCGCTCGCTCACGCCCGTCTGCCGAGCCAGCTCACCGATCCGCATGCCGCACCTCGGGTTGAACCTGACATCAGTGTCAACTCTTACCGTACAGGGCATGACCGATCTCTTGCTCAAGTCCTACCGTCTCGGCCGTCTGACGCTCCCCAACCGTATGGTGATGGCCCCGATGACGCGCTTCCGCGCCCATGAGGACGGCACCCCGCAGCCGATCGTCGCCGAGTATTACGCGCAACGAGCCAGTGCCGGTCTCATCGTCACGGAAGGCATCTGGCCCAGTGCCCGCGGCCAGGCGGAATGGCGCATGCCGGGGTTGGAGACACCCGACCACGTGCGAGGCTGGCGCGCCGTCACCGAGGCCGTGCACGCGGCCGGCGGCCGCGTCTTCGCCCAGCTCATGCACGGCGGCCGGCACGGTCACCCCCTGTCCCGCCTGGCCGCCGACCTCCCCTCCGGCCCGTCCCCCGTGCCCGTACCCGGTCCGGTCCACGTACGGGACGGCGGCAAGGCCGATCCCGTCACTCCCCGTGCCATGACCGGAGCGGACATCCGGCAGGCCGTCCAGGACCACGTCACCGCCGCCCGCAACGCCATGGCAGCAGGATTCGACGGGGTCGAGTTGCACGGGGCCAACAGCTACCTGATCCACCAGTTCCTGGCCGACAACACCAACCTCCGGGACGACGAGTACGGCCCCGGCACGCCGGGCGGCCGTGTCCGCTTCCCCATCGAGGTCGTCACCGCCGTGGCCGACGCGATCGGCGCCCACCGTACAGGGCTGCGCCTGTCGCCGGGCAACCCGCAGTTCGGCATGGTCGAGTGCGACCCCGGCCCCGTCTATCGCGACCTCATCGACCGCATCGACGGCCTCGGCCTGGCCTACCTGCACCTCACCGACGACGACCGCTATCCCGCTCTGGCCGACCTGCGACCCCGCTGGCACGGGACCCTCATCGCCAACGTCGGTGAGAACCGCCCCGCCACCAGCAAGGAAGCAGGTGAGGCCGCGCTCGCCTCCGGCCGCGCTGACCTGATCTCCTACGGCAGGGCCTTCATCGCCAACCCCGACCTGCCCGCCCGCTTCGCCCGTAACGCCCCGCTCCAGCCGATCGACACCGCCCGCCTGTACACCCACGGAGCCGCCGGATACACCGACTATCCCCGCATGGACGCCGAAACCCTCACGCTCTGCTGACGCCGCGAGAAGGAAGCGCCGGTCAGCCCGCGTTCGACAGGCTGGGCGACGGCTCGTCCTCGGAGCCGTCCGCCTGCTCACCGGCCCTGCTCTCGGCCCGCGGGGAAAGGGCGTCCAGCTTGGTGTGCAGGCGCGCCAGCTCCTCCGTGATCGCCCTGAGCCGGTCGTCGGTGCGCTGCTCCTCCACGGAGGTGCTCTCGTCGTCCATGGCGTTGACGACGACCGCGATGAACAGGTTGAGCACCACGAAAGAGGACACCAGGATGTAGGCCACGAAGAAGACCCAGGCCCAAGGGTGCGCATCCATGATCTGGCCGGCGATGTCCGGCCAGCCCTCCCCGGTCATCACCTGGAACAGGGTGAACAGGGAGGTCGGAATCTCGGCGAAGTACGCCGGCGCGGTCCGCCCGAACCACTGGGTGGCCATCACCGCCGCCACGTACATGATGATGATCAGCAGACCGAGAATGGAGGCCATGCCGGGAATGGCGGCCATCAGCGCGGAGATGACCCTGCGCATGCTGGGCACCGCGGTGACCAGGCGCAGTGCCCGCATGATCCGCAAGGTGCGGAGCACGGAGGCCGGCCCGGAGGCGGGCACCAGCGCTATCCCCACGATGGCGGCGTCGAACCAGTTCCACGGGTCCTTGAAGAACGCGCCCCGGTGGGCGTAGAGGCGGGCGGTGAGCTCCAGGACGAACACCCCCACCACCACGCGGTCCACGACGTGGAGCGGCTCGCCGATCCACCCCATCACGAAGGAGGAGGTCTCACATCCGATCGTGATCGCGTTGAGCACGATGACCGCCATGATCGCCCGCTCGAACCGCGGGTGGGCGAGGAGGGCGCGCACGCGTTCTCGATCCAGCAACGTTCAGCCTCCGATGTCGGCGCCAGGGCGTCGATCATCGTACGAGGTGGGACGTGCCGAGCAGCGACCGGCATGCTCGTCCTGGACCGTGCCGCGTCGATCGGGAAGCGCTCACGGCCGTGGCGCGCTCGTTCGTGCGGATCGCCGGGACGGGGTCGGCGAATTCTGGACGACCCGCAACCCGCGGGTCTCCCGCCACGGTTCCTTCCAGGAGAGCGTGACGGCGCTGGTCCTGGCGGTGTTGTGCGACGACTCCTGACACGAGGCGCGCGGCCTGGCCCGGAGGTCGGCCGGGCGCCTGACCGCGTCGAGGGCCGGGCCGTCAGGCGTTCCCGGCGTCGACCGCGTCCGCGAACGCGCGCATGGACGTGAAGGTCCAGTCCGGGGTGACGCCGGCCGGCGGCTCCGGCGTCGCGCCCCAGCCCGCGTTGTCGTGACGGCGGTTGATCCACACGGTCGGGAGGCCCGCGGCCTTGGCCGGCACGTGGTCGTGGAACAGGCTCTGCGCCACGTGCAGTAGCTTGCCCTCGCCCACTCCGAGCCGCTCGGCCTCGCGCGCCAGCGCCTCGAAGTTGCGGGGATCGGGCTTGTAGGAGCCGATGTCCTCGGCGGTGAGGATGCTGGTGAAGGTGGTGCCGAGGCGCTTGTTGGAGCCGGCGAAGGAGGCGCGGTCGACGTTGGACAGGATGATGAGCCGGTAGCGCCGCGAGAGCCGCTCCAGCGCCTCCTTCGAGTCGGGGAACGCCGGCCAGTCGGGCACGGAGACCGCCAGCGACTCGGCCTCGTCGTCGCTGACCGGCACGCCGAGCTGCGCACCCAGGCCACGCATCGCCCGCGCGAGGATCCGCGGGTAGAGGTCGCCGGGGTGGTCGACCTCGGCCTGCGCCTCGTGCGTCGAGTACGCCGTCAGCAGCTGCTCGCCGGTCATCCGCAGGCCGTGCGCCTCGGCCCACGGGCGCAGCACGGTCGCGATGCCGGCCTCCCAGTCGATGAGGGTTCCGTAACAGTCGAAGCTGAGGGCGTCGAAGTCGTTGAAGTTCACTGTGCGTGCTCCTGGATGAGGTCGAGGTAGAAACGTTCGGAGTCGTCGCAGTGGGCGTTCCAGGCGGCCTTGGCCTGCCGGACGTCGCCGGAGCGCAGCGCCTCGAGCAGCAGCTCGTGCTCGTGCGCCAGGTCGGAGACGCTGTCGTAGGTCGGGCGCAGCTGAGCGATGAGCAGGCGCAGCTCGGCGCTGAGCTCGTCGAAGGTGCGCAGCAGACGGGCCGAGCCCGCGGCCACGAAAACGGCCCGGTGGAACGCCACGTCATGGCCGGCGACCACGTCCCACGGGACGTCGTCGCCCAGCGCGGCGAACGCCTGCGCCGCCGAGGCGATGCCAGTGAGCGGCCGGGCCTGCGACATGATCATCTCGACGGCGATCGTCTCGATCGGGCGACGCAGCCGGCCCAGGTCGATCGCGTCCTCGGCGGTGAACGAGCGGACCTGCGCGCTGCGTCCGCGCCCGCGGTCGAGCAGCCCTTCCGCCACCAGCGTCTGCACGGCTGCGCGCACCGTGGGACGGGCCACGCCGAACTCCAGCGACAGGTCGGTGTCGCGCAGTTGGTCTCCGCCCCGGTAGTGGCCGGACAACAACCGGCGGCGCAGCTGGTCGGCGACCGCGTCCGCCACGGTGACCGGGTGAATCGACATGGCTAACTGTATAACAGCTATTCAGCGAGTCAGGCAAGCGGAAGGCCCGCACCTGCGGACCGGCCGGAGGACGGCATGGAGATGCCGGCCACGGCCGCACGCCGGGCCGGCTTCCCGGTTACTGCTTCTCCGCCATGACGACGGTCACGGTGTTCTGCTCGCCATCCCGCTGGTAGGTGATCTGCACCCGCTGGCCGACCGTGAAGCCGCGGACCTGCCCGACGACCGTGTCGCCGCCCGTGACCGGCGTGTCGCCGATCTTGGTGAGAAGGTCGCCCTGCTTCAGCCCCGCCTTGTCGGCCGGGCTGCCCGGGACCACCTGCCGGATCAGCGCGCCGGCCACCTGGCCCGTCGCGTCGGTGACGCTCACTCCCAGGTACGCGTGGCTCACCTTGCCCTTGCTGATGAGCTGCTCGGATACCTGCTTGGCGGTGTTCACCGGGATGGCGAAGCCCAGGTTGACCCCTTCGGGAGCGACAGCGCTGTTGATGCCGACCAGCTCGCCGGCGGCGTTGACCAGGGCGCCGCCGGAGTTTCCTGGGTTGATCGCCGCGTCGGTCTGGATCATGCCGCCGAGCGTAGTCGTCCCGCTCTCCTGCTCCTGCCCGCCCATGCCCGGGGGTGGCTGCCGTTCGTCCGGACCGTTCCCGGCGGTCACGGTACGGTCCAGCGCGCTGACGATGCCCGCCGTCACCGTGCCGTCGAGGCCGAGCGGGCTTCCGATGGCCAGGACGTCGTCACCGACCTTGAGCTGGTCGCTGTCACCCAGCGTGGCTCTGGCCAGCCCGGTCACGCCTTCGGCGCGGATGACGGCGAGGTCGGTGGCCGGGTCGGTGCCCACCACGCCGGCCTGGGCGGTCCTGCCGTCGCTGAACTTCACCGCCAGGCGATCCTGCCCGGCCACGACGTGGTTGTTGGTGAGGATCAGCCCGTCCGCCGACAGCACCACCCCGGAGCCTCCGGCGCTCTGCCCCTGGATCATCACCACCGACGGCTGCACCAGCTCGGCGACCTGCGCGACCGTGTACGGGGCGGAAGCCGTACGGAACACCGGGTTGGGGCCGGAGACGGTGGCGGTCGGGGCCGGCCGGCCGAGCGCCGCCAGGTGCGCGCCCACGGCGCCGCCTCCGAGCGCCGCCCCCGCGAGGGTGACCAGCGTCGCCAGCGCCAGTCCCGCGGCCACCTTGCCGGTGAGGACGAACCCCGTCCGCCGCTGCGGGGCGGGAGGAGGAGGGCTGTCTCTTATACACAAC
>NZ_SMKO01000187.1 GCF_004348685.1 Nonomuraea deserti | reverse complement strand
CCGGCCCTTCTCCCCTGGCGGCCGCTGCCGTACCGCCGCCCCCTTCCCCTCCGGTGGACGGTTCCGGGCCGGTGGACGGTTTCTGGCCGGGGTCCTTCGGGGTTTCTCGCAGGGCGTCGCGGAGAGACTCGCGGCGGAGCCCGCCGGACGCGGCCAGGGCGCCGGCGACCGCGCCCATCCTCGCCAAGTAGCCACGCAGCGCCTCCGACGCCTCGACCAGGCGTTCGGCGAGCGACAGCTCCAGTGAGATGGACGCCACGTGCGCGAGCGTGTCGTCGGGCCGCTGCGCCTCGGCCATGCAGGCGGCCAGCAGCGCGTCCTTGTCGCCGAAGGCGCGGAAGACGGTGCCCTCTCCGATGCCCGCCGCCCTGGCGACCTGGGCGGTGGTCACGGAGGTGCCGTACTCGACCACCAGGGGCAGGGCGGCCTTCACGATCATCTCCCGGCGTTGTTCCGGGCTCATCGCCGGCGCGCGGCGCCGGCCTGTGGGATTCGTCATGCCTTCGACGGTACGGAGTGAGCACTCACTCCGTCAACGCCTTTTCCCGGAACACCCCCGCAGTGTCCGCGAGACCACGGACGTCCATGCCGAGAACGCGGGGGATCCCGGCATGGACGGTGTTCGTGGCGGGCCGACGACGACGGCGGGCCGAGCCCGTCAGGCGGGCGGGCCGGGCTTGAGCCGGGCGGCCCTGGCGCGCAGGTAACGCTCCTGAGGCCGGCTCATCGCACGACCGGCCGCCTCCTCGTACGCCTCGCGGGCGGCCGCGTGGTCGCCGGACATCTCCAGCAGGTGCGCGCGGACCGCGCACGGCCGGTGGTCACCGGCCAGCCGGTCGTCGTGCTGGAGGCGTTCGAGCAGGTCGAGGCCCGCCTGAGGGCCGCGGGCCATGGCCACGGCGACGGCGTGGTTGAGCGCCACCATGGGGTTGGCGGACAGCTCCAGCAGCCGCTCGTACAGGGCCACGATCTGCGGCCAGTCGGTCCCCTCCGCGGTGCGCGCCTCGTCGTGCAGCGCCGCGATCGCCGCCTGGAGCTGGTACGGGCCGGGCGTGCGACGGGAGAGCGCGGCGGTGACGAGGGCGATGCCCTCCTCGACGGCCGCGGCGTCCCACAGACCGCGGTCCTGCTCGGCCATCGGGATGAGCGCGCCGTCGGGGCCCGTACGCGCCGGTCGCCGCGCGTCGGTGAGCAGCATGAGCGCGAGCAGCCCGGCCACCTCGGCGTCGCCGGGCAGCAGGCGGTGGACCACGCGGGCGAGCCTGATCGCCTCCGCCGCCAGCTCCGCGCGCTGCAGGTGGGGCCCCGAGGAGCTGGAGTAGCCCTCGTTGAAGATCAGGTAGAGCACGTGCAGCACCGCGCCGAGGCGTACGGCCCGCTCGCCCGCCCTGGGCAGCCGGAACGGCACCCCGCTCCGCTTGACCTGGTCCTTCGCCCGCGTGATGCGGCGCGTCATGGTGCCCTCCGACACCATGAAGGCGCGGGCGATCTCCTGCGTGGTGAGGCCGCCCACCGCGCGGAGCGTGAGCGCGATCTGCGAGGCGGGCGCGAGCGACGGGTGGCAGCACATGAACAGCAGGACCAGCGTGTCGTCCGACGCCGGGGCGGGCTGGTCGGCGGCGGGCGACAACCACTCCTCCGGCAGCGTCCACGAGGCGAGGGTGTCCTCGCGGCGCCGGCGCGCCTGCTCGCTGCGCAGCAGGTCGGTCAGCCGCCGCGACGCCACGGTGATCAGCCAGGCCCGCGGGTTGTCCGGCATGCCCTCGTCCGGCCACTGCAGGGCGGCCGCGAGCAGCGCCTCCTGCACGGCGTCCTCGGCAGTGGCGAAGTGCCCGTACCGCCGGACGAGCGCGCCGAGGACCTGCGGCGCCAGCTCGCGCAGCAGATCCTCGGTCTCCGGCTCGCCCGTCACTCAGAATCCCATGTCCGCCGCGGAGTCGATGATGGGCCTGACGTCGGCGTAGGCGTCGTCGTACGCCCCGCCGGGGTAGGGGCACCGCCCCAGCTTGGCGGCGATCTCGGTGGCCCGGTCGAAGCTCTCGCAGTCGACGATCCAGTAGCCGGCGAGGACCTCCTGGGTCTCCGCGTACGGCCCGTCGGTGACGACCGGCCGGCCGTCCTTCGACTCCAGCCTCCTGGTGTGTACGGGCGCCGCCAGCCCCCGGGTCTCGACGAGCTCCCCCGACTCCTCCAGCTCCCTGTTGAACTCGGTCATGAACGTGACCATCGCCTCCACGGCCTCCGAGGTCCAGGCGGCCTCGTCGCCGGAGTCCTTGCCCGACAGCACGTCGTAGTCACGCTGCGAGCCGTACGAAAGGATCATGTACTTCATCGTGGTGGGTCCTTCCTCCGTTGCCTCTCGCCGGGGACGTCGGAGCCGAGGCGGCGCACCGGACACGTTCCGGAAAAGATTCACACGAGCGCGCCGCCGCCGTCCACGGTCATGACCGTCCCGATGACGTACGGGCCCGCGCGTAGGGCACCATCGAAGGCGTGCCATACGCAACCATCGGCGGCGTCAAGCTGTCCTACCAGGTCCGCGGCGCCGGGCCGCCCCTCGTGCTGCTGCAGGGCCAGGCCAACGACCACGGCTGGTGGGACCCGGTGCGGGCCGACTTCGAGCCCGCGTACACCACGATCACCTTCGACTACCGGGGCACCGGCGACAGCGACAAGCCCGACGAGCCGTACACGACCCGCGGGTTCGCCCGCGACGTGCTGGCCGTGCTCGACGAGCTGGACGTGCGGCGGGCGCACGTCTACGGCACGTCGATGGGCGGGCGGGTGGCCCAGTGGCTGGCGGCCGACCATCCGGAGCGGGTCGGTGCGCTGGTGCTCGGGTGCAGCTCGCCGGGCGGCGCCCACGGGTTCGAGCGGGGCAACGACGTCCGAAAATCGCTGGCCCAGCCGGACCGGGCGGCGGCCGAGCGGGCGCTGCTGGAGCTCATGTACACACCCGCCTGGCTGGCCACGCATCCCGGCCCGTATCGCACCGTCGGCGACCCGCGCATGCCGGCGTACGCGCGGCGCCGCCACCTGGCCGCCAGCGGCGGGCACGACAGCTGGGACGCGCTGCCCGCCATCACCGCCCCGACACTGGTCGTGCACGGCACCGACGACGTGTTCAACCCGGCGGCCAACGCGCCGCTGCTGGCCGGCCGCATCCCGGGTGCGCGGCTGCGGATGGTGGAGGGGGCGCGGCACGCGTACTTCGAGGAGTTCCGCGAGGTCGCGAGCCCGCTGGTGCTGGAGTTCCTGGCCGGATCGGCCCGAGCGGTCTAGCTCGTGGCCTGGGTGAGGAGTAAGGCTGGTCCGCCACGTACGCGACTTCGCCGCCGCCGTTCACTGACGTACGGCGGAGATGGCTCTCACGTCGCGGAGGTGGGCAGATTCCAGCTCGGGCCGTCAGGAGTTCGCAGCCATATCCGTTGTGCGCTGGGCGTGATGGTGATCCCGAACGCGGATTGATGAGGACGGCCCGCGCCGTCCCAGAGGTGGATCGCCTTCTCGATGGAATCCCACAGGCGTTGTGGGCCGTTCTGGCGGACCACCCCTTCCTCGCCCTTGGCCGAGATCCATGCCCATGACTGCGAGACGTGGTCGGTGAGCAGATGCTCGGCGGGTCCGTCATCTGCGAAGACCAGCGAGTGCTGGGTGTCGGGGGCGGCGAGCTGGGCCACCCATGTGGAGGTCCAGTCCTCCCAGACGTCGGTGGGGTCGAGTCTTGCCGGGCGGAGTGACCCGACCCGGCTCTGAGGGCGGGCCATCTTGACTTCCTCCCCACGGCTGAAGCCGGGGGATTCCAACCGTCGCCGGTTGGTCTTCCTGCTTCACCGCCAGCCGCCCGCCGGGCTTGCGCCCTTGAGGTCTTACACCAGCTCCACAGGCGTTTCAGCTCTCCGCCAGCCCGGCGGCGAGCACGTTCTTGGCCGCGTTCACGTCCCGGTCGTGGACCGCGCCGCAGGCGCACGTCCACTCCCGGACCTTCAGCGGCATCTCCTCCTGCAGCGTCCCGCACCGCGAGCACAGCCTGGAGGAGGGCAACCAGCGGTCCACCGCCACGAGCGTGCGCCCGTACCAGGCCGCCTTGTACTCCAGCATCGACCGAAACTCGCGCCAGGAGGCGTCGGAGACGGCGCGCGCCAGCGAGTGGTTCTTGACCATGTTGCGGACGGTCAGGTCTTCCACGGCGATCACTTGGTTCTCGCGAACAAGCCGGGTGGTGACCTTGTGCAGGTGATCCCTTCTACGGTCGGTGATCCGGGCGTAGACCCGCGCCACCGTGAGCCGGGCTTTGGCTCGGTTGTTCGATCCCTTGGTCTTGCGGGCGAGTGCCCGCTGCGCTTTGGCCAGCCTGCGCCGGTCGCGCCGCTCGGGGCGCGGGTTGACGATCTTCTCCCCGGTGGACAGCGCCGCCAGCGCCGTGATGCCCGCGTCCACGCCCACCGACTGCTCGGCCGGAGCCAGTGGTGCGATCTTCTCCTCGGCGAGGATGGACACGAACCAGCGCCCGGCCGCGTCCCTGGACACGGTGACCGTGGACGGCTCGGCTGTCTCGGGAAGCGGGCGCGACCACACGATGTCCAGCGGCGTGTCCATCTTGGCCAACGTCAGTGTGCCGTCGCGCCAGCGGAACGCCGAGCGGGTGTACTCCGCGCTCGCGCGTGCCTTCTTCCTGCTCTTGAAGGTGGGATATCGGGCGCGCTTGGCGAAGAAGTTCGCGAATGCCGCCTGAAGGTGGCGCAGCGCCTGCTGCAACGGCACGGACGACACCTCGAACAGGAAGTCGTAGTCGCCGCTGCGTTTCCACTGCGTCAGAGCGGCCGACGACTCCACGTAGGAGACGCGACGGCCTTGCAGGGTGTAGGCGCGGGTGCGTTCTTCGAGGGCCTTGTTGTAGACGAGGCGGACGCAGCCGAACGTCCGGGCAAGCTCTTCGGCTTGGCCGGCGGTCGGGTAGAAGCGGTATTTGTAGGCCCGCTTCACGATCTGCGCCACGCGTCACATGGTACCGCTCGATCGGCTAAGCATCGTGCGTGTGTTCGGTATGCGGCGCCGTGCCGCGTTTCCTCCCCAGGGCTGAAGCCCGAGGTCTCCACGCTTAAGGAGATTCGATGACCCCCCTGCCGGATCTGACCCCCGACGAAGCGCGCCGGATCATCCTGCGTGCCCAGGGCCTCATCGGCGCCGACGCACGCAAGGGTGGGGTGCACACCATGCTGCGCAGGCTCGGCGCCGTGCAGCTCGACACGATCTCGGTCCTGGCCCGCTCCCACGAGCTGGTCGCCTACGCCCGCCTGGGCGCGGTCGGCAGGTCCAAGGTCGAGCGCGCCTACTGGCACAATCCCGCTCAGAGCTTCGAATACTGGTGCCACGCGGCCTGCATCCTGCCCATCGAGCACTGGGCGCTCTATTCGTTCCGCCGCCGCGCCTACCGCGAGCGGCGCTTCCGCTGGCACGAGGTCCCCGACGACGTCGACAAGCTCCTGGAGAAGGTTCGCGAGTCGGGGCCGCTGACGACGTCCGACGTGGGCGGCGCCAAGAACGGCGGCCCGTGGTGGGACTGGTCCGACTCCAAGATCGGCCTGGAGTGGCTGCTCGACATCGGCGAGCTGGTCTGCACCCGCCGCGTCGGCTGGCGGCGCGTCTATGACCTGGCCGAGCGCGCCGTCCCCGCCGACCTGCTGGGCGACGACCTGTCCGACGAGGAGTGCATCACCCGCCTGGCCGCCGTCGCGGGCCGTTCGCTGGGCGTGGCCAACCGCACCGACCTGATCGACTTCCTCCGGCTCAAGGGGCGTCACGCGGCGATCCTCGACGAGGTGCTGCTCAGCGGGGCCGCGGGGCTGGTGCCCGTGACCGTCACGGGCTGGCCGGGCAAGAAGGGCCATGCCAACGCCTGGGCCGATCCGGCCGCCCTGGCATCCGAGGCGCGTGGCCGCCACCGCACGACGCTGTTGTCGCCGTTCGACTCGCTCATCTGGCACCGCGGCCGCACCGAGCGCGTCTTCGGGTTCCGCTACACGATGGAGCTCTACGTGCCCAAGCACAAGCGGGTCCACGGCTATTTCACGATGCCGGTGCTGGCCGGCGGCCGGTTGATCGGCCGCGTCGACCCGGCGCGCGAGGGCACCACCCTGGTGGCCAGGCAGCTCAGCCTGGAGCCCGGCCTCTCCTCCGCCCGGTGGGCCGACGCCATGCGCGAGGCTCTCTGGTCGGCGGCAGGCTGGGTCGGCTGCGACTCCGTCCGCGTCGACCGCGCCGACCCTCCCGAACTCGCACCGATCCTGACCACGGCCGGTCGGGTCTGAGCACCGTTTCACGTTCCGGGGAGGCGCCATGTCCGAGATCTTCGCCTGGGCGCACCAGGCGGGGGTCCGGCCGGAGCCCGTCCCTGTGGACATCTGGCGCCAGCTCCCTGGAGTTCTGCCGCCTCGAGGTGATCGACGGGCAGGCCGCGCGAAGGCGTCGCCGGCATCGGGGGCCTCGCACGCACTGGACCTGGACTCGGCGGCTACCGGCTCGTCCCGGTGCTCCAACCAGGCTCCGTGACCCGCGTCGAGGGGCCGATCCGAGTCCGTGTCGACTGGATCGGCTCCGTTACTGGCCGCCGCGTCAGGTGATCTCCAGCATGCGTTCGCGGACCGCGTAGACCACGGCCTCCATCCGCGAGTGCAGTTGCAGCTTGTCGAGGATGTTGCGCACGTGGTTCTTCACGGTGTTCTCGGAGATGAACAGCTGCTTGGCGATCTCGCGGTTGTTCATGCCCTTGGCCACCAGCCGCAGCACCTCCATCTCCCGGTCGGTCAGCCGGGGCACGGGCAGCTGGGGCGGGCGCTCGGCCTCCTTGCGGCTCATGTTGGCGAACTCGCTGATGAGCTTGGCCGCCATCGCCGGGTTGATTAACGACTGGCCCTCGTGCACGCCGCGCACCGCGGCGGGGACGTCGTTGATCTGGACGTCCTTCAGCAGGTAGCCGGTGGCTCCCGCCTTGATGGCCTCGAAGAGGTCCTCTTCCTCGTCGCTCACCGTCAACATGATGATGCGGGTGCTCGGGACGGAGGCCTTGATGCCCTTCGCCGCCTCGATGCCGTCCTGCCGCGGCATGCGCACGTCCATGAGGGCGACGTCGGGCATGAGGCGATCGGCCAGTTCGACCGCCTCCTGCCCGTCGCTCGCCTCACCGACCACCTCGATGTCGGGCTCAGCGGCCAGCGCCAGCGCCAGGCTGCGCCTGATCAGCTCGTGATCGTCCACGATCAGCACACGGATCGGCTCGCTCTCGGACGCGCGGACCTCGCCGGACTCGGTCACGAGGCCTCCTTGCGCAGCCTCGTGACTGTGTGTTCATCGCTTCGCTCGCTCATCTGAACCTGACTGAGCTCGCTCACGTCTCCTCCTCGTCGGGGGGCCAGAGCCGTTGAACCGCCATGATGGCACGGGTGCCGCGGTTCTCGGGTGGTCGAGAAGATCTTTCAGCGCGCTGTCAGGGCTCTACGAGCCGCAGCACACCATAGTTGTAGCCGCGTCTGTTGTAGACGACACACGGCTGGCCGCTCTCCTTGTCACGGAACAGGTAGAAATCGTGTCCGACCAGCTCCATCTCGAGGAGGGCCTGGTCGATGGTCATGGGCTCCGCCCTGTGGAACTTCTCCCGGACGATGAGCGGACCGTCGCCGTCCATCTCGATCGGGACGATGTCGTCGTAGAGCCGGTCGCTCTTCTCCTGCTCGTCCTCGTCCGGCTCCTGGGCCTGCTCGGGGACGGTGGGGCGGGTGACCGGGGGAAGCCCGGCGGCGTCGGGGAGCGTCGCGGTGATCTCCGCGACCGAAGGCGGGCAGTGGTTGCCGTGATGGACTTTGCGCCGGTCGGCCAGGCGCCTGAGGCGGCCTTCCAGCTTGTCGAGGGCCAGGTCGAGGGCTGCGAACCGGTCGTCGGCCGACGCCTCGGCGCGGATGGCCGGTCCTTTCGAGTGAATGGTGAGCTCGACGCGCTCTCGCCGGTCGGCGAGGCGCGGGTTGCGTTCCTTCGACACCTCCACGTCGACTCGGATGATGTTGTTGTCCAGACGTTCGATCCTGGCCAGCTTGGTCGTCACGTGGTCTCGGAACCGATCACTCACTCCTGTGTGCCGGCCCTTGACGATGATGTCCATGCAACAGCCCCCCTTCGTCTAACGACTGAGCAAGAGCGCCCGACGATGTGCGTGCCGGGCGGGGTCATCTGTCTGCCTTTCTGCCACCGTTACCCTCTTCCGACTCGGCGTCACCGGGAACTCGGAGGGCACCCGTCCGGCCGACCTGGTCTTCGACCCCACATCCGCCTGCTGAGGGTCTCGCAGCTCAGTCGCCACTACTGCCCTTCTCTTCTGGCGAGGGACATCTGGCCCCTCGGGAAGGCAGGACTTACCCCTAAGCCGCACCGTGATCGGTCGACAAAGAGTCGCCTTACGTGGACCGTTTTGCCTGCGGCTGGCATCGGCTAGCAGAGCCGGGAACACCGGCCCTGCGCAACCACGGACCCGAACGGGTGCCATGTCAGAACGCTATCCGCATCCAGGGAGAATGTCAGCCGGAGGGTGGACCAAAGGATCACTTTCCGTGATTTTCCACGGGATGGAAAGCGCATTCCGGCACCCGGCCCTCCCGGCTGGCACCCCTTACGGGCACGAACGTCCTGACCGCTGAGCTGCCCCGGCACGTCACTCGGGCAAGGCACATGTCACCTTCAGGTTAGAGCGGCGAATTGGATCTTTCTTTACTCACCGTCACCGTAACGACTTCCAAGATCTTCGGCGTGTCGCGGCGACGGTGACCGCCAGCGGCGTCCGCACGCCGGCCGACCGCAGCGCCCGCGCGGCCTCGGCGAGGGTGGCACCGGTGGTCACGATGTCGTCCAGGAGCAGCGCAACGGGCGCTGGAGGGCCGCCGGCGGGCGAGGCGACCTGGAGTGACCCCGCGAGGTTGGCGGCCCTCTCGGCGGAGCTCAGGCCCGCCTGGTCGGCCACGCCCCGAGCCTGGACCAGCCCCGGCCACACCCGCGCCGGCACGCCCAGCGCCCGCAGGTCGCGCGCCACCAGCACGGCCAGCCGCCCCACCGGATCGTGCCCCCTGCCGCGCAGGCTCCGCCGCGCGCTGGGCACAGGGACCACCGCGAGCCGGCCGCGTGCCCACGACGCCTGCGTCCGCCCGATCGCCGTCACGGCGGTGAACGTCGCCGCCTGCGCCAGCACCCCGGCCAGCGCCACCGCGCCGCGCTCCTTGTAGGCCACCACCGCCTTCCTGACCACTCCGGTGTAGGGCGCCGCCGACCAGCAGTCGGGCAGGCCGGCCGGGGACGGGTCGGGCCCGCGCCGGGCGGGTGAGGCGGTCAGCTCGGCGACGCAGCCATCGCACAAGCGCGCCCCCTTGGCGCCGCAGCCCGCGCACGTGCCGGGGAGAACCAGATCGAGCACGGCAGTCAGCACGCCGCCCAGCATGCCGCCCGGCACCGACAGTTCTCCGGCGACCGCGGCGGTCCTCGGCAGACCGGCGGGGGCTTCGGCAGACCGGCGAGGGCTTCGGCAGACCGGCGGGGGCTTCGGCAGACCGGCGAGGGCTTCGGCAGACCGGCGAGGGCTTCGGCGGACCGGCGGCGGTCAGCCCAGCGGGAAGAGAGGGCTGCCGGCGTTGGACTCGACCTTCGGGACCCAGGTCTGGCGGTCCTGGTTCAGCTCGACGATCTTCGTCTCCTTGTCGGTCTTCACTTCCCCCAGCACCCGGTCGTCCAGCGCCGCGAGCGAGGCGAGCCGGTCCTTCAACGGCACCCCGACCGTTGCCCCGTCGCCGACGTTGATCTCGCTCAGTATCTGCCCGGCCTTGCTCTCCACCAGGACCAGCAGGTGCTCGTCATCGCTCCAGGTCACGTCGACGATCTCGTCCCCCATCTCGGTCGTGGTCAGGCTACGGAAGTTCCCGAGCACGAGCCCTTCGGGGGTCGAGATGAGCGCGCCGATCTGCACGGTGTTCTCACCCGTGGTGACGGACACCCGCACGCCGTCCCTGGCGATCCGCAGGCGGGCGACGTCAAGGCCGGCCAGCTTGGGCGCCGCGACCCGCTCGGGCCCCCGCCCGCTCGTCGGGTCGTACCGGAGCAGTACGCCGTTCTCGTTGTCGTACGTCCACAGGGACCCGTCCCGGTGGAACGTCGGCGGCGTGAGCTCCGTGCCCTGGATGACCTCCTGCCAGCGCCCGTCCTGCGCGAGTTTGGCCATGGAGATGCCGGTGGAGGTCTTGGCGGCGATGAGGGCGGTCTCCTCCTTCGACAGGGCGAAGTCGGTGTAGCCCGCGCGCTGCTCGCCCGCGGCGCCCGGCACGGCGCCGGCGGGGCCTTCCTTGCCCATGAAGTGCACGGCGCCGTTGTCGACGAAGTAGGCGGTGTCGCCCCCGTCGTCCAGCCAGGGGTCGGCGGGATCGGGCCGGTCGACGGCGTACGTCTCGCCGTCGACCTGGATCTCGATGATGCGCCCCTTGGCGACGTCGTTGTCGGCGAAGCTGTGCCTGATCTGCGCCCTGAGCGCGGCCTCCGCGCTCAGGTCGAGCGGGTCGAGGGGGCCGGAGAGGTTGACCAGCACGCGCTCCTCGTTCCACCTGATGGACTCGATCGTCGTGTCCTCGGGGAAGCTGGTGGTCACCGCGTCGCGAAGGGCCGTGGTGGGCTCTTCGAGCAGGCGTTCGAGTATGGTCCGCGCGAAGCTCTCCGTCGGCTTCATCCGCAGGCGCACGCGGTCGACGACGAGCCGGTCCGGCATGTCGGCGTTCAGGTAGTAGAGGTTCGCGGGACGGTACGCCCGCACCACGTCGGAGTTGGTGAGCAGGAGCCCGGCGGGCAGCTTGTTGACGAGGTAGCCGCCCTGCTGGGTCTTGACGAGCTCGAACGTCCCGCCGTCCCAGGCGCCGGCCGTGGGGGCGTAGGCGTCGTCGGTCCCGATGCTGGCCACCCACTGGGCCTTGAGCGTGACCTGCAGCACGGTCTCCGTGCCGTCGCGCGGCGTGGGATAGGCGATCTCGAACGCGTCCTCGATCACCTTCACCGGGCCGGCGGCGCTCCACTTGGACCGTGCCTCGGGGGTCAGGTACTGGGGCAGGATCGACGGGTCGTCGGCGTAGGCGGCCATGGCGGCCTGCAGGCCCTTGATGGTGTCCTCGGGCCCCCAGTTCGGCTGGGGCGGGATGGCGATCATGCGCTGGAACGGCTTGTTCAGCGGGTCGCCGCCGGTGCCGTCGTCGCCCACCATGTACGGGCCGGTCACGGGGATCACGGTGCACCCGGTGCCCGCGGCGACCACGGCGAGCACGATCGCGACCGCGAAGCCGAGCCGCCTAATCGTCGTCATGACCGCCCCCGTCCGCCGAGGCGGGCAGCAGTACGGGCGTCATGGCGCCGCGCCACGTACGCCGCATCTCGATCTCCGGCGGCACCAGCGACAGCGGCGAGCCCTTCAGGTCGGCCCCCGCCGTCCGGGGCAGCGTCAGCCTGAACTGCGAGCCCTCGCCCGGCTGCCCCCACGCCTGGAGCCAGCCGCCGTGCAACGTGGCGTCCTCGCGGGAGATCGCCAGCCCGAGCCCCGTGCCGCCGATGGTGCGCGCACGCGAGGGGTCGGCCCGCCAGAACCGGTCGAACACCAGCGTGTCCTCGCCGTTCCTCAGGCCGATCCCGTGGTCGCGTACGGCGATGGCGACGGCGTCCCTGTCGGCGCCCACGGTGACCACGACGTCCCTGCCCTCGCCGTGCTCGATGGCGTTGAACAGCAGGTTGCGCAGGATGCGCTCGACCCTGCGGTCGTCGATCTCGGCCATGCACGGCTCGTTGGGCAGCCGCAGCTCGAAGCGGGTCGCGTGGCGCTCGGCCAGCGCCTCGGAGTCGCCGATGGCCCGCAGCACGACGTCGCGCACGTCCACCGGGTCGAGGTCGAGCGTGGCGGCGCCGGCGTCGTAGCGGCTGATCTCCAGCAGGTCGGCCAGCATCGCCTCGAACCGCTCCAGCTGGGCCTGCATGAGCTCGGCGGAGCGGGAGGCCATCGGGTCGAAGTCCTCGCGGGCGTCGTAGAGCAGGTCGGCGGCCATGCGCACGGTGGTCAGCGGGGTGCGCAGCTCGTGGGAGACGTCGGAGACGAACTGCCGCTGGACCTGCGAGAGCTCCTCCAGCTGGTGGATCTTCAGCGCCAGGTTGGCGGCCATCTCGTTGAACGAGTTCGCCAGCCGGGCCAGGTCGTCCTCGCCGCGCACTTTGAGGCGTTCGTCCAGCTTGCCGGCGGCCAGGCGTTCGGCGGCCTGGCGCGCGAGGCGTACGGGGGAGACGACCTGGCGGGCGACCAGGTACGCGATCGCGGCGAGCAGCAGCACGAGGCCGAGGCCCACCACGACGATGGCGAGCCGGACGTTGGTGAGCAGCTCCTCTTCCTCGTTGAACGGGAAGAAGTGGTAGACCTCGTAGTTCTGGCCGCTGGTGGGCACGTGCACCACGCCGCCGACCACGAAGGTGAGCCGGGGCTGGTTCTCGCCGGGAAACTTGATCTGCTGAACGTTCCCGACGGGTTTGCCGTATTCGTGGTTGCGGATGTAGCGCTGCAGGTGCGCCCGGAGGTTCGGGGGCACGCTGGAGCGCACGACGCTGCCGGACGCCCGCGACTGGCCCGGGGTGGCCGGGTTGAGGATCAGCACGTCGTAGCGCTTCTTGGAGCCGTCCTCGCCCGACCCCGTGACGGCGTCCATGACCTCGTCCAGCGGGTTGGCCGCGCCGCTCTTGGCGGTGTCGGTGGTCTTGGTCTGCTCGTCCGTGTCGGGGGCGAGGGCGTCGGCGATCTGCAGGCGGTCGGCGAACGCGTCGCTGACGGAGGACTGCTGGCTGCTGTCGACCACCGACTTGTTGATCTGGCCGAACAGGAACGTGCCGAGCACCACCACCACGATCACGGAGATCACCAGCGTGCTGGTGACGACCTGGAGCTGCAGCGAACGCCGCCACACGCTGCGTGTCCTGCCCGCCGCACGACGAACCCGCCGGCGCGCTCCGCCGAGAATCTGGCGGAGCGTACGCCTGCGGGTTCTCGTTTTCCTGGTCGGGGGCATGGCAGGGCTGGGCGGAGGTCAGGCGGGTCCGGCTTTGTAACCCACGCCGCGGACGGTCACCACGATCTCGGGGTGCTCGGGGTCCTTCTCGATCTTGGCCCTGAGCCGCTGGACGTGCACGTTGACCAGGCGCGTGTCGGCCGCGTGCCGGTAGCCCCACACCTGCTCGAGCAGGACCTCGCGGGTGAACACCTGGCGCGGCTTGCGGGCCAGCGCGACGAGCAGGTCGAACTCGAGCGGCGTGAGGTTGATGGTCTCCTCGCCGCGTTTGACCGAGTGTCCGGCCACGTCGATGGTGATGTCGCCGATCTGCAAGATCTCGGGGGTCGGCTCGTCGGTACGGCGCAAGCGCGCCCGCACCCTGGCGACCAGTTCCTTCGGCTTGAACGGCTTGACGATGTAGTCGTCGGCGCCGGACTCCAGCCCGAGGACGACGTCGATCGTGTCGCTCTTGGCCGTGAGCATGACGATCGGAACGCCCGACTCCGCCCTGATCCTGCGCGCGACGTCGATGCCGTCGGCCCCCGGCAGCATCAGGTCGAGCAACACCAGGTCGGGGCGTGTATCCCGGAAAGCGTCAAGGGCTTTGTCACCGTCGGATACAAATGACGGCTCGAAACCCTCCCCCCGCAACACGATCCCCAGCATCTCGGCGAGAGCGGCGTCGTCATCGACGACCAGCACGCGACCTTTCATGGCCCCTCATTCGTTCTACGCATTGTGGGACATACCCGCACGATCGCTGAAGGTTACCCTTGGTGGGCTCATGAGTGTGACTCGGAGCCCGCAAAAGGCGAATTTCCGGTCCGCCCCCGCGATCGCCATCTCAGTCTGCGGTAACAGAGCAACTTTCTGCCATCCCTGGACGCGAACAGGAGCCGGATTCGCCGAAGAATGCGGCAAAGCCGGGGCGTCGGATCAGCCCGGCTGCACTCAGCGACCCAATGTCTCGCCCAGCATGCCAGGATTGGGGATATGTCAGACGGTCACGGTCCCACGCCCGAGACGCCATCAGGCTGGTCGGCCGAACAGCCCCCGCCCTACAGCGCCCCGCCGGCCTCGCCGTGGACCGCGCCAGGCTCGCAACAGCAAACCCCTTACGGGGCTCCCTACGGGCAGCAACCACCCCAACAGCCGCCTCACGGGCCGGGGCCCCAGCCACCTTATCCGCAACATCCGCATCCGCAGCCCGGCTACGGCACCATGCCGCCACCGCCCGCGCTCCGGCCGGGCATCATCCCGCTGCGCCCGCTGCAACTCGGCGACCTGCTCGACGGCACGATCAAGCTCATCCGGTCCAACCCGAAAGCCGTGCTCGGCCTGTCGGCCATCGCCGCCCTGCTCGCGTCCGTGCCCCTGGCGGTGGGGCAGGCGTTCCTGCTCAACTCCGTGGGCGGCGCGCTCGCCGACCCCGACAGCCTGGTCGCCACGCAGGGCGAGCTCACCGGCCTGTACGGCTTCGCCGCCCAGTACGGCGGCGCCCTGATCTCCTACGCCATCCAGTTCGTCGTGGTCACCCTGCTGACCGGCGTGCTGACCCGCATCCTCGGCCGGGCCGTCTTCGGCGGCAAACTCACCGCAGGCGAGGCCTGGCAGCTGGTCAAGGGCCGGGTGCCGGCGTTGTTCGGCGTGGTGGGGCTGATGGCGGCGATCATGCTGGTGCCCGCCCTCGTCTTCGTGATGCTCATCGTGGTCTTCTCGCTCAACGCCGGCTCCGGCGACCTCGGCTGGCTGGCCCTGCTGAGCATCCTGTTCATCCTCGTGTACATCGGCTACTACCTGTTCATCAGGACCCGCTTCGCGTTCGCCTCGCCCGCCGTGGTCCTCGAAGGGCGCGGCCCGCTCGACGCCATGCGCCGCTCGTGGCACCTGGTGACCGGCGACTTCTGGCGGGTGTTCGGCATCCTGCTGCTCACCTCGCTGCTCGTCGGGCTCGTGGCGGGCATCCTGTCGGTGCCGTTCACGATCGCGGGCACGCTCTTCGGCATGCTCGGCGCGGGCTCGGCGGCGACCGCGGTCGTGTCGGCCGTGCTGATCGCCATCGGCGGCACGCTGAGCGCCATGTTCGTCTATCCGTTCGAGGCCGGGGTCGCCGGTCTGCTCTACGCCGACCGCCGCATGCGGAGCGAGGCGTTCGACCTCGTCCTGCAGACCGCGGCCATCGAGCAGCAGCGCCAGGGCTGGGTGCACGCCTCCGCCGACGAGCTCTGGCACCCGTCCAACTCCGCCAGGTCGTGAGCCCGATCGACAGGGAGGAGGCCGCGCGGCAGGCCACGCGCGAACTGCTCGATCCCGCCTACGAGACGGAGTCGCTGCCCGACCGGATCTACCGATGGGTCATGCAGTTCCTGGGCGACCTCGTCGACGCGGCCACGGGCGGCGGCTCGGCCGGCGGGATCATCGCGTCCGTGGTGATCGTGCTGATCATCCTCGGGGTGATCGTGCTGATCTCGTGGCAGCTGCGCAGGTCCGCGCGTAGGAACGCGCCGGCGATGGGCGGGCTGTTCGGCGAGCGGGCGATGAGCGCGGCCGAGCACCGGCAGGCGGCGGAACGGCTGGCCGGCGAAGGGCAGTGGACGCCCGCCGTCCAGGAACGCCTCCGGGCCATCGCCCGCGACCTGGAGGAACGCGCGCTCGTCGACGGCATGCCCGGTCGCACGGCCGACGAGCTGGCCGCCGAGGCCGCCGTCTCCCTGCCGGGCCTCGCGGACGAGCTGGCCGCGGCGGCCCGCTCGTTCGACGACGTCACGTACGGCGGGGTGCCCGGCACCCGCGACGCCTACACGCGGATGGCCGGCCTCGACGACCGCGTCAGCCGGGCCCGCCCGGTCCCCGTCGTGTCCCCCGCGCCGGCGGGCGCCGCGCCTGGTGCGAGCCCGTGGCCGGGGAGCGGAGGGGCCTCATGAGCGTGGACACCCGCTCTCCTGGGAGCCCTCCCGTCGCCGGCGCGTCCCGGCCGACCTCCCCGACCCCCCGCTCCACCTGGCGCGCCGGCCGGCTCATCGTGCTCCTCGGCCTGGTCGTCGTGCTCGCGGCGGTGGCGAGCGTGCTGCTCGGCTCAGGCCGGGGCCCCGCACGCCCCCTCGACCCCGACGACACCTCGCTGATGGGCTCCAGGGCACTGGCCGAGCTGCTACGCGAGCGGGGCGTCACCGTCGACCGGGTCGACTCCACCCAGGCCGCCGTCGACAAGGCCGCCACGGGCGACCGCCTGCTGCTCATCACCGACCAGGCGTACGTCGACGTGGGCCGCCTCGCCGAACTCCCCGGCGACCGGCTGATCGTCGGCGACGTCATCGGCCTGCCCGCCCTGGCCCCCGGGGTGAGCACGCTGCCGCAGGCCGCGCGCCCCCGATCGCGCGAGCCCGGATGCCCGCTGCCCGCCGCCCGGGTCGCGGGCAGCGCCCACATGGGCGGCGTCGCCTTCCGCGGCCCGCCGGGGTCCACCGGCTGCTACCCGGCGGGCGACGGGCACACGCTGGTCAGCTACGCCAACGGCAGGGGCGTCACCACCGTCGTCGGCGACGGCGGCTTCATGACCAACCAGCGGCTGGCCGAGGACGGCAACGCGGCGCTCGCGCTCAACCTCCTCAGCACCGGCAAGCCCGTGACCTGGGTCGTTCCCCCGGAGAACCCGCCGCCCGGCGAGCTGGCCGGCGAGCAGGGCCAGTCGATGTACGACCTGATGCCCGGCAACGTCCGCTGGGTCATCTACATGGCGATCATCGCCGTGGCGCTCACGGCGTTCTGGCGGGGCAGGCGGCTGGGGCCGGTGGTGGTGGAGAAGCTGCCCGTCGTCGTCAGGGCCGCCGAGACGGTCGAGGGGCGTGGCAGGCTCTACCGGGCGAGGCACGCCAGGGAACGCGCGGCCGCCGCGCTGCGCGCGGGCACGATCGACCGGCTCACGGCCAGGCTCGGGCTGGGCCACGGCGCGGGGCCCCAGGAGGTCGTCGCGGCGCTCGCCGCCCGCACGGTGGAGGACCCGCACCAACTCGGCGCGGCACTGTACGGGCCGCCGCCGGCGGACGACGCCAGGCTCGTCGAACTGGCCGGATACTTGGATTTGATCGAAAGGCAGCTGAGTGAACTTTGACGAGACCTACCGCGTGACGAGTACGGGCGACTCGGCGAGAGAGGCGCTGGCGGCGTTGCGCACCGAGGTGTCCAAGGCCGTGGTCGGGCAGGACGCGGTGGTGACGGGGATGGTCATCGCGCTGCTGTGCAAGGGCCACGTGCTCCTCGAAGGCGTGCCGGGCGTGGCCAAGACGCTGCTGGTGCGCACGATGTCGGCGGCCCTGTCGCTCGACTTCAAGCGGGTGCAGTTCACGCCCGACCTGATGCCGGGCGACGTGACGGGATCGCTGATCTACGACGCGAAGACCGCGCGGTTCGAGTTCCGCGAGGGCCCGGTGTTCACCAACCTGCTGCTCGCCGACGAGATCAACCGCACCCCGCCGAAGACGCAGGCCGCCCTGCTCGAAGCGATGGAGGAGCGGCAGGTCAGCGTCGAGGGCGCGGCCCGGGCGCTGCCCGACCCCTTCGTGGTGTGCGCCACCCAGAACCCCGTCGAGTACGAAGGCACCTACCAGCTTCCCGAGGCCCAGCTCGACCGGTTCCTGGTCAAGCTGACCGTGCCGCTGCCGCCGCGCGAGCAGGAGATCTCGGTGCTCGACCGGCACGCCCGCGGCTTCGACCCGCGCGACCTGTCGGAGGTCAAGGCCGTCGCCACGGCCGCCGACCTGGCCGCGGGCCGGGAGGCGACGGCCGGCGTGCACGTGGCGCCCGAGGTGCTCGGCTACATCGTGGACGTCGCCCGCGCCACCAGGAGCTCGCCGGCGTTGCAGCTCGGCGTCTCCCCGCGCGGCGCCACCGCCCTGCTCGCGGCCTCCCGGGCGTGGGCGTGGCTGTCCGGGCGCCAGTACGTCACGCCCGACGACGTGAAGGCGCTGGCCAGGCCCGCGCTGCGGCACCGCGTCCAGCTCCGGCCCGAGGCCGAGCTGGAAGGGGCGACCGCGGACGGCCTGCTCGACGGCATCCTCGCCTCCGTCCCCGTCCCCCGCTGACGGGAGGAGCGACTCATGGCACGGAGCGAACCCGACGCAGCGAGCGGAGTGGAGGGCCGACGGAGGAGGCACTCCGCGCAGCGAGTGAGGAAGGTGAGCGACCGATGGCGCTGACCGGACGTGCCGGGCTGCTGGCGGCGATCGGGATCCTGGTGGTGATGTTCGCGCCCCTGCCGGGGCCCGCGCTGGCCGGGGTCTGCCTGCTGCTGGCCGCCGCGATCATCGTGGACCTGGTGTTCGCCGGCGCGGTGCGCCCGCTCAGGTTCCACCGCTCCGGCGAGACCCTGATGCGCCTGGGCCAGCGGGCCACGGTGGAGCTGGTGGTGGAGAATCCGGGTCCCCGGCGCGTACGCGGCGTGCTCAGGGACGCCTGGCAACCCTCCGCGGGAGCCTCGCCCCGCATCGCCCCGCTGGACGTGCCGGCCGGCGAGCGGCGCAAGGTCGTCGTGACCCTCGATCCGACCAGGCGCGGCGACCGGACGTCGGTGGCCGTCACGGTGCGCTCGGTCGGGCCGCTCGGCCTGGCCGCCCGCCAGGGCAGCCACCAGGCTCCGTGGTCGGTGCGGGTGCTGCCGCCGTTCCTGTCGCGCAAGCATCTGCCCTCCAGGCTGGCCAGGCTGCGCGAGCTGGACGGGCAACATCCGGCGCTGGTGCGCGGGCAGGGCACCGAGTTCGACTCGCTGCGCGAATACGTGGTGGGCGACGACGTACGCTCCATCGACTGGCGGGCCACCGCGCGCCGCCACGACGTCGTGGTGCGCACCTGGCGCCCCGAGCGCGACCGCCGCGTGCTGATCGTGCTCGACACCGGCCGCACCTCGGCGGGCCGAGTGGGCGACGCGCCGATTCCCCTGGCCGGCGCGGAGGGACGCGGCGGCGGGCTGCCGGCCCAGTCGTCTCTTGGGTCGTCTCTTGGGTCGTCTCTCGGGCCGTTGCTCGGGCCGGATTCGCGGCCGGCGCCCGGCTGGCCGCGGCTCGACTGGTCGATGGACGCCGCGCTGCTGCTGGCCGCCCTGGCCGCCAAGGCCGGCGACCAGGTGGACTTCCTGGCATACGACCGGGCGGTACGCGCGTGGGTGAGCGGGGAGTCGCGCACCGAGCTGCTGTCGTCGCTGGTCAACGCGATGGCGCCGATCGAGGCGGAGCTGATCGAAGCCGACTCGCAGGGCATGGTGGCCGCCATCCTGTCCCGGGCCAAGCGGCGCTGCCTGGTCGTGCTGCTGACCGACCTGAACTCGGCGGCGCTGGACGAAGGGCTGATGCCGGTGCTGCCGCAGCTGTCCGCGCGGCATCTGGTGCTGGTCGCCGGGGTGTCCGATCCGCGGGTGGCGGCCATGGCCGGCCGCCGCGACTCGACCGAGGAGGTCTACGACGCGGCGGCGGCCGAGCACGCGCAGCTCGGGCGCCGGCGCATCACCGCCAGGCTGCGCCGGCACGGGGTCGAGGTGGTCGACGCGGCGCCGGACGACATCGCACCCGCGCTCGCGGACGCGTACCTGGCGCTGAAGGCCGCAGGACGCCTCTGACGGTCTGGCGCGCTAGGCCGAGGGGGCGACGTCGGGGGCGCGTTCGAGGTCGCCGGTCTCGTTCCGCGCCAGCGCCCGGCGGCCGAAGACGATCACGTACGTCAGGAAGACCGCCTCGGCGAGCACCCCGATCCCCACCCGCGCCCACGTGGGCAGCCCGGACGGCGTCACGAACGCCTCGATCAGCCCCGACACGAACAGCACCACGACCAGCCCGAGCGCCACGCTCATCACCGCCCTGCCCTGCTCGGCCAGCGCCTCGACCCGCCTGCGGGGGCCGGGGTCGACGACCGTCCAGCCCAGGCGCATGCCGACGGCCGCCGCCAGGAACACCGCGGTCAGCTCCAGGAGCCCGTGCGGCATGATGAGGCCGAAGAAGATATCCAGTTTGTCCCTCGAGGCCATGAGGCCGCCGGAGACGGCGACGTTCTCGGCGTTCGCGTAGAGCGCGTACGGGATCGGCAGCCCCAGCAGCACCGAGTACGCGATCATCAACGCCGAGACCCACGCGTTGTTCACCCACACGCGGCTGGCGAAGGACGCGGCGGGATTCTCCGAGTAGTAGTCGGCGAAGTCCTCCTCGACCAGCTGGGTGATCTCCTCAGGGCTGGCGATGGCGGCCTGGACCTCGGGGTTGCTGGCGACCCACGCGCCCATCACGAACGCGACCACCAGGAACGCGGCCGAGCTCGCCAGCCACCACCACCGGGCCCGGTAGGCCACCACGGGGAACGTCACCGTGAAGAACCTCGTCAGCTCCCGCCAGGCCGGCGTGTGCGCGCCGGTCACCGCGGACCTGGCCCTGGCCACCAGCGCGGACAGCCGCCCGGCCAGCATCGGGTCGTTCGACGAGGAGCGCACGATGGACAGGTGCGTCGAGACCCGCTGATACAGGTCGACCAGCTCGTCCACCTCGACGCCCGTCAGCGACGAACGATTCTTCACCAGGTAGTCGAGCCGGTCCCACACGGGGCGGTGCGCGGCGACGAAAGCATCGATGTCCACCCGAACATTCTGGCCGCTCAATCAGCGCGACATAGCCGTTAGGCTCCACTTATGTCGGAGGTTGTGACCGGCGACGCCGTCGTCGTCGAAGTGCGGGTGGCCCAGATGCCCTCGCGGGCGCTGGCGATCATCATTGACATGGCGGTGCAGTTCACGGCCATGTTCGGCGCCTACGCGCTCTTAGGAGCCTTCGCCGGCATCACGGATCTGGCCATGTTCAGCGCCGTCATGATCGTGCTGCTGGTGCTGGTGATGATCGGCTACCCCGTGATCTTCGAGTCCGTCACCAGGGGCCGCAGCCTCGGGAAGCTGGCGCTCGGGCTCCGGGTGGTCAGCGACGACGGCAGCCCCGAGCGCTTCAGGCAGGCGCTGTTCCGCGGGCTGGCCGGGGTGGTGGAGTTCTGGCTGCTCGCCGGCGCGCCGGCGCTGATCGCCTCGCTGGTCTCGCAGCGGGGCAAGCGGCTGGGCGACGTGTTCGCGGGCACCATCGTGATCTCCGACCGGGCGCCGCGCGACGCGGGGCAGGTCATCATGATGCCGCCGCCGCTGGCGACTTGGGCGGTCACGCTGGAGCTGTCCCAGCTGCCCGACGAGGTGGCGCAGGCGGCCCGGCAGTACCTGTTGCGCTGGGCGGACCTGTCGCCGCAGGTCCAGCACGAGATGGGCGTGCGCATCGCGACCCAGGTTGCGTCCTTCGTCTCCCCAGCGGCCCCTGCCGGGACGCCGCCGTACGCCTACCTGAGCGCCGTCCTGGCCGAGCGCCGCCGCCGGGAGCAGGCCCGGTTCGCGCAGCGCGCGGGAAACGGCGGCGCGCCGCAGGCCCCGTACGCGCAGCAAGGCCCGCCTCCACCGGTCCCTGTCTCTTATATACATCTGACGCTGCCGACGACTAGTC
>NZ_SMKO01000186.1 GCF_004348685.1 Nonomuraea deserti | reverse complement strand
GCATTCCCGCCTGGGATCCCCGCCTGGGATCCCCGTCCGGGATCCCCGCCTGGGATCCCCGCCTGGGATCCCCGCCTGGGATCCCCGCCTGGGATCCCCGCCTGGGATCCCCGCCTGGGATCCCCGCCTGGGATCCCCGCCTGGGATCCCCGTCCGGGATCCCCGTCCGGGATTCCCGTCCGCTATCCCCGTCCGGCTGTCCCCCGCCCGCCATTGCCTGTCCGCCATTGCCTGTCCGCCACTCCCTATCGCCATTCCGACCGTCTGCCGTGCCCCCGCCTCTCCCGTTCCTGTGTCGACGTCTGCCTCCTCCGTTCCGGCCGGGTCGGGTCCCTGGACAGGGGGATGGTTCGTGGTTGGTCTGTGTGCTCGGTTCCGGTTGGTGTCGGCCGGGTCGGGGTCTCTGGACCGGGGGATGGGTTCGTGGGTTGGAAACGTTGAGCCCGGCCGCTCGCCCGGGGCCCTCGCCGACGTAGGTCCCGTTCTCGCCAAGCGCAGCCAGCGTGGCCTGGTGCCCAACACGTGCAGGCCCTGACCGATTTGGAACGGAACGGAACGCACAGACCAACCACGAAACCATCCCGGCTCAGAACCCGCCCCACCCGACACCAACCCGAACGGAACGCAGGACGCTGCTGGATCTGTTCTGGACGTCGATGTTCGGGGTGGTGCACGCTTTCAGTGGCGCCGGCTTCCCCTGGCCCGGTCGGGTTCGCGTTGTCTCGGCTCCCCGGGGCGTCGGCCTGTCCTGTGTGCCATCCGGCGGCCGTACACGTGTCTCGTGCCCACCCGGCCGGAGCCCGGCGGAGGGAGCGGCGGAAGCCTGGGCCGGGAGCCCCTAAGCTAGAGAGCATGCCGGAGTACATCTACACGCTGCAGCGCGTGCGCAAGGCGCACGGCGACAAGGTTGTCCTTGACGACGTCACCCTGTCGTTCCTGCCCGGAGCCAAGATCGGTGTCCTGGGGCCGAACGGCACCGGGAAGTCGACGCTGCTCCGGATGATGGCCGGCCTGGAGCAGCCGTCCAACGGCGAGGCGAAGCTCATGCCCGGCTTCTCGGTGGGAATGCTCCAGCAGGAGCCGCCGCTCAACGAGGAGAAGACCGTCCTCGGCAACGTGCAGGAAGGCGTCGCCGAGACGATGGCGATGCTCCAGCGCTACAACGAGATCGCCGAGCAGATGGCCACCGACTACAGCGACGAGCTGCTGGAGGAGATGGGCAAGCTCCAGGACCAACTGGAGCACCGCAACGCCTGGGATCTCGACAGCCAGCTCGAGCAGGCGATGGACGCCCTGCGCTGCCCGCCGCCCGACGCCGACGTGACGAAGCTGTCCGGTGGTGAGCGCCGTCGGGTCGCGCTGTGCAAGCTGCTGCTTGAGGCGCCCGACCTGCTGCTGCTCGACGAGCCCACCAACCACCTCGACGCCGAGAGCGTGCAGTGGCTGGAGCAGCACCTGGAGAAATACGCGGGCACCGTGCTGTCCGTCACCCACGACCGCTACTTCCTCGACAACGTCGCCGGGTGGATCCTCGAGCTCGACCGTGGCCGTCCCTTCATCTATGAGGGCAACTACTCCACCTACCTGGAGGCCAAGGCCCAGCGGCTCAAGGTCGAAGGGCAGAAGGACATCAAGCGGAAGAAGCGCCTCGAAGGCGAGCTGGAGTGGGTCCGCTCCAACCCGAAGGCCCGCCAGACCAAGAGCAAGGCCCGCCTCCAGCGCTACGAAGAGATGGCGGCCGAGGCCGACAAGCACCGCAAGCTCGACTTCGACGAGATCCAGATCCCGCCGGGCCCGCGCCTGGGCACCACGGTGATCAAGGCCGACGACCTCACCAAGGGGTTCGGCGACCGGCTGCTGATGGAGAAGCTGACGTTCGACCTGCCCCGCAACGGCATCGTCGGCGTCATCGGCCCCAACGGCGTCGGCAAGACCACGCTGTTCCGCATGATCACCGGCTCGGAGACCCCTGACAGCGGCTCCATCGTGGTCGGCGACACCGTCAAGATCTCCTATGCTGACCAGACGCGCGGTGGCATCGACCCCAGCAAGAACGTGTGGGAGGTCGTCTCCGACGGGCTCGACCACATCAAGGTCGGCAACGTGGAGATGCCGTCGAGGGCCTACATCGCGGCCTTCGGCTTCAAGGGGCCCGACCAGCAGAAGAAGGCGGGGGTGCTGTCGGGTGGCGAGCGCAACCGGCTCAACCTGGCGCTCACCCTCAAGCAGGGCGGCAACGTGCTGCTGCTCGACGAGCCCACCAACGACCTCGACACGGAGACGCTGTCGTCGCTGGAGAACGCGCTGCTCGACTTCCCGGGCTGCGCGGTGATCACCTCGCACGACAGGTGGTTCCTCGACCGCATCGCCACCCACATCCTGGCGTGGGAGGAGGGCTCGAACTGGTTCTGGTTCGAGGGCAACTTCGCCGACTACGAGAAGAACAAGATCGAGCGCCTGGGCGCCGACGCCGCCCGTCCCCACCGGGTCACCTACCGGAAGCTGCACCGGGAGTGATCCGCCCGTAGACCGGAGCGGTCCGTAGAAGAACATCATCCTTTACGGCACAGCCAAGGTCACGCCACCCGCCGACCGTGGTTGGTGGCGTCCAGGGTGACGCCCGCTGACCCGCACGCCGAGCCCGCCGTTACGGCGGGCTCGCCGGCCGTCTGGGTGGTGACACGGCATCGGCCCGGTGCGTCCCCCTGGTCTGGTGCCCTGCGCTGCCCTCCGGTCCGGTGCCCTCCGGTCCGGTGCCCTGCGGCCCGGTGTCCTGCGGCCCGGTGTCCTGCGGTCCGGTGTCCTGCGGTCCGGTGTCCTGTGGTCTGGTGCCCTGCGGCCCGGTGTCCTGCGGCCCGGTGTCCTGCGGTCCGGTGTCCTGTGGTCTGGTGCCTGCGGCCCGGTGTCCTCTGGTCTGGTGTCCTGCCGTCTTGTCTCCCGCGGTCTGGTGTCCTGCGGTGCCTTTCGGCCGATGTCCTGGGCTGCCCTTCGGTAAGTGCCGTTGGCGAGGAACCCGGACAGCACTCGCGCGGTGCCCTGCGGTCGAGGGTCCGCGTTCGCGGGTTCGCGTTCAGGGGTTCGCGTCTTCCGGTTCGCGTTCGGGGTTCGCGTCTTCGCCTTCGCGTCTTCGGCAGCGCATCCTTGGTCTCCTCGGCGTCCTCGCATGGTCGGCCGTTCACGGCGTACGAAACCTTCGGGTGAGCCGCCCATGGGCGCGACGACCACTATCAGCGGCACTCCTTGCCTGGTGAGGCGGCGACGTAGGCGGTGACCAGGGCGGCCGCGATCACGCCGCCGCCCGCCTGCGTTCTGCGAGCGGCTCCAGAGATCCCTGTCGGTGATGGCGTTCCAGGCATAGCCGCCCGTCAAGGCCGTGCGGCCCTAGCCCGCTAGAATGAGATTCTAGGATCGCCCCCACCTAAAGGAGCTGCGCGTTGGATCTCGAACTCGACGGCCTCGACGTGTCCTTCGACCACACCGCCGTGGCCGCTCCCCGGATCAGGGATCTGCTGCCGGTCTACCGCGACCTGCTGGGAGGCCGGCATCTGGGCGGCGGTGGCGACAACCGGATCGCCGGCTACCGCACGCTGCAACTCACGTATGCGAACGGCGGCAAGGTCGAGCTCATGGAGCCCCTGGCCGGCTCCACGTTCTTCGACAGCTTCTTCGAGCTCACCAGGGGCAGGGGTGGCGTTCACCATCTGAACTTCCATGTCCGCGACCTGGACGAGGCGGTTTCCAGGCTGACCGCCCGCGGCTACCGGCTGCACGGTCTCAACACGGCCGACCCGCGCTGGCGTGAGGTGTTCCTGCACCCGAAGGAGGCGCATGGGGTGCTGATCCAGCTCGCCCAGCCAGGACCGCGCCTTTCTGACGAGCTCCGCCCGGCGCTGGAGGAGGTGCTGTCGGGTCATGGCAGGAACGGCGACGGTGTCCCGAGCCCTTGAAGGGCCGCACGTACTGGATCTAGAGTGAGATTCTAGAACCAGATGGGGGAGGCCGATGAAGCCGGCACCTAAGCCCACGCCCGAGACCCAGCCGTTCTGGGACGGCACGGCCGCGGGCGAGCTCAGGATCCAGCGTTGCCAGACGTGCGCGCGGCACTACTTCTATCCGCGGCCGAGCTGCCCCCACTGCGGCGGCGACCAGGTCGAATGGGTACGCGCCAGCGGCCGCGCCACCCTCTACTCGTACGTGATCAACCATCGGCCCGCCCCCGGTTTCGAGGACGATGCCCCCTACGCGATCGCGGTGGTCGAGCTGGAGGAGGGCGTGCGCATGATGAGCAACATCGTTGGCGTTCCCAGCACCCCCGAGAACCTGCCGCTCGACATGGAGTTGCGGGTGGTGTTCGAGCAGCGGGGGGACGTGCACGTGCCCCTCTTCGAGCCTGCTGGAGGCCGGGGATGACCGTGGTGATCGCGGGCGCCGCCGAGACCGATGCGCTGGGCCGCCTTCCCGGCCATTCGACCATGCAGCTCCACCTGGAGGCCGCAAGGAACGCGCTGGCCGACGCGAGCATGACAAAGGACGACATAGACGGCATCGCCACGGTCGGAACCCCGGGCCCGATCCAGATCGCCCACGCCCTGGGTATCACCCCCGCCTGGCTGGACGGCACGGGCGTGGGCGGCTCGTCGTTCCTCTTCCACGTACGCCACGCCGCCGCCGCGATCCGCGCCGGCCTGTGCCGGACGGTGCTGATCACCCACGGCGAGTCCGGAAGATCACGGGTGGGAGCGGGCCGGTACGGGATGGGCCCCGACTCGCTGCTCGGCCAGTTCGAGCTGCCGTACGGGGGGGTGGGCCCGCCGACGTCGTTCACGATCACGGCTCTGCGCTACATGAAGGAGACCGGCCTGACGCACGAGCAGCTGGCGGAGGTCGCCGTGGCCCAGCGCCGGTGGGCCCGTCTCAACCCGCGCGCCCTCTACCGCGACCTGATCACGGTGGACGACGTGCTCGCGTCGAGGATGGTGGCGTACCCGTTCCACCTCCTGGAGTGCTGCCTGGTGACGGACGGCGGCGGCGCCCTGATCGTCACGTCGGAGGAGCTGTCCCGCAGGCCGCCGGTCTACCTGCTGGGGTCGGGGGAGTCGGCGGAGTCCCCGATCATCTCGCAGATGGAGGACTTCACCACGTCGAAGGCGTTCCGGCTCTCGGGCGAGGCGGCCTTCGCCGAGGCCAAGATCGGCCATGACGACGTGGACCACCTCATGGTGTACGACGCCTTCGCCCACGTGCCGATCTACGGCCTGGAAGACCTGGGGTTCGTCGGCAGGGGAGAGGCCGGCGCCTTCATCGCCGAGGGCCACACGTCACCGGGCGGCCGCCTCCCCCTGAACACGAACGGCGGCGGCCTGTCCTACACGCACACGGGGATGTACGGCATGTTCGCCATCCAGGAGTCGGTGAGGCAGTTGCGCGGTGAGGCGGCGGCCCAGGTGCCGGGGGCGGAGGTCGGCGTGGTGCTCGGCAACGGCGGCATGTTCGCCTCGGCCGCCACCTTGATCCTCGCCAACCGCCTTCCCTGACCCCGCCGTCATCGCCGAGCGCCCTGACCCCTTCTGACCCCTGTCCTCGCCGAGCGCGCGGCCTCCCCGATCCGTTGGGTCCTCGCCGAGCGTGGCTTCCCCGACTCCGCTGAGTGGCTCGCCGAGCGTGGCCCACCCCGGCCTTGTCTGGTGCGTCGTCGACCATCTCCTGTGCCCCCACCGGCCCTTGCCCCACATCCCGGTCCCAGCAGCGCGAGGCGGTGTCACGGCGACCCTCAACCCTGGCGCGGCCCGCGACGGGAGATCATCCGGTCGGTGAGGACGGCCGGCACGACGGCCGCCGCCAGGCCCGCGCCGATCCACGTGACGGAGGTGATGCCCGCGCCGGCGTTGAGCGCCGCCCCGGCGAGCGCCGGGACGAGGCTGATGCCGAGCTGGAACGCGGAGACGGTGGTGGCCCCGGCAAGCGTCGGCGCGTCTGACGCGATGGCGAACACCCGAGCGTAGATGGCCGGGTTGAGTACGAAACCGGCGACCCCGAGCAGCAGGACGAGGGGGATGACGGCCGGCGCGTGCCGCGCGAGGACCGCGAGCAGGAGGGAGCCGGCCAGGATCCCGGTCGCCCCGATGAGCAGTGCGCGAGTGGGCCACCGATCGGCGATCCGGCCTCCGATGGACAGGCCGATGAAGGCGCCCACGCCGAACAGCGCGAGCACCGCGGGGACCCACACGCCGGGAATGCCGGTGACCTCGGTCAGGAACGCCGCGAGGTAGTTGAACGAGATCATGTAGGCGGCCGTGCTCAGGACGGTGGCGGCGTAGACCACCCACAACTGCGGTTGCCGCATGGTGCGAATCTCGCGTCTGACGCTGGGCTCCCTGGCCGCGGTCGTCGCGGGCAACGTCAGGAGGGTCAGTACGGCCCCGGCCGCGGTGAGGGCCGCCACACCCCAGAATCCGCCCCGCCAGCCCGTGAAATAGCTGAGCGACGCGCCCGCCGGACCACCGGCGATCATCGCGAGGCTGAGCCCGCTGACGACGACTCCCGAGGCACGTGCGGTGCGGTCCGGCGTGACGAGGCCGATCGCGGTGACGGCCGCCACGGCCCAGAACCCCGCGTAGGCGAGGCCGCAGAGGAGGCGGGTGGCGAGCAGTACCGGGTAACTGTCGGTGAGCAGGCCGATCGCCACGGAGCCGGCGAAGACGGCCTGGGTGCCCACCAGCGTGGTCCTTCGGGGCCAGCGCAGCGTCATGACGGCCAGGGGAGGACCGCCGACGACGACGCCCACGGCGAACGCGGAGATCAGCGCGCCGGCCGACGGCAGCGTGATGCGGAGGTCGTCCGCGACGGCAGGCAGGACCCCCGCGATCAGGAATTCCGCGCTGCCCATCGCGAAGAGGCTGAACGCGAGCAGGTAGACGCCGAGCGGCAGTCTCCCTCGGGTGGCCGCGCCCCGCCGCCGTGCCGTGTCCACGCTCATCGAGCGTCGCCTCCTTTCCTCAGGGCCGAGGCCACCTGCTGCTCAAGGATGTGCTGCGGTGCCGCGCCGACCAACGAACCCGCGGGCCGGCCGCCGGCGTGGACGGCGAGGGCGGGAGCGGCCGTGACGCCGTGCCGGGCCGCCAACTCCGGCTGCTCGTCCTGGCGGATCTTCACGACGTCCGGTTCGGCGGCGAGCCGTTCCACGATGGGGATGTCCACCCTGCAGGAATGACACCAGGTGGTCCAGAACTGGATCAGAACGGGATGCTCCGATCGGAGGGCACGTTCGGCGAACGTCTGGTCGGTCACGCTGTCCACCGGGCGATGGGCGGGTGCGGGCATGTGCGGAACTCCTTTCCGGGTGTCAGAGGGTGGTGGCGGCCTGGGCGCGGCGCCGTTCGAGGGCGCGGTCGACGTCCTCGTCCAGCAGGTCGGTGTTGATGGCGAAGGCGGCGGCGGCCCCCATGCCGGCCGCGGTGATGACCTGGGCGCGCGGGTCGGCGACGTTGCCCGCCGCCCAGACGCCGGCGACAGTGGTCCGGCCGGAACGGTCGGTGGAGACCAGGCCGCCGCCGTCCTTGCCGCAGCCCAGCCGGGTGAGCAGGCCGTCGTGCGGGACCATGCGGGGAAAGAGGAAGGCGGCGACGCTGGGGACGGCGCGGCCGTCGGTGAGCTCGATGCCGCGCAGCCGGTCGTCCTCGACGACGAGCCGCTCGATACCGCCCTCGACGATGCGCAGGCCGCGCGCCGCCAGCCGGTCCCGGTCCTCTGCAGCCAGGTCCAGCGTGTGGGGGAAGAAGACGACGTCGTCGCTCCACTGGCGCAGGAGCAGGGCCTGGTGAACGGCGCCCGGGTGGGTGCCGAGGACGGCCAGGGGCCGATCCCGTACCTCGTAGGCGTGGCAGTACGGGCAGTGCAGCACGTCCTTTCCCCACCGTTCGCGCACGCCGGGGAGGTCCGGCAGCTCGTCGCGCAGTCCGGTGGCGACCAGGATGCGGCGGGCCTGGAGCACCTGCCCGCCCGCCAGGCTGACGGAGTAGCCGTGATCGAGCCGTTCGACGCGGCCCTGGACGAGCCGGACGCCGTACCGGGTGATCTCGGCGCGGCCGAGTTCGAGCAGGGTCGCCGGCGGCAGGCCGTCGCGGGACAGGAATCCGTGCAGGTGCGCGGCGGGCGCGTTGCGCGGCTCGCCGGCGTCGACCACCACCACACCGCGGCGGGCCCGCCCGAGGATCAGGGCGGCGTTCAGTCCGGCCGCCCCGGCTCCGATCACCACAACGTCGTGGCGCTGCGTGTCCTTCATGATCATGACGATCACCTCCGCGCCCGATGATGCGTTCCCCGGTGTCGAACCGACAACTGGCGTTGCCATTTCTGGGACGGAGGCGGTGCAATGAGGGCATGGACGGACAATCTTCGATAGCTGCCACGCTGGCCCAGGTCGGCTCGCGCCTCAGACGTGTCCGCACCCGGCGCGGCGTGACGCTGTCGGCGCTGGCCGAGGCCACCGGCATCTCCAAGAGCACGCTGTCGAGGCTGGAGGCGGGTCAGCGCCGCCCGAGCCTGGAACTGCTGCTCCCGATAGCGCAAGCCCATGGGGTGCCGCTGGACGAGCTCGTCGGCGCGCCCGAGGTGGGCGACCCGAGGATCCGCTGCAGGCCCCGCGTCCGCAACGGCCGCACGGTGATCCCCCTGACCACCCAGCCCGGGCCCCTCCAGGCGTGGAAGTCGATCATCCCGGCCGAGCAGAACCGGCCCGACCCGTGCACGCATGAGGGCTACGAGTGGATGTACGTCCTGTCCGGGCGCGTACGGCTCATCGTGGCCGGTCACGACCTGGTCATGGGGCCGGGTGAGGCCGCGGAGTTCGACACCCGCCTGCCGCACTGGTTCGGCCCCGCCGGTGAGTCCGCCGTGGAGGTCCTCAACCTGTTCGGCCGCCAGGGGGAGCGCATGCACATGCGGGCCAGGCCCCGCGCTCAGGAGGAGGCGTCGCCGTGAACGCCGCCGCCGGGACCGTGCGGGCGCGGCCGGGGGCGGCCGTCCCCTCCCGCAGCGCCCCCGGCACGGCGGCGGCAAGGGGCGATCGCGCGCGGATTGGCCGGTGCCCCGGCCGGCGTGCGGTCACTCCCCGATCAGGCCGAGCCTCGCGTGCCCCTTGATCAGGTTGCGCGCGATCGTGCGCCGCTGGATCTCGTCGGTGCCCTCGAAGATGCGCAGCAGCCGCAGTTCCCGGTACCACCGCTCGATCGGCAGTTCCTTCGTGTACCCCATGCCGCCGTGGATCTGCAGCACCCGGTCGACCACCTGGTTCGCCATCACGGCCCCGTTGAGCTTGGCGATCGACGAGGCGTGCCGCGCGTCCAGCCCTTCCCGCACCCGCCACGCCGCGTACAGCGTCAGCCACTTCGCGGCCTCGATCTCGACCTGCGAGTCGGCGATCATCCACTGGATGGCCTGGTACTCCGCGATCGCCCGCCCCATGGACTTGCGGATCGTGGCGTAGTCGACGGCCATCTGCAGCATGCGCTCGGCGGAGCCGATGGCCCGGGCCGGGATCATGTAGCGTCCCTGCCCGATCCACTCCATGGCCAGCTCGAAGCCTCTGCCCGGCTCGCCCAGGACGTTCTCCTCCGGCACCCGTACGTCCTCGAACACCAGTGAGGCCGGGCCCCACTGCCCCATGGTGGGGATCGGCTCGGAGCGCCAGCCCATGTCCCGGTCCACCAGGAAGCACGTCACCCCGTACGGCTCGGCCACGGCGAACACCATGACGAAGTCGGCCTCGTTGCCGCCCGTGATGAAGGTCTTCTCGCCGTTGACGATCCACTCGGCGCCGTCCCTGACGGCGCGGGTGCGGATGTTGCGGGCGTCGGAGCCCGCGCCCGGCTCGGTGATCGCGAAGCAGGAGCGGCGCTCGCCCTCGATGGTGGGGATCAGGTAGCGGCGCTTCTGCTCGTCGGTGCCCGCGTAGAGGATGTTGTCGGCGCTGCCGCCGAACGAGAACGGCACGAACGTCCTGCCGAGCTCCATGGCGATGATCGCGGACATGATCGGGCCCAGGGCGGCGCCGCCGTATTCCTCGGGGGTGTTGATGCCCCAGAAGCCCGACTTCCTGGCCTTGGCCCGCAGGTCGCGAAGGACGTCCGCGTCCAGCGCCGGGCGGCCCTCGCGCTCGTTGCGCAGGACCTCGGGCTCGAGCGGCATGACCTCCTTCTCCACGAAGGACCGTACGGTGTCGCGGATCTGGCGTTCCTCGGTGGTGAGCGAGAAGTCCACGGCCGCCTCCTGGGAATTTCTAGAACATCTCTCTAGGAAGAGGTTCTAGCCGATGGGGCAAGGTGTCAAGAATGAAATTCTAGAATTGAACGCGGTAAGATGGCCCGCATGGCACGCAAGTCCTCGTGGGAGTGGAGCCGTACGGCCCAGACCCGCAAAAGCATGCTGCAGGCGGCTCGCGAGGTCTTCAGCGAGCACGGCTTCGCCGAGTCCAACGTCGCCGAGGTGGTCGCCCGCGCCGGGTCCAGCGTCGGCAGCCTCTACCACCACTTCGGCGGCAAGACCGAGCTCTTCCTGGCCCTCTACGAAGACCATCAGGCGGCGCACGAGCAGGCGTCGGCCGCCAGCGTGGCCAAGGCCAGGAAGTCCGGCGTCGACGACCCGGTCGAGCTGCTCATCGCCGGCGCCCGCGCCTACCTCGACGGGGCGTGGGAGCGGCGCGACCTGGTCAGGCTGTTCATCGACGGTGACGGGCCGCCGGGGTTCGACCTGCTGCGGCGCACGCGGGGCAGGGAGTGGGTACGCCAGAACGCCGTCCTGCTCGGGGCCGGCGGCGACGCGCTCGCCCGGTTCACCGTGGCCGTGCTGACCAGCATCATCGGCGAGGCCGCCCGCGAGGTCGCCACCTCCGACACGGAGGAGGAGGCCAGGGAGGTCATCGAGGCGGCGATGAAGCTGATCCGCCGCCTCGACCCCCTCAACGTCACCGACGGCTGATCGTGGCGCGGCCGCGGTCGATCACCACGGTGCCGTCGTCCTTGGCGGTCCTGAAGTGCACGTTCTCGCCGTCCACCCAGATCGACACCGTGAGCGACTCCCCGGGGAGGACGGGGCTGGTGAAGCGCCCCGACATCGCCTGGAAACGGCCGGGGTCCGATCCGGCCACCGCGTGCAGCAGAGCCCGCCCGGTCACGCCGTACGTGCAGAGCCCGTGGAGGATCGGCCGGTCGAAGCCCGCCCTGGCGGCGAACTCGGGGTCGCTGTGCAGCGGATTGCCGTCACCGGACAGCCGGTAGAGCAGCGCCTGCTCCGGCAAGGTCGGATAAGTCACCTTGTGGTCGGGCGCCCGGTCCGGCAGGACCCACGCGTCGCGCGGCCCCCGGTCGCCGCCGAACCCGCCCTCGCCCCTGATGAACACCGCGCTGCGGCTGGAGACGACCGGCTCGCCCGTGTCGAGGTCCACGGCCCGCGCCTCGGAGGTCACCAGCGCGCCCGAGCCCTTGTCGTAGATGCCGGTCACCTTCGAGGTCGTCCGCACGCCGCCCGCCGGGGGCAACTCCCTGTACAGCTCGAAGCCCTGCTCGGCGTGGACCAGCAGGGCCGGGTCGAAGTCGCCCAGCCGCCGCCCCGGCGACTGCGCGGCCAGCACCGCGAACGTCGGCAGCACCCGCTGCCCCTTCTCCGTGGTGAACTCCAGCTCCGAGGTGCCCGCGCCGACGCCGAGCGCGTACAGCATGGTGTCCCTGGTGGTCCAGGTGCGCTCGTGGGCCGGGCCCTCGACACCGATGAGGGAGTGGTCGAGCGGCATGTCAGTCCTCCCGCCCGGGGATGCGGCCGTTGGTCATCGCGTTGGGCGCGGCCTTGTCGATCAGGGCGGGGATGACGCCGCCCAGCTCGGCCGGGTCCCACCGGGAGCCCTTGTCGACGCCCGGCCCCGCGTGCCAGCCCTCGGCGACGCTGATCGCGCCCCCGCGCACGTTGAACACCCGGCCGGTGACGCCGCGGGCCTCGGCGCTGGACAGCCAGACCACCAGGGGCGCGATGTCGTCGGGGTCGGCGCCCGTGACGCCGGCGGGCATGAGGCTCTCGGTCATGCGGGTCAGCGCGGCGGGAGCCACGGCGTTCACGGTCACGCCGTAGCGCTCCAGTTCTCTGGCCGCGATGACGGTGAGGCCCGCGATGCCGGCCTTGGCGGCGCCGTAGTTGCCCTGCCCGGGGTTACCGTAGATGCCGGAGGACGAGGTGGTGTTGATGATCCGGGCATCCACGTGTTCGCCCGACTTCGCCTTGGCCCGCCAATAGGCGGCGGCATGGCGCAGCGGTGCGAAGGTGCCCCGGAGGTGCACCCTGATCACCGCGTCCCACTCGTCGGGCGTCATGTTGACGAGCATCCGGTCCCGCAGGATGCCCGCGTTGTTGACCAGCACGTCGAGGCCGCCGAAGTGGTCGACGGCCGAGCGGATCAGCCGCTCGGCGCCGTCGAAGTCGGAGACGTCCTCGCCGTTGACGACGGCCTGGCCGCCCATGGCCTCGATCTCCGCCACCACCTCGGCGGCCGCCCCGGACGAGCCGGTGCCGTCGACCTCGGCGCCCAGGTCGTTGACCACCACCTTCGCCCCTTGCCTGGCGAACTCGAGCGCGTGCCCACGCCCGATGCCCCTGGCCGCGCCCGTGACGATCACCACGCGGCCTTCGACGATCCCGCCCATCCGACACCTCGCTCCTCGACCGGCTGACGAAATAAGATTCTAGTATCAAAATCTAGAAAGGACAGGCCCTTGCCGGCTGCGACCCCCTTAGGCCATGCGTGGCGAACCTTGTCGGTCGTGAGCCTGGCCAGCGTGCTGACCGGTCTCGGCGGCAGCGCGATGAACGTCGCCCTGCCCGAGATCGCCAGGCACACCGGCGCCGACGCGACGGCCGCGGGCTGGATCCTCCTCGGCTTCCAGTTGACCACGACCGTGCTCATGGTGGTGTTCGGGCGGCTGGCCGATCTGTTCGGCCGGCGCCGGATGTACCTGCTCGGGCTGGCGACGTACACGGTGGCCGCGCTGCTGGCGGGCCTGGCGCCGAACGCGTGGGTGATCGTGGCCATGCGGGTGGTCCAGGCGGCGGGCGCCGCCATGCTGCTCACCAACAGCGCCGCCCTGGTCAGCGACGCGTTCCCGCGCGAGCGGCTGGGGGAGGGCATGGGGGTCTACGTGGCCTCGTTCTCGATCGCCGGGCTGATCGGGCCGACGCTGGGCGGGGTGCTGGCCGACGGTCTCGGCTGGCGCTGGGTGTTCTGGTTCAACGTGCCGATCGGGGTGATCTGCCTGGTGTGGGGCGCGCTCGTGCTGCGCGGGACCGTCCCCGACCGCCGCGATCGCGGGCTCGACCTGCCCGGGAGCGTGCTCGTGCTGGTCACCCTGGGCGGGCTGCTGCTGGCGCTGTCGGAGTTCACCCGGCTCGGCTGGGGGCACCCGGTGGTGCTGGCCGGGCTCGCGTGCTTCGCCGTGGGGCTGCCGTTGTTCCTGGTCAGGGAGCGGCGGGCCGCGCACCCGGTCGTGGACATGAGCCTGTTCCGCGACCGGGCCTTCTCCTTCGGCACGCTCGCGTCGTTCCTCAACGCCGTCGCGCGCATGGGCATGGTGTTCCTCGTCGCGCTCTACTTCCAGGCGGTGCGCGGTGACGATCCCGTACAGGCGGGGTTGAAAGTGCTGCCGCTGGCCATCGCGGCGATGACCGCGTCGGTGGTCTCGGGCTTCCTGCAGCGCCTGATGAGCGCCCGCACCCTGGCCGTGGCCGGGGCCTCGGCGACCACCTGCGGGCTGGTGGTCATGCTGGTGGTGATGTCCTCGACCATGCCGTACGCGGCGGTGGCGGCGGGGCTGGTGCTGATCGGGCTCGGCTCGGGCGTCTTCATGCCCTCCAACACCACCGCCATCCTGGACGGCCTGCCCTCGGCGCGGCTCGGCATCGTCAACGCCATGCGGCTCATGCTGCAGAACACGGGGAACGTGGTCGGCACCGGCCTGGTCCTGTCGATCATCACCGCGCCGCTCCCCGCCGCGCTGCACGAGCAGGTGTTCGCGGGCACGCTCTCGCACCTGCACGGCGGCGCGGTCGAGCAGCTCGTGACCGGCTACCGCTGGGCGCTCGCCGCCATGGCCACCGTCTCCGTGCTGACCGTGCTCGCCTGCCTGGCCCGCCGCAGGGCCTCCTGACCGGGGCGGGTACGGTGACTGGCGTGGTTGAACGCACTCCGGCCCAGCGCCACCTCTACCCCCGAGTGGTGAGATTCGCCGACGTCGACTCCCAGGGGCACGTGAACAACGTGCGCTTCCTCGACTACCTGGAGGACGCCCGTTTCGGCATGTTCCACATCGATCCGCACAACGCGGGTGACGAGCCGTTCAAGGGCCTGGTGGTCACCCGGCACGAGATCGACTACCGCCGCCCGCTCGGCTTCCGCGCGGAGCCGGTGCGCGTCGAGACGTGGGTGACGGAGATCAGGCCGGTGCGCTTCACCCTCGCGTACGAGATCCGCGACGACGAGGCGGTCTACGTCACCGCCACGTCCGTGCTCGCGGCCTACGACGTCGAGCGGGCCGCCCCGCGCAGGCTCTCGGAGAGCGAACTGGCGTACCTCAAACGTTTCTCCGCATGAAACGCTGGCTGATGCTGGCGCTGGGGGTCAACGCCCACGCGAGCGTCACGCTGGGACTGTTCGGCCTGCCCCTCGTCATTCCCGAGATAGAGCGACATTTCGGGGTTCCGCTGGCCGTGGCGGGGATCATGGCGAACGCTCCCTCCCTGGGCGTCCTGGTCGCGCTCGTGGCCTGGGGCGCGCTGGCCGACCGGCACGGCGAGCGGCTGATCCTGGGCACGGGCGTGGGGCTGGCCGCCGTGCTGTTCGCCGCCGTCGCGTTCGCCGGCCAGATCTGGGCGGTGATCGGGCTGCTGGCCCTGGCCGGGGCCGGGGGCTCGGCCGCGATGGTCGGCGGCGGGCGCATCGTGCTGCGCTGGTTCGAGCCGCCGGAGCGCGGCCTCGCCATGGGACTGCGCCAGGTCTCCTTCACCCTCGGCATGGCCGCGGGGGCGTTCGTGCTGCCGCCCATCGCGCAGGCGCACGGCCTGGCCGGCGTGCTGTTCGTGTGCGCCGGCACGAGCCTGCTGGCCGCCGTGCTGGCCGCGATCTTCCTGGCCGAGCCGCCGCGCGCGATCTCCGTGCCGGGCGCGGCGCCGCAGGGCTGGCCGTACCGGCAGCCGGCGCTGTGGCGGGTGCACGCCACCAGCGCCCTGCACGTGCTGCCGCAGATCGTGGTCAGCACGTACGGCGTGACCTGCCTCGTCCGCCTGTACGGATGGGACGAGGTGGCGGCCGGCCGGCTGTTCGGCGTGGCGGCGATCGCCGGGGCCGCGGTGCGCATCGCGGCCGGTCGCTGGTCCGACAGGGTCGGCCTGCGCATGCGGCCCCTGCTGCTGATCACGGTCTGCAACCTGGGCGTGATGGCGCTGCTGGTCACCGGCACGCTCTCGGGCACCTGGCTCGGGCCCGCCATGCTCGCTGTGGCCGCGGTGATGACCGTGGCCGGCAACGGGCTCGCCTACCTGACGGCGGGCGAGCTCGCCGGGCCCACGTGGGCGGGCCGGGTGCTCGGCACCCACAACACCGTCCAGAACGTCGTATCCGTCGTCGCCACGCCGATGGCCGGCGTGCTGATCACGAACGTCGGGTACTGGGCCGCCTTCGCCGCAGGGCTGGGAGGCGCGCTGCTCTCGCTGCCCGTCATCCCGTTCCGCGGCGAGGACGGCGAGCGGTTATGACGCGCGGCGCAGCCATACGGCCGTGTCGGGCGGCAGCAGGTCACCCCGCAGCGGCCCGCTCGCCAGCAGCACCTCGTCGTGCTCCGGCAGGCGCACGGGCCGGGCGCCGCAGTTGAGCGCGCAGATCAGCGGCCCGCGGGTGAAGAAAAGCACTCCCTCGGGAGACTTCAACCACTCCAACGTATAAGGAATGGATCGCGCCAGGTCACGGCGGCAGGCCAGGGCCCTCCGGTAGAACTCGAGCGTGGATCCGGCGTCCCCTTCCTGCTTCTCGACGCTCAGCTCCGCGAACGCGGCCGGCTGCGGCAACCACGGCCGAACCCCGCCGGGCGCGAACCCGTGGGAGGGCGGATCGACCGTCCACGGGATCGGCACCCGGCACCCGTCACGGCCGGGCAGCTCGCCCTTCGACTGGAAGAAGACCGGGTCCTGCCTGGCCGCGTCGGGCAGATCGTTCACCTCGGGCAGCCCCAGCTCCTCGCCCTGGTAGAGGTAGGCCGAGCCGGGCAGCGCCAGCATCGTGAGCAGCGCCGCCTTCGCCCGCTCCAGCCCGGTCACGGGGTCGTCGGCCGCGTACCGGGTGCGGTGGCGTACGACGTCGTGGTTGGACAGCACCCACGTCGCGAACGGGACGGTGGAGAGCGTGTCGTCGATCACCTTCCGGAACGCAGGCGCCGACCAGGGCGCCTGCAACCAGGCGAAGTTGAAGCTCTGGTGCAGCTCGTCGGGCCGCACGTAGAGCGCGAGGTCCTCGGAGCTGTCGGTCCACACCTCGCCCACGGCCATGCGCTCGCCCGGATAGCCGTCCAGCACCTTGCGCCACTCGCGGTAGACGCCGTGCACCTCGGGCTGCCCCCACACCGGGGAGGTCGCCTTGAACGACTGGTCGCCGACGTCCGGCAGCCCTTCGGCCTTGTAGAGCCCCATCGCCACGTCGATGCGGAACCCGTCGACCCCGCGGTCCAGCCAGAACCGCAGGATGTCGAGGAACTCCGCGTGCACCTCGGGGTTACGCCAGTTGAAGTCGGGCTGCTCCGGCGCGAACAGGTGCAGGTAGTGCTGGCCGTCCTCGACCTGCGTCCAGGCGGACCCGCCGAAGGTGGACTGCCAGTTGTTGGTCCGGTCGCGGAAGAGGTAGCGCTCGCGTCCCTCGCCGCGCAGCGCCGCCTGGAACCAGGGGTGGGCGGAGGAGCTGTGGTTGGGCACGATGTCCACGACCACCCGCAGCCCGTGGTCGTGCGCGCCGGCGACCAGCGCGTCGAAGTCGGACAGAGTGCCGAACATCGGGTCGACGCCGCGGTAGTCGGCGACGTCATAGCCGCCGTCGGCCATGGGCGAGGGGTAGAACGGCGTCAGCCAGATGGCGTCCACCCCCAGCTCGCGCAGGTAGGGCAGGCGCTCGCGCACCCCGGCCAGGTCGCCGACGCCGTCACCCGAGGCGTCGGCGAAGCTGCGAACGTAGATCTCGTAGACGACGGCATCACGCCACCAGGGGATATCCATGTGGCGTGTCATGCCCCGTTATGTGGGTGAGTTCACCAGGCTGTGGGCCGCGTAGACCAGATAATCCCAGAGCCGGGTCTCCAGTTCGTCCGGCAGATCGAGCGAGTCGACCGCGTCGCGCATGTGCCGCAGCCAGGCGTCGCGCTCGGTCTCGCCGATCACGAACGGAGTGTGGCGCATGCGCAGGCGGGGGTGCCCGCGCTGCTCGCTGTAGGTCTTGGGGCCGCCCCAGTATTGGATCAGGAAGCCCCGCAGCCGCTCTTCCGCCCCCGTCAGGTCGGGCTCGGGATAGAGCGGCCGCAGCACCGGGTCGTCCGCGACCCCCTCGTAGAAGCGCTGAACGAGGCGCCGGAAGGTCTCTTCGCCCCCGACGGCGTCGTAGAAGGAGGTCTCAGTCACGCTCACCAGCCTAGGGTGTGCCTCGTGTGGTGGTGCATCGCGCTCACACCGCGACCATGGTGACGCCCGCGTCGTCGAGGGCCGCCTTGACCCTGATGCGCATCTCCCTGGCCACCTCGGCCTGCTCGTTGGGCAGCGTCTTGGCGGTGATGCGGAACACCACCGAGCTGTCGGAAAGCTGCTCCACGCCGAACACCTGCGGCTGCTCCAGGATCTTGCTCTCGCGCAGCTCGGGGTCGGCCCAGATCTCCTTGGCCAGGTGCTCGAGCAGCACCCGCACGCTGACGATGTCGGCGTCGTAGGCCACCGGCACGTCGACGTAGGCCCGCGACCAGCCCTGCGACTCGTTGCCGACCCTGGTGATCGTGCCGTTTCGGACATACCAGACGCGCCCATCGGCGTCGCGCAGCCGCGTGATGCGCAGGGTGACGGTCTCGACGGTGCCGACCGCGGCGCCCACGTCGATCACGTCGCCCACGCCGTACTGGTCTTCGAGCAGCATGAACATCCCGGCGATGAAGTCTTTCACCAGTTCCTGCGCGCCGAAGCCGATGGCCACGCCGAGAATGCCGACGCTGGTCAGCAGGGGAGCGATCGGGATCGTCAGCCGGTCGAGCACGGTCAGCACCGCGGTGCCCAGGATGACGATCGAGGCGACGTGCTTGAGCACCGAGCCCATGGTCTCGGCCCGCTGCTTCCTGCGTTCGCGGAGCAGCGCGTCGATGCCGTCGGTGGCGGCGCCCTTGCGGAAGCGGCTGGTGATGGAGCTCTTCGCGGCCGCGCGGTGGACCACCCTCGTGATCATCCGGTGTGCGATCTTCCGGAGCACGAACGCCAGCACGATGATCAGCACGATGACGATCGCGCTGGCCGCGATGGGTGCCCAGACCGCATTGTCGAACATCCCGACGAGGGTAGAGCACACAGGATCCTTGGTACAGATCCCGGCCATGTCCTGGACCACCTTCTCCGGGTCCGGCAGCCCGCTCGACGGTGAGGCGGGTGGCGGCGACGGTGTCACCAGCAGTAACAAAGGTGGATCCCCCTCCAGAAGCGGTTCGGTCGGCTCTTTGGACCGTTGCGATCCAAAATACCGCCGACCGAACCGCCCGCCGTCACATCACGCCGGGGAAGACGGGGTCGTCGGCTCTCTGGGCCGCGGAGGGAGAGAGCGACGCTCCGATGACGGACGGCTCGGCAAGGGACAGGCACCCGGAAGCATGTCCCTTACCGGTTCCGGGAGGGATCCCCCCCAACACCCGCCCGGCGGGCCGGGAGGGTGGCTTCGCGGGTACGGCGTGCGGGCCGTACCGGTCGCAGTCAGGTGTGAGGCCAGAACCGGCGGAGTGACCAGGACCCCACATGCGCGGGACCCTCCGCACCGGTCACTCCGCCGGCCCTGTGAGGCCGCCGTGGATGCGGTGTGCCGCGGTGGCTGCGCTCCACCCGGCCCACCGCGTCGATCATTCCGCCACGGCGGCTAGCACGCGGGCGACTTTCGTCGCGGCACCGGCCGGGTCGTCGGCCGTGTGCATCCGTTCGCCCCAGGACCAGCAGTACCACCAATCAGGCATATCGGACACAGTGGCCGGCCTGCAGGTGACGTTCTCGGACAGGCTGGTCGCGTTCGGGTTGATGACCCGTACGAACCTGCGACCGCTCTGGCTCTGGACCACTCGTGCGAGCAACCCATGAGCGCCCAGTTCGGATACGAGTCGCTCCAAGTGCTCGAAGTCGTCGTCCCCCACCGTTCGTCCTCCCTACCAATCGCCGCTGGTGGGCCAAAGATGTCTCATGTCAACAGCGGACGCAACGAGCTTGGGCGGCTACAGGGAGTTGCTCTTCTCCCAAGGGATATAAGAAACAGCCCCGGGGAGGACGATCCTCAACCGTAGGCTGGCGGAGGGCGTTTTCAAACCCGTCGTCTCTGGTTCATAGTCATGGGTAGGCGCACAGCAATCTGAGGGCTACGCTGAGTCACCAGTTGCGGACCGGTCGAGACTTGTTTGGAAGGGGCCGGGATGTCCGGCAGACAGCACAGGGAAACGGAGATCGCCCGGCGGATCAGGGCCAAGGGCCTTGCCGCCGGGCGCACTTCGGCCCAGATCGCGGATGAGATCCACGAGGCTTGCGCGTCGCAGTTCAGCACGACCCGCATCAAGGCGCACCGGTTGTCCTACGGGATCGCCCTGGCCGATGTCATCGAGCAGGTCAGGGCCCTGTTCGAGCGCGACTCCAAACCGACGCCGGGCATCGGCGAGACGCTGCTCTCGGCGTACGAGAGCGGGTTGAAACGCCCCGGACCCGAATACCTCCACTACCTGTGCTCGGTCTACCGCGTCGAGCCCGCCGCCCTCGGCTACGACGGGCCGTGCATCTGCGGCCACGGCCACGCGCACCGCGCGGCGGGTGCGCTCGGCGGCTCCGAGGCCAAGGACCCGCCGGCGCTGCTGCCGACGGAGCGTGAGCTCAACATCCACCCCATGGTCACCGAGCCGGAGGCGCAGGAGGACGAGAACGTCCTTCGGCGCACGATGTTAAATCTGCTCCACACCGACACGAACCTCACCAAGGCTCTCGACGGGGTCGTGCTCGGAGCGTGCGAGGGCATCAGGCGGCGCATGGACGAGACGCTCGTCTCGGCCACCGTGTCGGCCGCGATGCTCGACCAGTGGGAAGAGGCGACGATCAGCTTCGGCCGCCAGTACACGACGACGGCTCCCCTGAGACTGCTGTGCGACGTGCTGCTCGAGCTGAGCGCGGTCCGTACGGCGATGTCCCGCCGCCAGCCCATCGACCTGCAGGAACGATTGTGCAGGATGGCCGCGCAGCTGTCCGGGCTGAGCGGCATGATCATGATCAACCTCGGCGACCACCGCCTGGCCCGCTCATTCTTCCGCACCGGGCGCACCGCGGCAGACGAGACCGGCGACCGCGCGTTGCGCGCCTGGATCACCGCTCGCGAGTCGCTCGTCCCCCTCTATTTCGGCGACGCCCGCGAGGCGCTCAACCTCGCCAAGAAGAGCCGCGACCTGGCCGGCTCGATGCCGTGCGCCGCGCAGGCCATGGCGCCGGTCGTCGAGGCCAGGGCGCTGGCCATGATGTCGGGGGGCGACAGCAAGAAAGAGGTCGTCGACCAGGCCAAACGCGCGCTGTCGAGGGCGCGCAGCGCCTTCTCCCACATGAAGAGCGAGGACCGGGAGGACGTCGCCTTCGGCTACACCGAGAAGCAGCTCTACTTCTACCAGGGCGACGTGCTCACCAAGCTCGGTCAGACGATCGAGGCAGAGGTGGTGCTCGGCCAGGCGCTGACCAAATACCAGGACCACATCCTCGACCAGACCCTGATCAGGCTCGACCAGGCCCAGTGCCGGCTGATCGACGGCGACGTCAAGGAGGCGCTGGCGATCGGCACCAAGGCGCTGCGCCTGTTGAGCGACGAATATCTCACCGACTTCATCGTGCGGCCGGCGCTGGCGCTCGAGCAGGCGATCGCGTCCCGTGACGCCAACGCCCCAGGCCTCGAGGACTACCGCGCCGAGTTGCGGCGGTCACGGGCCCAGCTGAAAGGGGGCGCATGAAACTGAAGATCCGGCGTTACCGATGGTCCGATCTCGACACCATCCTCACCCTCCACCAGATCTGCCTGGCGCAGGTGGGCCTGGTGCCCGGCGACGGCGTCTACTACGACGACGATTTCCCCCGCATCCAGGAGATCTATCTGGCCTGCGGCGGCGACTTCCTCGTCGGCGAGGTCGACTCCCGGGTGATGGCCATGGGCGGGCTGAAACCCGTCGACACGTGCACGGCCGAGATCTGCCGGCTGCGTGTCCACCCCGATTTCCAGCGGCGTGGCTTCGGTGAGGCCATGCTCGTCACCCTGCAGCAGCGCGCCGTGGAGCTCGGCTTCGAGCGCGTCAGAGGCGACACCACGCTCAACCAGGAGGCCGCGCTGGCGCTCTACGCTCGCCACGGGTGGCGCGAGCTCTCCCGGCACAAGGTGGGCAGGCTCGTCGTGGTCAACGTCGAGAAGGTGCTGACCCCCGGCGTGCCCCTCGACCGCTAGCACCCC
>NZ_SMKO01000185.1 GCF_004348685.1 Nonomuraea deserti | reverse complement strand
GGGTCCTGGGGGCGGGCGCCCCGGAGGCGGGCGAGTTCGGCGGTCACCGCGCCCGTCCTGGCACCGCGCGTGGCGTGACGTACCTCGCCCGACTCGTCCAGCAGCGCGGCCCAGCCGCCGACCTCCTTGGCGAGCCGGTCGATGACCGCGTACATGCCCTCCGGTTGCAACGCGGCCCGCGTGAGCCGTCCCTGGGCGTCGAAGGCGCGGGTGATCTCCTCGTACTGCTCGGCGGCCAGCAGCTCGCTGACGGCCTTGCCGACGGCGATGAACGGGGTCTCGCGCGGCACCTCCAGCAGGGGCAGTCCGTGCTCCTCCGCGGCGGCGATCAGGGCGGCGGGCACCTCTTCGTGCGAGACCCCGACGCCGAAGCCGAGGCCGGCCACGCCGCGAGCGACCAGTCGGGCGACATATCCGGATAGGTCGCCCGCCATCCGCATCCCCGTCGTAAGCAGCAGTTCCCCACCCTCCAGGTACGGAGTCGGATCCGCGAGCTCGCTGACCGCCACCCACCGCACCGGCACGTCCAGCGCACCCGCGCCGGACCGCTCGCCCACCGAGGCCCCCTGCCCGGACCGATCACCCGACCGACCCTGCCCGGACCGATCACCCGACCGACCCAATTCAGGCCGGTCATCCGGACGACCCAGCGCGGACCGGTCACCCGGCTGACCCTGTCCCGACCATTCACCCGGCTGACCCTGTCCCGACCATTCACCCGGCTGACCCTGTCCCGACCATTCACCCGGCTGACCCTGTCCGGACCGGTCGCCTCGACGGCCGGGCACCGGCTGGTGGCCCTGCCCACCCGACGCGTCCGCCGCCGAACCGCCGGAAGACGGGCCGCCGGAAGACGGCAGCGCAGAGGACGGGCGGTCGGGACTAGGGCGGTCGGAGGACGGACGGTCGGAAGACGGGTGGGCGGTTGTGCCGGCGAGGGGCCGGAGGTGCATGCGGCGCACCACGGTCCGTAGTGAAGGCGGCATGTGGGTTTTGTCCATTCTGGCGAAAACGACCGCCTTCAGTTTGACATATCGACATATCGGCGCAGGTGAGAGGCCGCCGTAGCGTCGGGGCATGAGCATTCCCCAGGAGCGACGCGTCGTGACCGCGATCCCAGGCCCCAAGTCGCAGGAGTTGCTGGCCCGCAAGCAGGCCGCCGTCCCGCCCGGCATCGGCACGACGCTGCCGGTCTTCGTCACCCGCGCGGGCGGTGGCGTGCTCCAGGACGCCGACGGGAACTCGCTGATCGACTTCGGCTCCGGCATCGCCGTGACCAGCGTGGGCAACGCCGCGCCCAAGGTCGTCGAACGCGTCCGGCGGCAGGTCGCCGACTTCACCCACACCTGTTTCATGGTCACCCCGTACGAGTCGTACGTGCGGGTGTGCGAGAAGCTCAACGAGCTGACCCCCGGCGACCACGACAAGCGCACGCTGCTGGTGAGCTCGGGCGCCGAGGCCGTGGAGAACGCCGTCAAGATCGCCCGGCACGCCACCGGCAGACCGGCCGTCGTGGTGTTCGACCATGGTTACCACGGCCGCACGCTGCTCACGATGACGCTGACGGCCAAGAACATGCCGTACAAGGAGGGGTTCGGCCCGTTCGCGCCGGAGGTCTACCGTGTGCCGCTGGCGTACCCGTTCCGCTGGCCGTCCGGACCGGACAACTGCGCCGAGGAGGCCGCGGAGCAGGCCATCGACATGATCACCAAGCAGGTCGGCCCGGACAACGTGGCTGCCGTGGTGATAGAGCCGATCGCGGGCGAGGGCGGCTTCATCGTTCCCGCCAGGGGTTTCCTGCCGCGCATCGCGGAGTTCTGCAAGGCCAACGGCATCCTGTTCGTGGCCGACGAGGTGCAGACCGGGTTCGCGCGCACCGGCACGCTGTTCGCCTGCGAGGACGAGGGCATCGTGCCCGACATCATCACCACCGCGAAGGGCATCGCGGGCGGCCTGCCGCTGGCGGGCGTGACCGGGCGCGCGGAGATCATGGACAAGGTGCACGCCGGCGGCCTCGGCGGCACGTACGGCGGCAACCCGCTCGCCTGCGAGGCCGCTCTGGGCGTCCTGGAGACCATCGAGGAGGAGGATCTGGTCGCCAGGGCCCGGCGCATCGGCGACATCATGCTGCCCCGGCTCAGGGCGCTCCAGGAGCGCTTCGACGTGATCGGCGACGTGCGCGGGCGCGGCGCGATGATCGCCATCGAGCTGGTCGAGCCGGGCACCAAGGAGCCGAACCCGGCCGCCGTCCAGGAGATCGTCCGGCGCTGCCACGCGGAGGGCCTGCTGGTGCTCACGGCGGGCACGTACGGCAACGTGCTGCGCTTCCTGCCGCCGCTGGTCATCCCCGAGCACCTGCTCGAGGAAGGGCTCGGCATCCTGGAGAAGGCGATCGCCGAACTATAGAACAAACCCATCCGAATCGGGCACCCGGCTTGCGGCTGGATGCCCGATTTTGTTGGTGTAACAGCCGTCGACCGGGTAGAGAATTCACCCTGACTTGACGCTCTGCTAGACGATCACGGCCACGGTCAGGGTTATAACGGTTCCGGTATACGGATGGGCGATGGCTGCGGGAAGCGTGATGAACTGGGGTTCCACCAAAACGGCGGCGCGGAGCATGGTGACGTTCGACCCTGAGGGACTGACCTGGGCCCAGCGTGACGGCGACGCCTGTGTCGTCTGCCACAAACGCTGGCCTCGGCCGCGCATGAGGGTCGGCCGGTTGCCCGACGACTCTCCGGTCCTGGCCTGCGGCGACTGCGCCGAAGCGCTCCTGCCCGCTCCCGCGGCCACCGTCGTGGCCTTCCCGTCCCGCTGAACAGGCAGCCCTGCTGAGCGAACAGTCCCGCCCAGCAGACAGCCCTGCCGAGCAGGCAGCCAGCTGAACCGTCAGCCCCGCTGAACGGTCCCCGGGCAGCGAGACGCCCCGGGACAGGGGGAAGGCCCAGGGCGTCTCTGCAGGTCACGCCCAGCGGGGGGAGGGGGCGCGCCCGCGGCACAGCACGTCAGGTCCGGCGCCTCCGCTCCTCACTCGGCGAGCTCGCGCCACCGTTCGGTCCAGGCGTCATAGTCGGTACATTCCCCGCAAGCGGGCGGCCGTACCGCGAAGACCACGTGGTCGAGCTTCTTGTCCTCGCCGGCGCCGTACGCCTCGCACATCTGCCTGGCGCGCCCCTTGCACGCCTTGTCGTTGGCCGGAGCCAGCCCCACCCACGCGGCGGCGTCGCGCTGCGCGTCGGGCGCGGTCACCCAGTTGAGCCACCGGTAGGCGCAGGTGGTGTCGGGCACGTTCGCGCCGAGCATCCAGGAGTCGACCCAGCCGGTGGTCTCGCGGGTCCGCACGGCCTTGATCGGCTTTCCCGCCTTCTGCAGCAACATCCGGTAGTAGGGAGTGGCCTGGGCATAGTCGAGCGACCCGGTGGCGAACCCCTTGACCAGGTCGATCGGGTTACGCCAGTAGACGCGGTCCTTGTTGCGTTCCAGCATCGCCATCGTCTCGTCGAGCTGCTTCTCGGTCAGCTCGTACGGCTCGTCCGCCGAGCCGGCCGCCATGGCCGCGTCGGCGATCGTCAGCGGGGTGTCCCTGAGCGCCACCCGCTCGGAGGCGAACACCTGCCGGAGGTCGCCGCCCTCGACCCGCCCCGAGTCGTAGATGAACTCGTGGTAGCCCCACAGATAGGGCACGCCGTAGACCTTGCCCGACACGGTGGACATGTCGCGGAAGCGCTCGTCGATGTCGTCGTAGCCGGCGACCTTGGCCGGGTCGATGGCCTGCACCTGCTTGTCCGCGATCAGGCCGGCCGCCAGCACCGGCCCGGCGGAGATCACGTCGTAGGGACGCTGGGTGACCTTCTCGGCCATCTCCTCGGAGGTCTGCACGGTGTCGAGCTTCGCGATCCGGCAGCCGGTCTCCTTCTCGAACGCGCCCGTCCAGTTGACCTTGGGGCTGGTGCCGCCGTACTCGGCGTAGCCCCGGTAGGTGAGGATCTGCAGCGTGCCGTCGCTCTGCGTCGCCGTCGGGCTGGCGGTGGGGCTGGCGCTCGGGCTCGGCGGAGGGCTCGGCGCCGGTGTGGGCCGCGCCGCTCCCATGCCGACGACCAGCGCCGATGCGGCGATCGCCAGGGCATAAGTGCGACGACGATCCACGATGTCCCCCCTTGTCCGTCTGCTGGGAGCTTACCGGGGAGCGGGACGGGAGGGACGCGCATCTCTCCCGTCCGGAATCGCGGGTTACCCGTTCGTGGGGAAGCCCAGGTTCACGCCGCCGTGCGAGGGGTCGAGCCAGCGGGACGTGACGACCTTGCCCCGGGTGTAGAAGTGCACGCCCTCGGTGCCGTGCACGTGCGTGTCGCCGAACAGCGAGGACTTCCAGCCGCCGAAGCTGTAGAAGGCCATCGGCACCGGGATGGGCACGTTGATGCCGACCATGCCGACCTCGACCTCGTTCTGGAAACGCCGGGCGGCGCCGCCGTCGTTGGTGAAGATCGCGGTGCCGTTGCCGTACTCGCCGCCGTTGATCAGCTCCAGGCCCTCCTCGTACGAGCCGACGCGCACGATCGACAACACCGGGCCGAAGATCTCGTCGTGGTGCGTACGCGAGCCCGGAGGGACGTGGTCGAGCACCGTCGGTCCGAGCCAGAAGCCGGGCGTCTCGACGGCCTTGCCGCCGCCGAGCACCGCCGTCTCGCGGCCGTCGACGACCAGCTTGGCGCCCTCCTCGACGCCCAGGTCGAGGTAGGAGGCGACCTTGTCGCGGTGCGCCTCGGTGACCAGCGGCCCCATCTGCGACTTCGGGTCGTCGCCCGGGCCGACCACCAGCCGGCCGACCCGTTCGACGATCTTCTCCACCAGCTCGTCGCCGACCGGGTCCACCGCCAGCACGACCGAGATCGCCATGCAGCGTTCCCCCGCCGAGCCGAACCCGGCCGACACCGCCGAGTCGGCCACCAGGTCGAGGTCGGCGTCGGGAAGCACGAGCATGTGGTTCTTGGCGCCGCCGAGCGCCTGCACCCGCTTGCCGTGCGCGGTGCCCGTCTCGTAGACGTAGCGCGCGATCGGGGTGGAGCCGACGAAGGAGACGCCGCGCACGCCGGGGTGCTCCAGCAGCCGGTCCACGGCGACCTTGTCGCCCTGCACGACGTTGAACGCGCCGTCGGGCAGCCCCGCCTCCTGCCAGAGCCGGGCCATCAGCAGCGACGCCGAGGGGTCCTTCTCCGAAGGCTTGAGCACGAACGTGTTCCCGCACGCGATCGCGATCGGGTACATCCACATCGGCACCATGGCGGGGAAGTTGAACGGCGTGATCCCGGCCACCACGCCCAGCGGCTGGCGGATGGAGTAGGAGTCGACCCGGGTCGAGACGCCCTCGGAGAAGCCGCCCTTGAGCAGGTGCGGGATGCCGCAGGCGAACTCCACGACCTCCAGGCCCCTGGACACCTCGCCGAGCGCGTCGGAGTGCACCTTGCCGTGCTCGGACGAGATCAGCGCCGCCAGCTCGTCGCGGTGGGCGTACATGAGCTCGCGGAAGCGGAACAGCACCTGCGACCGCTTCGTCAGCGACGCGTCCCGCCAGGCGGGGAACGCGGCCGTCGCGGCCGCCACGGCCGCGTCCACGTCCGCCGCCGACGCCAGCGCCACGTGGCCGCTGACCTCGCCGGTGGCGGGGTCGAAGATCTCGGCGGTACGGTCGTCGCCGTCCGCGAGCGCTCCGTTGATCCAGTGCTTGACCGACTTCACTGAGCTGCTGCCTCTGCGTTGATGGTTTCCAGTGCGGTGACGATGATGCCGAGCCCTTCGACGGCCTCGTCCACCGTGAGGGTGAGGGGCGGCGCCATGCGGATGGCGTTGCCGTACAGGCCGCCCTTGCCCGCCAGCAGGCCCGCCTTCTTGGTCTCCTCCATGAAGCGCGACGCCTGCGCGGGGCTCTCGAGTTCGACGGCGAACATCAGGCCCTTGCCCCGCACCTCCTTGACCACGGGCAGCCGCTCGGCCGCCTCTTTGAGCCCGTTGATGATGATGGCGCCGGTACGCGCCGCGTTGGCCTGCAGGTCGTGGTCGAGCACGAAGTCGAGGGTGGCGTTGGCGGCGGCCATGGAGATCGGGTTGCCTCCGAACGTCGACAGGCCCACCGCGTGCGGGGCGTCCATCAGGTCGCCGCGCGCCACGACGCCGCCGACGGCGAAGCCGTTGCCCAGCCCCTTGGCGAACGTGAGCATGTCGGGGGTGACGCCGTGGTTCCGGATGCCGAAGAACGCGCTGCCCGTGCGTCCCCACCCCGTCTGCACCTCGTCCGAGATGAACAGGATGCCCTGCTCGTCGAGCACCTCCTTGTACGCGGCGAACAGCCCGTCGGGGGCCATCGTGAACCCGCCCACGCCCTGGATCGGCTCGGCGATCAGCGCGGCCACGTCGTTGGAGACGGAGGTGGCCAGCACGTGGCGCAGGTCGTCCACGCACGCCTTGACGTAGTCGGCGTCCGACAGGCCCTTGAACTGGGTGAGGTGCCGGTCGGTGCCGTGCAGGAAGTGCACGTTGAGCGGGGAGAGCGAGTTGTTCTTCCACGCCCGGTTGGCGGTGACGCTGATCGCGCCGAAGCTGCGCCCGTGGTAGCTCTGCCGCATGGCGAACACCTGGTCGCTCTTGCGCGCGTACGTGGCCAGCAGCAGGGCGGTCTCGTTGGCCTCGGTGCCGGAGTTGGTGAAGAAGACCTTGGCGTCGGGGATGCCGGAGAGCCGCGCGATCTTCTCGGCGAGCTCGACCTGGCCGCGCAGCAGGTAGGCGGTGCTGGTGTGCACCACGCCCGTGGCGAGCTGGCGTTCGACGGCTTCACGCACTTCGGGCACGTCGTACCCGATCATGTTGGTCAGGATGCCGGCGAAGAAGTCGAGATAGCTCTTGCCGTCGCCGTCGATGACGCGGTTGCCCTTGCCGCTGACGATCTCGATGGGCTCGGTGTAGTTGAGGGCCAGCCAGGCAGGCATCACTGCCCGATGGCGCGCGAGAAGCTCCGACATGCTCCCGAGTATTCCTGTTTCGCCCTCATCCTCCTATCTCCAGAGTGTCGGCGTAGCAGGAAATCGGGTTACACACTGTAACTGCGCTCTTGAAGGCCCTACCGCGAGCGGCTCCGCCGAGCCCGGCAGGAGACGGTGGAGGCAGGGGCGGGCCGGCCCCTGCCTCCGCGGGTCAGCGGCGCAGCAGGAGCGGCAGGCTGCCCCAGCCGTGCGCGATGAAGGACGGGACGTGTGGCAGCTCGCTCTCCTTCACGGCCAGCCGGAGGTCCGGGAACCGGGAGAACAGCGCGGGCAGGGCGGTGAGCGCCTCCTGGCGGGCGAGCGGAGCCCCGATGCAGCGGTGCACGCCGATGCCGAAGGCCAAGTGCTCACCGTGTTCCTTGGTCGGGTCGAACCGGTCGGCCTCCTGGCCGTGCTGGTCGGGGTCGTGCCCGGCCGCCAGGTAGCTGGTGATGATCGCGTCGCCCGCCTCGATCCGTACCCCGCCGATCTCGATCGCCTCGATGGCGAACCGCAGCGGCAGGTTGGCGATCGACGGCGACCAGCGCAGCGTCTCCTCGATCACCGCGGACCAGGAAATTTCTCCCGACAGGACCCCCTTGAGGTGGTCCGGATGGGTGAGCAGGGCGTGCACCGCGTTGCCGATCAGGTTGACGGTGGTCTCGTGCCCGGCCGCGATGAGGAGCAGCAGGGTGTCGCGCAACTCGTCGTCGCTGAGCGAGTCGCCGCTGTCGCGCACGTTGATCAGCTCGGTGGTCAGGTCGTCGCCCGGGTGCTCGCGCTTGTAGGCGACCAGGGCGGGCAGCACGGTGGCGATCTGGACGGCCGTGGCCTCCGCCTGCTCCGGGGTGGCGGTGGTGTCCATGATGGCCTCCATCACCTGGGCCATCTCCGTCCGCATGTGCGCGGGAACGCCGAACAGTTCACAGATCACCCGCATCGGCAGCGGGTGGGCGAAGGCGCTGCGGAGATCGACGGGCCGGCCCGGAGGCTGCGCGTCCATGGCGTCCAGCAGCTCAGCGACGATGCCCTCGACGATCGGCTGCATGGCCTTGGTACGGCGCGCGGTGAAGCTCGGGGCGATCAGCTTGCGCAGCCGCCGGTGCTCGTCGCCATAGGCGCTGAGCATGTTGGACACGCCGATCCAGGTCATGATCCACCGCCAGCCCGGCTCGGCGAGCGCCTCGGGCAGCCGCCGCCAGTGCCGCTTGTCCTTGCTCACCAGCGGATCGAGGATCAGCTGCTTGAGCAGGTCGTGCCGGGTGACCGCCCAGGCCGGGATGCCTCCGGCGAGCTCTACGAGGACCAGGGGGCCGAGGTCACGTAGTCGGCGGACCTCGCCGGGGAGGTCGGAGCCGAAGGGGTCGAGGACGACAGGGGCTGCATTGCCCACGGAGAATCTCCTGGTTGGTCGGGGCGGATCGGGGTGAAACTCACCGGCAGGTGCGCCAGCGCGCGATGGAACGGGCCGGGTCGCCACGGCAGCTCCTCGCGGGGCACGGTCAGTTCGAGGTCGCACAGGTGAGAGGTCAGGCGTTCGATCGCGGTCATGGCGATGAGCACGGCCGGGTCGCTGGCCGGGCAGCGGTGCGCCCCCGCGCCGAAGCCCAGGTACGCGCCGCCGTCGGAGCGCAGCTCCTCGGGAACTCTGGTGGGCTCGGTGTTGGCCGCGGCGTACGAGACGAGGACCAGCTCGGCCGGCTGGATCCAGGTGCCGTGGAAGTGCACGGGCTGGCGCACGAAGTACGGGCCGTAGTTCGACATCGCCGGCTCGGCGCGCAGGGCCTCCATGAGGGCGTCGTACGTGCTGAGCGCGCCGTTGGTGAGCGAGCTGAAGTAGCGGTCGTCGCTGACCATCCGGGAGATCGTGTTGGAGATCAGATTGGCCGTGGGCTCGTAGGCGGCGGCCACCACCAGCACGAGAGTCTCCCCCAGCTCCTCGGGCTGCAGCGCGGCCGGATGGTCGATGAGCCAGGAGGTCAGGTCGTCGCCCCGCTGGGCGTGCTTGGTCTGGATCAGCTCGCCGATGTAGCGGCTGAACGCCTCGCTGCCCCGCGCGCCCGTCTCACCGTCGGCCTCCATCATGTCCGACAGGGCCTGGGTCAGGCCCGCGCTGTCCGCGTCCGGACGCCCGAAGAGCCGGTTGAAGATGCGGACCGGGATGAGCCGGGCAAATTCGGCCACCAGGTCGGCCTCGCCCTTCGCGGCGAACTGGCTGATGAGCGAGTCCGACACCTCGCTCACCATCTTGCGCAGCTTGTGCGGCTGGATCTGCTCGAAGCAGTCGGAGATCACCTTCCGGTAGCGGGCGTGCTCGGCGCCGTCGGAGAACAGCGCGTTCGGCCGGCGGCCGAGCATGGCGATCGCCCCCGCGGCCTCCGGGGTGTCGGGGAGCCGCGCCTGCCAGGCGCTGGAGTTCTTGCTCCAGACGCCGCCGACGTTGGTGAGCACGTCCAGGGCGGCCCGGTAGCCGATCACCAGGTGGGCCTCGATGCTCGGGGCTATCTCCACGGGGGCGACCGCGCCATGCCGCACGCGCAGCTGCGCGTAGATCGCCTGCGGGTCTCTGGCGTACTCGGGCCCGTACAGGCGCCCGGCGTCGGGCATGTAGCGCAGGGTCATGACAGCACCAGCTCTCTGACGTGCTCCACCAGCGCGATCAGCGAGGCACGGGCGGAGGCGGGGTCGCGGGCGTCGCACACCATCAGCGGCGTGCGCGGGTCCAGGTCGAGCGCCTTGCGCACGGACTCCAACGGGTAGTCCGGCGAGTCGGGGAAATGGTTGACGGCCACCGCGTAGCGGATGCCGGCGTTCTCCACCAGGTCGAGGACGGCGAAGCTCTCGTCGATGCGGCGGGTGTCGGCCAGCACCAGTACCCCCAGCGCGCCGCGTACCAGCTCGTCCCACAGGACCTGGAAGCGGGTCTGTCCCGGCGCCCCGAACAGGTAGAGCACGGCCCCTGGCAGGGTGAGGCGGCCGAAGTCGATCGCGGTGGTCGTGGTGGTCTTGTCGCTCACGCCGGTGAGGTCGTCGACCAGCGTGCCCGCCTGGGTGAGCACTTCCTCCGTGTTGAGGGGCTTGATCTCCGAGAGCGCACTGACGATGGTCGTCTTGCCCACGCCGAACGGCCCTGCGATGACCAGCTTGACCGGGATGTGCTCGGCACTGACACGGCTGTCAGAGAGCGCGGAGGCCACTGAGTACCAACTCCAAGATCTCGATGTCGGGCAGGCTGGTGGCCACCGGCGGATTGCGGGTCAGCAGCGTTCCGCCGCCGACCAGTCCGGCGACCAGCAACCGCACCACGCAGTACGGGAGGCCGAGGTGCGCGGCGCACTCGTACACCGACAACGGCCCGTCCTGCAGCAGGGCCAGCAGATGCGACCCAGGTGGATCCAGTCCGTTGGTGGCGGCGTCGGGTGCGATGTAGACCAGGGTCGTGCGCTCGACATCGATGTGTTCGGGCACGGTCAGCCTCGCGGCGGCCATGTAATCCGGGACGACCCGCCGCCTTTGCCGTCCGGAGGTCACGTCCGGACGCCCGGCACCCTGGCCGCGCTGGCCTCGTCGAGAGCCTTGATCAGCTTCTGCACCTGCAGTTGCACCTCGTAGGCCAGCGCGCCGATGTTGACCGCTCCGGTGGCGGCGACCACGATGGCGGCGCGGTCGCCGGCCGGGGCGATGTAGTAGTAGCCGCTGCCGGCGGAGATGACGATGTCCTCCACCCCGTCGTCGGTGCCGCCGCTGAGGCCCTCGCACAGGGCGCGGGCGGCCCCCAGGACGGAGCTCGTCATGGCGGCGGCGCGCTCGCCGCTCTCCGTCGTCACATCGGCCGAGCCGCCGAGGATCAGCCCGTCACGGCTCAGCACCACACCTCGCGTGACTCCGGGCAGTGCCAGGAGAGGTGACAGGACCCAGGACACGTCGAGGGACAACGCGCGACCCTTGGTCGGAACACGGCTTGAAGCGCTGTGAGCGTCCATGGAACGGTCAATTCCCTTCGGTGGTGTCGTGCGGATCGGTCGGGAACGCTTCGCGGCGGCCCGCTTCAGCTCCGATCTGGAAGTCTCCCCACCGCTTCTGGGCTATCTCCGGGGTGGTGAGCGTGCGGCCGTCAGGGCCCGGCGAGCCGCCTCCGGCGGGCCCGGAGCCGGACGTGGGGCGCGGCGACTGGCGGCGGCGCTGCGGGAGCGGCGCCAGGTCATCCGCCGACCGTTGTTGCGGCGCCGTCACGAAGTCGGTTCCCGCGGCGGAGGAGACCGGCTCCAGCCGCGAAGCCGCCGGCAGGGGCTCCGGCTGGCCGGCCGGGACCGAGGCGCGGACGGGCTCGGGCGCCAGCACCGACGGCCGGGTGTTCTCCGGCATCTCCACCAGCAGGGCGGCGGGGACGGTCAGCACGGCCTGCACGCCGCCGAAGGCGCTCTTCTTGACCGTGACCTGCAGGCCGTAGTGCGCGGCCTGGTGGCCGATGGCGGCCCAGCCGGTGCGGGGCGGGTTGCCGAGGTCGACCAAGCGGATCGGCTGGGTGCCGCTCAGCAGGCGGGTGGCGCGGGCGTACTGCTCCTCGTTGAGGCCGACACCGGCGTCGTCGATCACGATGGCGGCGCCGCTGTTGGTCTCGTGCACGGCGATGGTCACCTTGAGCGTGCCGTAGGAGTGGTGGACCGCGTTGGCCAGCAGCTCGGCGGTGATGAACAGGATCGACTCCGCGGCGCGGGCGGCGACCCCGATCCGGCGGCGCAGGTGGTTGGCCGGGCCCTCGATGCGGTGCTCGAAGTTCTCCACCCGGGAGACGGCGCCCACCACCAGGTCCACCAGATACGTGTCGTCACGCGACAGCCCGGGCGTGGCCCCGCACGCGATGCCGGTCACCTGCACGCGACGGATGATCAGTTCGTTGAACATGTCCAGTCCCAGCACCTCGCGCAGGAGCGCCGTGTGCTCGTCGCCGCTGTAACGCTGTTGCACACCGGCGAGCAGGTCCTGGGCGCGCAGCGCCTGGGTCTGCACGCGGGACATCGCGCCTCTGATGACCGCCTGGGCCGCTTCGTCGACACGCTCGCCTTCCTCTCTGAGGCCGCGGGCGAACGCGTCGAGAAGGGCGCTGTGCTGCCTGTCGATGTCGGTGCCGGCGAGTGCCGGCTCCTGCACGCCGGGCACGACCACGTGGGGGGTGCGCAGGTGGGACAGCAGGGCGGGAATTCGCCTCGTGATCAGGTGCTCGGTCTCGGCGCGTACGAGGTCGTGCTGGGCGCGCGCTTCGCGCAGCTGCTCCGCGCTCTCCTGGATCTGGCGCTCCGCCTGGGCCAGCCGCTGCCGGCCGGCGCTGGACTCGTGCGTCCGATGCCGCTGTTCCTGACGGGCCTGACCGAGCTGCCCGCGGACATGGGCGAGATCGCGGCGTACGCGCAGGTGGAGGAGCACGACGCCCACGAGGGCGATGAGGAGGCCAAGGGCGATGAGCGTTATCGGGACGCTGAAGGAGTCTGGCGGCATGACAAGTCCTGAGGTCGAGGAGAGCCGACGGAATTTGTCAACCGCCGAAGAGTCTGCTAGCAGCGCGTGGCGGAATCAGCACAACGTCCGGCATGGACCAGGTCGGTATGGACCGCGCCTTCCCGCGACGTCGGCACGACTGCGTGCCTGGCGCGGCTCTGCCTGGGGCAGGGCGAGGCCAAGTGACATGGCATCCTCGGTCTCAGTCGAACGACGGTCAACGGTGCACCAGTATTCCCGTTTAGTCATGATAGTCAACCGCATGTAAAGGCGTAATTGCGTTGAGTTCATGCATATTGTCCGATTTTCCGGTTCGGCGGGGCCGAAGAATTTCCTGCCGCGGTGCCACCGCAAGCCAGGCAGGTCCGCTGACATCCAGCGGGCCTGCCTCGTTGCCCGGGACGGCCGGGGAGCCACGTGCCCGCTAGACCCCCTCGGCGGCGGGCTCGCGTGCCTCGACGGCGTCGGAGCCCGGGCCGGCGGCAGGCCGCAACACCGTGAACGCGAGCAGCGCCGCGGCCACGGTGAACCCGGCCCCCACCCACGACCCGACGTGCATCGCGGTGGTGAACGCCTCCCTGGCGGGCTCCACCATGCCGAGCCTGAACGCCTCACCGATCGACTCCTGAGCCGCCGCGGGCACGTCGGCGGGCATGGACGAGGTGAACACCCCGGCCAGCACGCTGCCCAGGACGGCGATGCTCAGGGCGAGGCCCACCTGCTGGACGGTGTCGTTGAGCGCCGAGCCGACACCCGCGTGCTCCAGCGGGATCGCCCCCATCAGCGACGCATACGCCGACGGCCCGGCCAGCCCCCCACCCGCGCCCATCAGCACGAGGGCGCACATCAGCGGCAGGTAGCCGGTGGTGCTCGCCATCACCACGAAGCCGGCGGCCATGACGAGCAGACCGCCCGAGATCAGCATCCGGTTACTCACCTTCTTCCCGAGCCCCGCCCCGATCCCGTTGAACAGCACTGCGGCGGCGGCCTGCGGCAGCATGGCGAGCCCGGCCTGCAGTTCGCCGTAGCCCAGTACGAACTGCAGGTACTGCGTCAGCATCAGCATGACGGCGCCGGCGCCGAACGACATGAGCAGGATCGAGAAGGAGGCGCCGCCGAAGTTGCGGTTCCTGAACAACGCCAGCGGCAACATCGGGTGTTCGGAGCGGCGCTCCCAGAGCACGAAGGCGGCCAGGGCGATCACGGCGAGGGCGATGATCAGCGGGTTCCACTCGCGTTCGATGATGACGTAGACGCCCGCGGTCAGGCCGACGATCGACAGCACCACGCCGACCGGGTCGATCTCCCGCCCGCCGCTGCGGGTCTCCGGCATCAGGACGTAGGCGGCGACGATGGCCCCCGCCGCGATCGGGATGTTCAGCAGGAAGACCGAGCCCCACCAGTAGTGCTCCAGCATGAAGCCGCCCAGCGTCGGCCCCGCGATCACGCCGAGCATGGCGACGCTGCCCCAGATGGCCATGGCCTTGCGCCGCTCGTCCTCCGCGAAGACGGTCATGAGGATGGACAGCGTCGAGGGCATCAGGATCGATCCGCCGACGCCCATCAGCGCCCGCGCGCCGATCACCTGCCACGGCTCGGTGGCCAGCACCGCGAGCAGCGACGCCCCGCCGAAGAAGGCCAGGCCGATGACCAGGAACCTCCTGCGCCCGTAGCGGTCGGACAGGCTGCCCGCGGTCAGCAGGAGGCCGGCGAAGACGAGCACGTAGGCGTCCAGAATCCACTGGATGTCGGAGTACGTGGCGCCGAGCTCCTCGATCAGCGACGGGATCGCCAGGTTGAGCACGGTGCCGTCCACGGTCAGCACCAGAAGCGAGAGGCACAGGACGACGAGAGTCCACCACCGGCGGGGGTCTCGTACAGTGTTCGAGTTCACTCGCACACTGTAGGACAATCTCGAACGGTGTGCGAGTGCCTTTATTCTTGGCGCATGACCGGCAAGCAGTTCACCTCCGTATGGATCCGCGAGCCGCGCAAGGCCACCAGTCCCGGCCGAAGTCGCGAGGAGATCGTCAGAGCCGCCGTGGAGATGCTCGACGGGGAAGGGCTCGGCGGGCTGAGCATGCGCAAGCTCGGTGCCAGGCTGAGCGCCGGCGCCACCAGCCTCTACTGGTACGTCGCCAACAAGGACGAGCTGCTGGAGCTGGCCTACGACGAGGTGTGGGCCGAGATGACCGTCCCCGACCCCGACCGGGTGGGCTGGCGCGACTCGGCCTCGGCCCTGGCCTACAGCATGCGCCGGGTGGTCCTGCGCCACCCGTGGTCGGCCGACCTCATCGGCCGCCTGCCCGCGCTCGGCCCGCACGCGATGGGCGTCGCGGACCGCATGCGCAAGATGTTCAGGGCGGCCGGGTTCACCGGGGTGGACATCGACTTCGCCAACGCGACGCTGACCGCATACGTGTTCGGCATGACGATCCCCGAGATCGCCTGGAACACCGCGATGGGCGACCAGGGATACGACGCCGGCGAGATGCGCGCCGCGGTCGCCAAGGCCGCCGCCGACCACCCCGACATGCTGGAGCGCATCAACATGGCCGGCTACGACGACCCGCAGGCGATGCGGGAGATGTGTTTCGACTTCGGGCTCGTGTCGGTGCTCGACGGCCTTGAGCGGCGGCTGGCGACGTAGCAGGATCCGAGACATGAGCGATTTCCGCGCCGCCCGTGACTTCCTTCTCGGCTCCGACCCCGACACCGCACGCCGCGACTTCCGCTGGCCGGAGCCGTCGGAGTTCAACTGGGCGCTCGACTGGTTCGACGGGGTGCTGGCCGCGGAGACGCCCGGCGCCGTCGCGCTGAAGATCGTCGGCGCGAGCAGCGCCTCCTACACTTTCGCCGAGCTGTCGGCCCGCTCCAACCAGGTCGCCAACTGGCTGCACCAGCAGGGCGTGCGGCGGGGCGACCGGATCCTGCTCATGCTGGGCAACCAGGCCGAGTTGTGGGAGTCGCTGCTGGCGGCGATGAAGCTGGGCGCGGTCATCATCCCCGCCACCACGCTGCTGACCGCGAAGGACATCACGGAGCGCGTCCAGCGCGGCGGCGTCGCCCATGTGATCGCCAACGCCGCCGACGCGGGCAAGTTCACGGGCGGCGAATACACGAAGATCGCCGTGGGCGACGCTTACACCTGGCTGTCCTACCACGAGGCGTACGAAGCGCCCGAGCACTTCGTCCCCGACGGGCCCACCCGGGCCCAGGACACGCTCCTTCTCTACTTCACCTCCGGCACGACCTCGCAGCCGAAGCTGGTCGAGCACACGCACGCCTCCTATCCGGCCGGGCACCTGTCGACCATGTTCTGGATCGGCCTCGAGCCGGGCGACGTGCACCTCAACGTGTCCTCCCCGGGCTGGGCGAAACACGCGTGGAGCAACGTGTTCGCCCCCTGGAACGCCGGCGCCACCGTGCTGATCCACGACTACCAGCGGTTCTCCGCCCGCGCCCTGCTGGAGGTGCTGCGGGACGAGCAGGTCACCACGTTCTGCGCGCCCCCGACCGTGTGGCGGATGCTCATCCAGGAGGAGCTCGCGGCCTGGCGGCTGCCGCTGCGCACGGCCGTGGCCGCCGGCGAGCCGCTCAACCCGGAGATCATCGACCAGGTGGCCAAGGCGTGGGGCATCACGATCAGGGACGGCTACGGGCAGACCGAGACCACCGCGCAGATCGGCAACGCGCCGGACGACCCGGTCAGGCCGGGCTCGATGGGGCGGCCGCTGCCGGGGTACGAGGTGGTGCTCATCGACCCGGTCTCGGGCGAGCAGGGCGACGACGGTGAGATCTGCCTGCCGCTGGACGACCGCCGCCCCCTGGGCCTCATGTCCGGATATGTCGGTGGATCTAGTGAAGCCATGCGCGGCGGTTTCTACCACACCGGCGACGTCGCCACCCGCGACCGGGACGGCTACATCACCTACGTCGGCCGGACCGACGACGTTTTCAAGGCCTCCGACTACCGCATCTCGCCGTTCGAACTGGAGAGCGTCCTGCTGGAGCACGCCGCCGTCGCGGAGGCCGCCGTGGTCCCCGCACCCGACCCGGTACGCCTGGCCGTGCCGAAGGCCTACGTGACGCTCGCGCCCGGCTTCGAACCGGACGAGGCGACCGCGCGGGCGATCTTCGAGCACTGCCGCCGGGAGCTGGCGCCGTTCAAGCGGATCCGGCGGCTGGAGTTCGACGAGCTGCCGAAGACCATCTCCGGCAAGATCCGGCGGGTTGAGCTGCGGGTACGCCGGCCCCGCCGCGAGTTCCGCGAGGAGGACCTGACGCCATGACAAGAGATCACAGTGTAAATCGCCCTTTACCCGTTCTTACAGGCTGATCAGCTAGGCTCTGCCCCGTGTTGCCCACCATCGCCGACGTCCTCGCCTTGGAGACCGTGCGCCGGGGCAACCCGCGCGTGGTCGCGGGCGCCGACCGGCTCGACACCAAGGTGCGGTGGGTGCACGTCGGCGAGATCGCCGACATCGCCCATCTCCTGCGGGGCGGGGAGCTCGTCCTCACCACGGGCGTCGCGCTCCCCGACGACCCGGAGAAGCTCGCCGACTACATCGGCGAGCTTTCCTCCGTGGGCGCCTCGGGCCTGATCGTGGAGCTGGGCCGCAAGTTCGTCCGCGAGCTGCCGCGCGCCGTGGTCAAGACCGCCGAGGAGCACGGCCTGCCGCTCGTCGTGCTGACCCGCGAGACGCCGTTCGTGCAGATCACCGAGTCCGTGCACGCCCGGATCATCGACATCCAGCTGGAGGAGCTGCGAGCCTCCGAGCAGCTGCACGAGGTCTTCACCGAGCTGTCGGTCGAAGGGGCCTCGCCCGCCGAGGTGCTGGCCCAGGTGGCCAGGCTGTCCGGCCGGCCCGTGCTGCTGGAGAACCTCGCCCACCAGGTGCTGGCCTGCGAGTCCGCCGGCCGCGACGCGGGCGCCCTGCTGGCCGGATGGGAGACCAGGTCCAGGGCGGTCGCCCCGGCCGAACGCACCGCGTACGACGCCGCCTCGGGATGGCTGGTCACCACGGTCGGCGCGCGCGGGCAGGACTGGGGGCGGCTGATCCTGATCTGCGACTCCTCGCCGAGCCCGCGCGACATGGTGCTGGCCGAGCGCGCCGCCACCACGCTCGCCCTGGGCCGCCTGCTGGAGCGCCACCAGGAGTCGCTCGAACGCCAGGCGCACGGCACGATCATCGCCGGCATCCTCACCCACGCCTACGCCGATCCCGAGGAGGCCGCCGCCCGCGCTCGCGCGGTCGGCGTGCCGCTCACCGGGCGCAAGCTGGTCAGCGTGGTCATCAGGCCGACCGACCCGGTGGACCAGGCGCTGGACGGCCAGGCGCTGCTCGGCGAGCTGGCCGAGGCGACCGCCGCCGCCTGCCGCGACGCGCGCCTGCCCGCCCTGGTGGGGGCGCTCGACCAGGAGCGCGTCGGGGTCCTGATGCCGCTGCCGCCGCGCGCCCAGGCCGAGCCGGCGCTGACCGCGCTGGCCGACCGGCTGCGCGTGTTGTGGCGGCCCGGCTCGGCGTTCGTGCTGGCGGCGGGCTCGCTGGTGGAGTCCGTCAGGGACGTACGCCGCAGCTTTCTCGAAGCCGAGCAGGTGGCCGACGTGGCCGTCCGCCAGCCGGACGGCCGGGCCTTCTACCGGCTGCCCGACCTGCGCCTGCGCGGCCTGCTCCACCTGCTGCGCGACGACGCGAGGCTGCAGACGTTCGCCGAGCGGGAGCTGGGCCCGCTGCTGGCCCACGACGCGCAGCGGGGCGGCGATCTCACCCGCATCCTGCGCATCTATCTCGACGCGGGCAGGAACAAGGCGGTAGCCGCGCAGAAGGCCCATCTGTCCAGGCCCGCCTTCTACGACCGCCTGCGCCGCCTCGAACGCATCCTGGACACCGACCTCGACGACGTCGAGTCCTGCCTGTCCCTCCATGTGGCCCTGCTGGCCCTGGAGTCCTTCCGCCGGGAGAACCGGTGAGCACCCCGATGTGCTGGAATGGGCGATATGTCTGATGTGTTGATGCCCGATCTGGCCGACCTCGGCCGCATGCTGGCCACCGCGGGAGCCTTCTCGGTGCCCGTCCACGACGTGCGGCTGACCCCTGACGAGCTCGATCCCGGCCAGATCGTGGCCGGCGAACCCACCGCCTCCTCACTGGAACTCGGCGGTGGCCGCGGCATCTGGGAGATCACGCCCGGCGTGGTGACGGACGTGGAGACCGACAAGATCTTCGTCGTACTGTCGGGCCGCGCCACGATCGCCGTCGAGGGCGGCACCACGATCGAGGTCGGCCCCGGCGACGTCGGGCTGCTGGCCGAGGGAGCCAGGACCACGTGGATCGTGCACGAGACACTCCGGAAGGTCTACCAGACCCGGCAACCCGCATAGGCCGGCCGTCACCCGACCACCCCGACCGACGCCGTGAGCCGGACCGTCCCTCGACGACGGCCCAGGCGACGTGCCGCTCGGCAACGTCGTACACGGGTGGACGACCACCAGCCCACCGACCTCTTCCCACGGCGCTCACCCTAGGGGGCCGACCGTGGTCGACGACGGCGTCCTGCCGGGAAAGGTCGGCCACACGCTGCTCGACCCGCCGAACCTCAACGACCGAGTCGCCGCGGACGACACGGACGGACGGGCGCCGCGGGCGGCACAGACGGCGCGGACGGCACACGGCGCGTGCCCTCGGAGCAGCGAGTGCTCCCCCATCATGGCTTCGGGCAGCGGGAACACCTCGCCGTACCGCTCGTTGAAGCGGCGCGCCACCAGTCGCGTCATCTCCACGTGCGGCAGCTGGTCCTTGCCGACGGGCACCAGCCTGCCCTTGCAGAAGAGGATGTCGGCCGCCTGGTGCACCGGATAGGTGAACATCAGCCCGCTGACCGCCCGCTGGAGCTGTGCGCGATCTCGTCCTTCACCGTGGGGTTGCGCTGCAGCTCGGCCACCGACACCAGACTGAGGAACGGCAGCAGCAACTGGTTCAGCTCGGGGACCGCGCTGTGCCGGAAGGTTGTGACCTTGGCCGGGTCGAGCCCGACGGCCAGGTAGTCGAGCAGCAGCTCGGTGATGTTCCGCTGGATCTTGCCGGGCAGGTCGCGGTCGGTGATCACCTGGTAGTCGGCGATCAGGACGTACATGGGGGGACGTCCTACGGTTCGACGCGATTGGCCAGCGAACCGAAATAGTGGCCCAGGTGCAGCGGCCCGGTCGGGCGGTCACCCGTGAGCACGACGTCTTTCATGGTGTCTCTCCTTAGGAATTTATGCCGTCCCGGAGAGGCCCCGCACGTTAGCCGGGCCGTCTCACGACGGCCCGGACATGGGGAATCAGTGGCCGTCTACGGGCCACCACCACATGCCGCTGTGTGTCATATCCGAATTGTATCCACTGGTGGTGTCAATCTCGTAACCTCTCCACTTCTTTCGCGTGTTCGCCTGCCCTGGAGACCTTGATCTCGTCAGGATGGTGCGGTCCTTTTACCGCCCTCTGGAGAATTCATGTCTCGACGCACCCTCGCCGGCGGCCTGGCCATAGCCGCGGCGCTCACCCTCACCACACTGCCGGTCGCGTCCGTCGCGGCCGAGCAGGCGTCGGTAAGGTTCCCGTCGGCCAAGTTCCCGCTGGGCAGCCGGCCCGCGGCGACCAAGAAGACGACGGCCGTGGCACAGGGCATCGATCTGTACGACGTGCAGGCGGGCACGTCGACCGACGGTTACACGGTGACCGTGCTGATGCCGTCGGGCCGCGACTACGGGACCCTCCCGACCGCCGAGGCCAAGGCGGTCGAGGTGGAGGCCGCCGGAGAAACGCCCAGCCTGCAGAAGGTGATCAGGCCCGGCGTCGCCGACGCCCCCTCGCAGACCGTGTACATGGTTCGGGTCGGCCTCTGGTCCTTCAAGGACAAGAAGAAGGCCGAGAAGACCGCCAAGAAGCTCAAGAAGGCCGACCTCAAGGTCAAGGTCGACTACCTCGGCGACGACGGCCTCGAAACCACGGGCCCCTGGAACGTCAAAGTCATCATGATCGACAGAAGGACCTTCCGCGGCTCGTACGTGGCCTCGCTCGGCAAGAGCGTGGCCAAGCGCGAGACCGTCTCGTCGATGGCCAAGGCGGGCAAGGCGCTGGTCGGCGTCAACGGCGGTTTCTTCAACATCCACACCGCCAAGGCGCTGCGCGGCGAGCCCGTCGGCGCGTCCGTGGTGAACGGCAGGCTCCTGAGCGAGGCCATTCCCGGCCGGTCGGCCGTGGTGCTCAGAGGCAGGTCCGCCAAGATCACCGAGCTGAAGACCACCGTGACCGCGATCTCGCAGGACGGCGAGAAGGCCGAGGTCAACGGCGTCAACCGGGCCGCCGCCACCGACGAGCTGGTCCTCTACACGGAGGAGTACGGCGCCAAGACCCCCACCGGCGGCACCGACGCCGTGATCGACGCCGACGGCAAGGTCGTCGGCCTGCGCACCTCCGGCGGCAAGATCATCAAGGGTATGCGGGTGCTGCACGGCAACGGCGTGGGCGCCGACTGGCTCAACCAGCATGCCTGGCAGGACTGGAAGGTGAAAATCGACACCAAGGTCGTCGACCTGCGCGCCAAGAAGGCACTCAAGCTGACCCCCGAGCTGAACGTCATCGCGGGCGGCGTCGGACTGGTGCGCAACGGCAAGGTCAAGATCACCGCCAAGCGTGACGGCCACGACTCGATGAACATGATCCTCCGCCGCCACCCGCGCACGCTCCTCGGCACCACCAAGAACGGCAGCCTCATCCTGGCCACCATCGACGGCCGGCAGCCCGGAGTGACGGTCGGCGCGAACTTCGTGGAGGCGGCCCAGTTCATGCGCTGGCTCGGCGCCAAGCAGGCCATCAATCTGGACGGGGGCGGCTCGACCGCGATGGTGGTCGGGAACAAGGTCGTCAACCGGCCCTCTGACGGGTCGGAACGCGGCATCGGCGACGCGCTCCTGGTCCTCCCCAAGTAACACCCGGAGCCACTCCCCAGAATCCGTCGTAGGGACCCGCGCCACCGCGCACGGGTCCCCACCGCAGTTGGAGTCATCAACTCGAAGGCGATGCTCCACCGGGCTCCCGGTCGAGCAACAAAAAAGAGGGGGTTTCGACGCGCTCGGCGTCGAAACCCCCTCAAAAAATTGTCCGGCGGTGACCTACTCTCCCACACCCTCCCGAGTGCAGTACCATCGGCGCAGAGAAGCTTAACTTCCGGGTTCGGAATGTAACCGGGTGTTTCCTTCCCGCCATAACCGCCGTAACC
>NZ_SMKO01000184.1 GCF_004348685.1 Nonomuraea deserti | reverse complement strand
CGGTGGGGCGGGTGCTCTCGTCCCACACGCGGGCGTCGGTGAGCCGTACGCCGTCGCCCGGGGCGCCGTCCGGTCCGGCGGAGGCGCGGGTGACGTCCGGTCCGGCGGAGAAGTGGGTGCTGGCCGGTCCGGTGGAGGCACTGGTGCTGGCCGGTCCGGCGGAGGTGCGGGCGACGCCGGGGTCGGCGGCGCGTTCCGCGGCGACGAGCTCGCGGACGGCGGGGGCGGTCTCGGCGGCGAAGCGCTCGATCTGGCGCGGGTCGCCGGCGAGGAGGGTGAAGACGCTGATGCCGTGGGTGAGGGCGAGCTCGGCGAGCTGGGCGGGAGGGAGCTCCTCGCCGAGGTTGAGCAGGCGGCGGATGTCGCGGGGCGAGCGGCCGGCCTCCTCGGCGGCCTCGTCGATGACGGCGTTGCCTTCGGCGATCTTGCCGGCGGTCCGGAGATGGGGGAGCGAGGGGAGCCAGCCGTCGGCCAGCCGGCCGGTGAGGCGGAGCATGCGCGGTTTGTACGCGCCGAGCCAGATGCCGATGTCGTGGGCCGGGCGCGGCCCTCGTTGCAGCCCCTCGACCTGGTGGTGCCGGCCGTCGAAGCGGATGCGGCCCGGGGCGTCGGCGTCCCATGCCGCGCGGACGATCCGGATGCCCTCCTCCAGCGCGTCGACGGCCTGGCCGGGGGTCAGGCGGGGCGCGCCCATGGAGGCGATGGCGTCCCAGTAGCCGCCGGTGCCGAGGGCGAGCTCGAAGCGCCCGTGGCTGAGCAGGTCGAGGCTGGCGGCGGCCTGGGCGAGCATGGCCGGCGGGCGCAGCGGCAGCGGGTGCACGTTGCCTGCCAGGCGGATGGTGCCGGTGGCGGCGGCCACGTACGCGAGCAGCGTCCAGGTGTCGAGGAGGGCGGGCTGGTAGGGGTGGTCCTGGAAGGTGACCAGGTCGAGCCCGGCGCGTTCGGCCAGCTGGGCGGTGGCCACGACGGCGTCCGCGTGCTGGGCGTGCGGCACGATGTTGGCGCTGAAGAGCAGGTCGTGACCGTAGTCGGGCATGAGGCGGGCTCCCGGGACATTTGGTTGGGGTTGCGAACAGTTGGCTGTACGAAGCAAATTAGTTCGGATTGCCAACCACTGTCAATTAGACTCGTGCCGTGGTCATGACGAGACAGCCCGTGCTGGGGTTCACCGACGCGCTCGTGCGCCTGGCGCACCTGGTGCAGCAGGTGTTCGTCGAGGTCGGCAAGGAGCACGACCTGACGCCGCAGCAGGCCCAGCTGCTGTGCCTGCTGGTGGAAGGGCCCGTGGGGATGACAGACCTGACCCGCAGCCTCCACCTGGAGAAGTCGAGCCTGACCGGGCTCGTCGACCGGGCGGCCAGGCGCGGTCTGGTCGTGCGCACGCGCGACGCCCGCGACCGGCGGGCCTGCCGGATCGAGCTGAGCGGCGACGGCCGCCGGGTCGCGGTGCTCGCGCACGAGGAGGTCGCCCGGCGCCTGGAGGCGCTGGCGGCGGAGCTGCCGGAGGAGCATAAGGAGCTGCTGGTCTCGGCCGTCGCCGGCATGCTGTCCGCACGCGGCCCTCAGGGCGGCGGCTCCGACAGGTGAACGGGCACGTCAGGTGAAGACCTCGGAGAGGAACGCCGTCAGGGCCGCGGTCACCTCCGCGGGCCGCTCCAGCGGGGGCAGATGACCCGTGTCCGGCAGGTCGAGGCGGCGGGCCCCGGGGATGCCCGCCGCGAGCAGGCCGGACACCTCCTGGATGCCGGGCACGTCCGACAGGCCGTTGACCACCAGGGTGGGCGCGGTGATCTCGCGCAGGCGGGTGGCCGCGGGCGGGTCGAGGTGGCGTTCGGCCGACCTGGGGCCGGTCCACGACCGTTCGAACACCAGCCGGCACATCTCCACCGCCGCCGCCCACACCTCGTCGGAGAGGGCATCACGGCCGCGGCCGGGGCCGGCGACCTGCCACAGCGTGTGGGCCTCGGCCATCGCGCGCACGTCGGCGGGATCGACGTGGCCGGCGTCGCCGGCGCGGTAGCGGGCCAGCCGGTCGGGCGGCACCGAGCGGTGCACGCGGTCGCGGGCCTGATCGAGCATCTCCTGCGGCCACCGGTGACCGGCCAGGCCCGAGCTGATCAGGGCGAGCGCGGCGACCCGGTCGGGGGCGGCGAGCGCGGCCTCCGTGGCGTACGCGCCGCCCATCGAGCAGCCGATCAGGGCCGCCCGCTCGATCTTCAGGGCGTCCATGACGGCGAGCAGGTCCTCGTGGTGGCAGACCTCACCCTCGGCGTCGCCGGACCGGCCGTGGCCGCGCCAGTCGTAGCGGATCACGCGGTGGCGCCGCGACAGCGCCGCGAACTGGTGGTCCCACATGCGCATGTCGGCCACCCCCGCGTGCGCCAGCACCACGGTGCCCGCCGGCTCCTCGGGGCCGGCTTCCTCGCAGGCGATCTCGACGCCGCCGATCGTCACCATGCCGGGGACGCTACCGCGGGACGGCCGAGGGAGCGCGGCCGTTCGCCGTGGGCGCAGCCGCGGAACGGTTCTTCAGGGGGACGCCCATCCCCCTGAAGGGGGAGCCCCGGCGGCGGCCCCGGCGGCAGAGTCGGCGCCATGAGAATCGTGATGGCGGGCATCGCATGGACGGGCCTGTACGTGGCGTCGAAGGTCATCTACGCCATGGAGGGCGAGCTGGGCGTCACCGGCGGGCCACAGGTGTCGCCGGACAGCTACCTCGCCTACGGACCCGGCGAGGTGGCGCTGGCGCAGTGGGGCAACGTGGCGGCCGGGGCGGTGATCATCGCGATCCTGCTGGCGGGGCGGATCCGGTTCACGGGGCGCCTGCCGTACCTGGTCGTGCTCTGGGCGCACGGGGTCTGCACGGCGGTCGCCGCCGTGGGCGCGGCGGGGATGACGGGTGGGGCGCTGCTGACCGACCGCGGCGGGGCGGTCTTCGGCGCTTACTGCGCCGTGTGGGCGGTCCTGCTGTTCCTGGCCACGCGTGACATGCGCCGCGGGCACCACGCGCGGCGGCCGCTCGGGGAGCACCGGGCGAAAAGCGGTGGCCGCGCCCCGGCCCGCTATCAGAAGATCGGAGACGTCCAGGAACGGTGACACCGGATGGAGAGGGGTCCGTATGCGCACCTGCATGGCCACCGCCGCCGCTCCGAGGCGAGGGCTCGAGACGCCTCCCTGACGGGGACCTGCCATCGGACCGCCGCGCAGGCGGTGTGATGCGGCAGATCCCCCACGGGCACACGGCCGCCGGACCCACTCCGGCGCATGAGGCTCCTCGCCCGGAGCGGTCGCACGCGCACACGACCGTTTCCCTTCCTTCCGAGGAGCTCTTTTGCGTGCCCTCTCCTCCGCGCGTCTCGGCGCGGACTTCACCAGACTCTGGACCGCCTCCGCGGTCTCCAACATCGGCGACGGCATCACCATGGCCGCCGGGCCGCTGCTCGTCGCCTCCCTCACGGACGACCCGGCGCTCGTCGCCGGCGCCGCCTTCGCCCAGCAACTGCCGTGGCTGCTCTTCGCGCTGATCAGCGGCGCGTACGCGGACCGGCTCGACCGGCGCAAGCTCATCGTCGCCGTCAACTTGCTGCGCGCCCTCGTGCTCGGCGCGCTGGCCGTCTCCGTGGCCACGGGCACGACCGGCATCCCCGCCGTCTACCTGGCGTTCTTCCTGCTCGGCACGGGTGAGACGCTCGCCGACACGGCCACGGCGGCGATGGTGCCCGCCATCGTGGCGCCCGAGCGGCTCGCCGCCGCCAACGCGCGGCTGATGGCCACCTTCACCGTCGCCAACCAGTTCCTGGCCAAGCCCCTCGGCGCGGGGTTGTTCGCCGTCGCGGCGGCGCTGCCGTTCGGGGTGGACGCGGTGTCGTTCGCGGTCGCGGCCGCGCTGGTGGCCACCGTACGGCCGGTGCCCGCACGGCCGCGGGACGGCGCCGGCGGGTTGCGCACCGAGATCGCGGCCGGGCTGCGGTGGTTGTGGCGCCACCGCCTGATGCGCACGCTCGCGCTGAGCATGGGACTGGCCAACATCGTGTTCTGCGCGGCGTTCGCGGTCTTCGTGCTGTACGCGCGCCACCGGCTGCGGCTGGACGAGGTGGGCTACGGGCTGCTGCTCACCACGTTCGGCGTCGGCGGGCTGACCGGCACGGCGCTTGCGGTGCGGCTGCGGGCCAGGTTCGGCGCGACGGCCCTGCTGCGGGCCGGGCTGCTCATCGAGGCCGGCACCCACGCCGCGCTGGCCGCCACGACCGTCCCGCTGGTCGCGGCCGCGGTGCTGGTCGTGTTCGGGATCCACACCATGGTGTGGGGCGTGGTGGCGACGACGTTGCGGCAGCAGGCCGTGCCCGCCCGCCTGATGGGCCGGGTGAGCGGGGCCGGCGCGCTGATCGACGTCGGGGGCGCGGCACTCGGGTCGCTCCTGGGCGGGCTGCTGGCCAGGACCACGACGATCACGGCGCCGTACTGGCTGGCCGCCGCCGTCATGACCGCCATCGCCGCAGCCGCCTGGCGGCCGCTCGCCGAGGCGAGGACCTCGTGAGGCGCGCGGTCGCCGGGGCGGGGGCGCGGTGAACGCGTCCGTGCTTCCCGGCGAGCTCAGAGCCGCGCTCGACCGGGAGCTCGCCCGTCACCCGGCCCACGACCTGGCGGACGCGGCGGCGCGGCTCACCGAGCGTTACCGCGCGGGCGCCGCCACCGGCGGCGTGCACCTGCGCGGCGAGGCCGACGTCGCCGCCTACGCCGCGGTTCGCATGCCCGCCACCTACGCCGCCACCGCCGCCGCCCTGCACCGGGCGGCGGTGCCGGGCTTCCTGCCCCGCACGCACCTCGACGCCGGCGGCGGCACCGGGGCGGCCATCTGGGCGGCGGCCACGACCTGGCCGTCCATCGAGGAGGTCACCGTCATCGAACGCGACCCGCACGCCATCGGCCTGGGCCGCCGCCTGGCCCGCGCCTCGCCGGCGCTGAGCGGTGCCACGTGGCGGCGGGCGTCCGTCCGGCCGGGTCTCGACCGGCCCGCGGCCGACCTGGTCACCATGACGTACGCCCTGGGCGAGCTCCCCCCGGGAGACCGCCCCCGGGCCGTGCACTGGCTGGCCGCGGACGCCGCCATGGTGGTCATCGTCGAGCCCGGCACCCCGGCCGGGTACGCCACCATCGCCACCGCCCGGGAAATCCTGACCGGGCGCGGCATGACCATCGTCGCCCCCTGCCCCCACGACGGCCCCTGCCCGATCCGGCGGGGCGAGGACTGGTGCCACTTCTCCGTCCGGCTGCCGAGGAGCGCGCTGCACCGCAGGGTCAAGGCGGGCACCCTCGGCTTCGAGGACGAGAAGTTCTCCTACGTGGCCGCCACGGCATCGGGATGGCCCCGGGCCGGCGCCAGGGTCCTGCGTCATCCGCGCAGGCGCAAGGGCATGGTGTCCCTGCGGGTGTGCACGGACGAGGACGAGGTCCGCGACGTGACCGTGTCCAGACGGCAGGGCGGGCTCTACCGGCTGGCCAGGGACACCGGCTGGGGCGACGCCTGGCCGCGTGCCGGTGAGGACGGAGGTGAGACGCGCTAGGAGGCGGGGAGCGGCGGAGGGCTGGACCCGCCGTTCCCCGCCGCCCCCGCCCGCGTGCGGGGGAGAGGCCGGTCACACTCGTGGCGCCGATGTCACACTCGCGGGGCGTACGGGCTCTATGCCTGTGACAGTCGCCAGCCGCGCCGGGAGGAACGCCTGATGTCCGACGAGCAGGCCACGCAGGTCTTCATCGACCACCGCGAGCTGCTGTTCTCCATTGTCTACAACATGCTCGGCAGCGTCGCCGACACGGAGGACGTGTTGCAGGAGACGTGGCTGTCCTGGGCCCGGCGGAGCGCGCCGTCCGCCGGTGAGCAGGTCGCCAGCCCGCGCGCCTACCTGGTGCGGATCGCGGTCAACGCGGCGCTGGCCCGCCAGGCGAGCATCAGCAGGCGGCGCGAGGAGTACGTCGGGCCGTGGCTGCCCGAGCCGCTCGTCACCGAGCGTGAGGACGCGGCCGAGCCCGCCGTGCGGGCCGAGTCGGTGTCGATGGCCCTGTTCGTGGTGCTCCAGTCGCTCACCCCGCTCGAACGCGTCGTGTTCCTGCTGCACGAGGTGTTCGGTTACGCCCACACCGAGATCGCCGGGATCCTCGGCCGTACGCCGGCGGCCGTCCGCCAGCTCGCCCACCGCGCCCGCGGGCACGTCCACGCCCGCCGTCCCCGCTACGACGTCGACCCCGGGGTGCGGCGCAGGGCCACCGAGAGGTTCCTGGCGGCGGTGTTCGGCGGCGATCTGGCGGCGCTGCTGCGGCTGCTGGCCCCCGACGTGACGCTGTGGTCGGACGGAGGAGGCAAGGCGCCCGCGCCCGCCCGCCTGCGTCCCGTCCACGGCCGCGACAAGGTGGCCAGGCTCCTGGCCACCGGCCCCGGGCGCGTACCGGAGGGTCTGGACGTGCGCTACCGGGAGATCAACGGCGACCCGTCGGCCGTGCTGTTCGACGGCGACGCGCCGTTCGGCATGATGGTGCTGGACCTGACCCCCGACGGCGAGCAGGTGGCCGGCATCTACGCCGTCACCAACCCCGACAAGCTGGTGCGGATCGCCGACGGAAATCAGGAAAGATCCGATACCGACCGTCCGGGCACGCCATCCTGGGAGGGTGCAGACGACTGACCTCCTTCACGCCTTTTACGCCCGGCGCCTGCGCCGGCAGGTCATGGCGGGCCCGCTCCCCGGCCACGTCGGCCTGATCATGGACGGTAACCGGCGCTGGGCCAAGCAGAAGGGCCTGGCGCATCCGGGCCTCGGCCACAAAGCCGGCGCCGAGCACATCGCCGACGTCCTGTCGTGGTGCGAGGGTCTGGGCATCAAGCATCTGACCGTGTTCCTCTGCTCGACGGAGAACCTCCAGCGCCGCGGCGACGAGGAGGTGACGTCGCTGCTGGGCGTGATCGAGCGCATGGTGGCCGACCGGCTCGACCGGCCCGACGCCCGCTGGCAGGTCCACGTCGCCGGGATGCTCGACATGCTGCCCGACACCACGGCCCGCGCTCTCAAGAGCGCCGTCGAGGCGACCAGCACGTGCGCCACCGGCTTCCACCTCACCCTCGCCATCGGGTACGGCGGCCGCCAGGAGGTCGTCGACGCCCTGCGCGAGCTGCTGTACGAGCGGGCCGAGTCGGGGCAGTCCATGGTGGAGCTGGCCTCGACGCTGACCGTCGACGACATCACCCCGCACCTGTACACCGCCGGGCAGCCCGACCCCGACCTGGTGATCCGTACCAGCGGCGAGCAGCGGATGTCGAACTTCCTGCTCTGGCAGTCGGCCTACTCCGAGCTGTACTTCTGCGAGGCGTACTGGCCCGCCTTCCGCGAGATCGACTTCCTGCGCGCGCTGCGGAGCTTCGCGGCGCGGCAGCGGCGTTACGGCGGATGAAAACCGGTTGCCCGGAGCGCTCGGGAATGCTGAGGTGTCCGGATGAATCATGACGAGGTGCTGGCCCTGTTCGACCGGCGGCTGCGGCGGGAGGCCCGCCCCGAAGGGCCGGGGCAGCGGGTCGAGCGGGCGGGCGACGTGGTGCGCCAGACCGGCCCCGCGCACGGCTGGAACGGCGTGCTGTGGTCCGGCCTCGACGAGGAGGGCGCGGACGCGGCCATCGCCGAGCAGGTGCGGCACTTCGGGTCGCTGGGGCTGCCGTTCGAATGGAAGCTGTACGCCCACGACCGCCCCGCCGACCTCGGCGACCGCCTGCTGGCCGCCGGGTTCACCGCCGAGGCGGAGGAGACGGTCATGGTGGCCGAGTCCGCCGCGATCGCGGCAGGCCCGGCCGCCGGGCCGGAGGGCGTGCGCCTGGTCCCGGTGACCGGCGCCGACGGCGTGGAGCTCATGGCCGGCGTGCACGAGCGCGCGTTCGGCCTCGCCGGGGAGCGCAACGGCGACCACTTCAGGCAGCAGCTCCTCGACGGGCTCGCGGCCGGCACGCTCAACGCCGTGCTCGCCATGGCCGGCGACGTGCCCGTCAGCGCGGCCCGGCTGGACCTGTATCCCGGCACCGGCTTCGCCGGCCTGTGGGGCGGCGGCACCGTGCCCGGATGGCGCGGGCGGGGCGTCTACCGCGCGCTGGTCGCCTGGCGGGCCCGCCAGGCGGTCGCGTGCGGCCACCCCTACCTGCAGGTGGACGCGTCCAGCCAGAGCCGGCCCATCCTGGAGCGGCTCGGGTTCGCTCCGCTCACCACGACGACGCCGTACACGCATCCTTGAGTAGGGTGGGTGAGCCGCTCCCATCACCTGCGAGGAGACCTGCAGTTGCCCGGAACGAACCCGCGCGAGCTCGGCCTGCTGGCCGACTGCGAGAGCTGCTTCGGGCTGTGCTGCGTGGCGCTGCCGTTCTCTGCCTCGGCCGACTTCGCCGCCGACAAGGACGCCGGGCAGCCCTGCGGCCATCTGCGCGACGACTTCCGCTGCTCCATCCACGACCGGCTCAGGCAGAGCGGCTTCGCCGGCTGCACGGTCTTCGACTGCTTCGGGGCGGGGCAGAAGGTCTCGCAGGTCACGTTCGAGGGCACGAGCTGGCGGGAGGCGCCGGGCACGGCCCGGCGGATGTACTCCGTGTTCCCGGTCATGCGGCAGCTGCACGAGCTGCTGTGGTATCTGGCGGAGGCGCTGGCGCTCGACGCCGCCCGGCCCGTGCACGCGGAGCTGGCCGAGGCCCTCGCCGCGACCGAGCGCCTCACCCTGCGAAGCGCCGGTGAGCTGGAGAAGGTCGACGTCGAGGCGGAGCGGGTGCGCGTCAACACGCTGCTGCTGCGGGTCAGCGAGCTGGTCAGGGCGGGGCGTGCCGGCAAGGATCACCGGGGAGCCGACCTGATCGGGGCCCGCCTGAGCGGCGCCGACCTGCGCGCGGCCAGCCTGCGCGGGGCGTACTTGATCGGGGCCGACCTGAGGGGGGCCGACCTGCGCCAGGCCGACCTCATCGGGGCCGATCTGCGCGGGGCCGACCTGTCGGGAGCCGACCTCGACGGCGCCCTCTTCCTCACCCAGCCCCAGATCGACTCCGCCAGTGGCGACGGGGCGACCCGCCTGCCCGCCGCGCTCACCCGCCCTGCGCACTGGTCCGCCCCGCAGGAGCGGCCGTCCCGGACCCGCGCCAGGGGCGGGGGAAGGGCGCGCGGCGCCGGTCGCCGCCGCTGACACCGCCCCGCCCCGCTCACGCGCGCCCGGTCGTCGTCAACGATCGCGGTCCCGCTCGCGCGCGCCCGGTCGTTCGGCAACGCCCGTGGTCCTGCTGACGCGTCCGGTCGTCCGTCGACGTCAGCGGTCCCGCTGACGCGTCCGGCTCGTCACGGGCGGCCGGTGTCCCGCCGGCGCTCAGGTGGGGCCGGTCGTGTCGCCGAGGGACTCCAGCAGATCGCGCAGCGTGTCGGCGAGGTCGTCGCGCCGCTCCTTCGGCAGCACGGCGAGCACACGCTGCTCCGTCTCGATGTGGTGCGGCAGCACCTGGTCGATCAGCGCGCGCCCCTCGTCCGTGAGGGTCACGTGGACGCCGCGCCCGTCCAGGTCGCTCGGCGTACGGGTCACCAGGCCGCGCGCCTCCAGGCGGTCGAGCCGCTGCGTGATGGCCCCCGAGGTGACCATGGACGCGCGCATCAGCTCGGCGGGCGTCAGCCGGTGCGGGGGATCGCTGCGGCGCAGCGTGGCCAGCACGTCGAACGAGGCCGGGTCGAGCCCGTGGGCGTCGAAGGTGCGGCGCAGCTCCACGGTGATCAGCCGCGACAGCCGCGACAGCCGGCCGATGACCGCCATCGGGGAGACGTCCAGGTCGGGACGCTGGGCGGCCCACTGCTTGAGCACGAGGTCGACGTGATCTGCCACTCCTCCAGCCTAGCGATGTCTTAGCGGTGAGGTACATCACATAGGCACGTATCTTAGTGATGAGCTACTTTGTCTTAGTGCTAAGGAATCGAACGGGAATCGTGCTGCTGACCGCGTTGACCCCCTCCATCTGGGGGACCACCTACCTGGTCACCACCGAGTTGCTGCCGCCGGACCGGCCCCTGCTGGCGGCGCTGATCCGGGCCCTGCTCGCCGGGCTGCTCCTCCTGGCGATCACCAGGCGCCTGCCGAAGGGGATCTGGTGGTGGCGCTCGCTGGTGCTGGGGGCGCTGAACATCGGGGTGTTCTTCGCGCTGCTGTTCGTGGGCGCGTACCGGCTGCCCGGCGGGGTGGCCGCGACTGTCGGGGCCGTCCAGCCCCTGCTCGTCGCGCTGCTGTCGGCCGGGCTGCTCGCCGAGCGCCTGTCCCTCCGCACCGCGCTTGCGGCCGTGGCGGGCGTGGCGGGGGTCGGCCTGCTCGTGCTGCGCGCCGACGCGCGCCTCGACGCGCTCGGCGTCGCCGCGGCCATCGGCGGCGCCGCCGTCATGGCCACCGGGGTCGTGCTGAGCAAGCGGTGGCGGTCGCCCGCGCCGCTGCTGGCCACCACCGGCTGGCAGCTCGTCGCCGGCGGCCTGCTGCTGCTCCCCGTGGCCGCGCTCGTCGAAGGGTCGCCCCCGCCCGCGCTCACGACCGCCAACCTCGCCGGGTACGCCTATCTCGCCGTCATCGGCTCCGCCTTCGCCTACGCCCTGTGGTTCTGGGGCCTGGGACGGCTGTCGGCCACCCAGGTGACGTTCCTCGGCCTGCTCAGCCCCGTGGTCGCCACCGCGCTCGGCTGGCTGGTGCTCGGCCAGCGTCTCACCGCCGCCCAGGCGTTCGGCGCGGTCGTCGTCCTGGCCGCGCTCGTCGCCGCCCAGCTCCGCCCCGCCCGGCCGCGGCCGGCGCGAGCCGTGCTCGCGGGAGAGGAATCCTGACCGTCATGCGCATCACCCTCTTCGGCGCCGCCGGCGCCGTCGGCAGCAGGACGCTGGCCGAGGCGCTGTCGCGCGGCCACGACGTCACCGCCGCCGTCCGCGACCCCGCCCGCCTGCCGCCGCTCCCCGGCGTGCAGGTCCGCCGCGGCGACGCGTCGGACGTCGGCGATGTCGCCGCGTTGAGCGCCGGGCAGGATCTCGTCATCAGCGCCACCCGCCCCGCGCCCGGCCGCGAGCACGACCTGGTGGCCACCGCCGAGTCCCTGCTGGCCGGGGTCTCGGCCACCGGCGTGCGGCTGCTGCTCGTCGGCGGCGCGGCCGGGCTGACCGTGCCCGGCACCGGAGGGCTCACCGTCGTCGACACCCCCGACTTCCCGCCCTCGTGGCGGCCCATCGCGCTGGCCTGCGACGCCCAGCTCGCCGCCTGCCGCGCGGCGCCGCGCGCCGACTGGACCTACCTGAGCCCGCCGGCGCTGCTGGAGCCGGGCGAGCGCACCGGGCGCTACCGGCTCGGCGCCGACGAGCTGCTGGTCGACGCGGACGGCCGGTCGGTGATCTCCATGGAGGACCTCGCCGTGGCGCTCCTCGACGAGGCCGAGCGCCCCCGGCATCGCCGGTGCAGGTTCACGGTGGCGTACTGACCCCGCGGCTCCATGGCGGGCCGCCGTTAGAGTCGTGGACCACGCCCCGGATCGCGCTGAGGAGAGCCGCATGACCATCGCCGCGTACACCGTGACCGACCCCATCGCCGAGCACGGGGAGGGGCCCGTGTGGTCCAGCCGCTGGGGCGGGCTGCGCTGGGTCGACATGCTCGCCGGTGACGTGCTCGCGCTGGACGCCGACGGAGGGGTACGCCGCCGGCATGCCGGGGCGCTCGCCGCCGTCGTACGGCCCCGCGTCTCCGGGGGTTACGTGGTCGCGGCCGAGCGCGAGCTGCTCCTGTCCGACTCCGACGACCTCGACGCCCCGCTGCGTTCCCTGGGGGAGGCGTGGACCGACCCCGCCATCCGGATGAACGAGGGCGGCTGCGACCCCGACGGCCGTTTCTACATCGGCAGCATGGCCTACGACGCCACCCCCGGGCGCGGTTCGTTCTACATGGCCGGGCCGGGCGGGGAGCTGCGCGTGGTGCTGCCCGAGGTGACGATCTCCAACGGATTCGACTTCAGCCCCGATGGGAGCCTGGCCTACTACGCCGACACCGGGACCGGCCGCGTGGACGTGCTCGACTACACCCCGGACGGCGGGCTGAGCGGGCGGCGGCCGTTCGCCGTCATCGACCCGGCCCAGGGCGCGCCCGACGGGCTGACCGTGGACGCCGAGGGCGGGGTGTGGGTGGCGCTCTGGCAGGGCGGGGCCGTGCACAGGTACGACGCGGGCGGCCGGCTCGACGCGGTCGTCACCCTGCCCGTACGGAAGGTGACGGCAGTGGCGTTCGGCGGCGACGGCCTTGACCGGCTGTTCGTCACGACCTCCGCGCTCGACGTCGACAGGGGCGAGCAGCCGGCCGCGGGCGCCCTCTTCGCCGCCGACCCCGGCGTGCGCGGTCGCCCGGTCCTGCCCGCCGATCTCTGATCCTCCGGTTTGCGTAACCATCCCTTTCTAGGCTAAAACCTAGGAGGCATAGGTTAACGGAGTGGAGGTGGCCATGGCGCGTGCCGGACTGACCGCCGACCGGGTGACGGAGGCGGCGGCCGACCTGGCCGACGTGGTCGGGTTCGACAACATCACGCTGTCCGCGCTGGCGCGCGGCTTCGGCGTCGCCGACGCGAGCCTCTACTCCCACGTCAGGAACATGCGCGACCTGCGCACCCGCGTGGCGGTGCGCGCCGCGGGCGAGCTCGCCGACCGCCTCGCGACGGCCACGGCGGGCCGGGCGGGCAAGGAGTCGCTGGCCGGGTTCGCCAACGCGTGGCGCGACTTCGCGCGCGACTGTCCCGGCCGCTACCAGGCCACCCAGATGGCCGTGGATCCCGAGGTCGTCGCCGGCTCCTCGGGCCATCAGCGGATCATGGCCATCACGTACGCCCACCTGGGCGCGTACGGGCTGCCGGAGCCCGACCTGACCGACGCCATCCGCCTGTTGCGCAGCACGTACCAGGGGTTCTTCGCCATCGAGGCGAGCAGCGGGTTCGGCCATCCGCGCGACCTCCAGGCCTCGTGGGAGAAGATTCTCGACGCGCTCGACAGCGCGCTCACCCACTGGCGCGTGTCCTCCTAGCGCCATCCCGTACGCAAGGAAAGAAGCATGAAACCGATCACCGAGCCCGACCTGCGCGCCTGCTTCGTCAACTGCTCCAAAGGCGAGGCGCGGCGGCTCGCCGTGCCGCGCGGCCTGGCCGGGCACCCGTGGCCCGACCTCGACTTCCTGGGCTGGCGCGACCCGGGGGCGCCCGAGCGCGCCTACCTGGTCGCCGAGCGCGGCGGCGACCTGGTCGGCGTCACCTTGCGCCTGGCCCAGGACGTGCGCAGGAGCTTCGCCAAGTCCACCCTGTGCTCGGTCTGCGTGACGCCGCACGCCGGCACCGGCGTCGCCCTGTTCACCGCGCCGAGGGTCGGCGCCGCCGGCCGCCAGGGCAACACGGTCGGCGCCTACATGTGCGCCGACCTGGACTGTTCGCTCTACGTACGCGACAGGAAGCGCACCGAGCTCGGCACCCGCTTCGAGTCGCTGACGGTCGAGGAGCGCATCGCGCGGGCCGCCGCCAACCTGGACGCCTTCCTCGCCAAGGTGCTGGACGGCAGCGTGTCGTGACGTTGGCGGGGGCGGCGTCCAGCTCTCGCCGGCGGACGGGAAGGGCCGCCCGCGGCCTCGGCCGGCTTCGCCCCGCGGCCACCGTCGCCACATGAGCGGGCGGTGCGCGGTGAGGCGCCGGCGTGAACGTCGCCCATGGCTTGGACCGCACGTCCGTGCCCTCCGGTTCCCTCGGCGAACGAGTTTCCCGAGTTCGCGACCGAATCGCTCACGTTGCCGCGCGCCCTCTGATCGAGATACCGTCACCATCCAGATGCCTCCATCATGTGAAAGGGATGTGGAGTGGTGATGACCGAGATCCCCCGGATCGACCTGACCGACCCCGCGGTGCTGGGAAACCCGCTCACCGCGTTCTCCCAGGTGCGCGAGGAGTCGCCCGTGGTGCGGCTGGCCGCGCCCGGTTTCGGCCCGTTCTGGGCCGTGACGCGGCACGCGGAGGCCAGGGCGATGCTCAGCGACCCGCGCCTGGGGACCAGCGCGGACAGCTACCTGCAGTTCGACGTGCCCGAGCACTGCCGGCCGTACATGCGGACCATGTCCGTGCTGAACGGCTCCGAACACTCCCGGCTGCGCCGGCTGGTCGCGCCCGCGTTCACGCCGCGCAGGGCCGCCGCGTTCGGGCCCCGCATGGAGCGGATCGCCGACCGCCTCCTCGACGAGCTGCCCGGGCACGCCGCGAAGGCCGAGGACGGCGCCGTCGACCTGCTGGCGCACTTCGCGCGACCCCTGCCGATCGAGGTGATCTGCGAGCTGGTCGGCATCCCCGCAGCCGACCGCCCCCGCTGGCGCGAGTACGGCGCCGCCGTCGCCGCCGGGCACGGCCAGGGCCTGCGGGACGCCATCCCGCGCATCATGGAGGGCGCCACGGCGGCCGTCGCCCGGGGCATCGCCGAGCCCGGCGACGACCTGGTCTCCGACCTCGCCCGCGTCATGGAGGAGGACGGCGACCGGCTCAGCGGGGTCGAGCTGGTCACCATGGTCTGGCAGCTGGTCCTGGCCGGCCAGACGCCCACCAACCTCATAGCCAACGCCGTGGTCACCCTGCTCGGCCACCCCGAGCAGCTCGCCGCCCTGCGCGCCGACCCGGAGCTCATGCCGCGCGCCGTCGAGGAGCTGATGCGCTGGTGCGGCCCGCAGCTGCTGACGATCCCGCGTTTCCCCGCCGAGGACGTCGAGATCGGCGGCGTGCTCATCCCCAAGGGAGAGCCCGTCACCGCCGCGATCGCCGCCGCCAACCGTGACCCCCGCGTGTTCGACGATCCCGGCACGTTCGACATCCGGCGGGAGGCGTCCGGTCACCTGGGGTTCGCGCACGGACCGCACTTCTGCGTCGGCGCCTCGCTGGCCCGGGTGCAGACGGGCGCCGCGCTCGGCGCGCTGCTACGCCGCTTCCCTGACCTGGCGCTCGCCGGCGACGCCGCGTACACCCCCGATCCGGGCACGCTGCGCCTGGCGACCCTGCCCGTGACGCCGCGCCCCAACGGCTGAGGCGCCCGGTGACCCGCGCAGGCAGGCGCGAGGACCCGCTGGGCTGCTCGTTCTGCGGCAAGCGGCAGGACGAGGTGCGCAAGCTCATCGCGGGCCCGCCGTCCGTGCACATCTGCGACGCGTGCGTGACCGTCTGCACCGAACTCCTCGCCGACGAACGCGCGGACGGCGGCGAAGCCGCCACCGGCTTCCCCAAACTCCGGGAAATCCACGCGTTCCTTGATCGGTACGTGATCGGCCAGGAACCGGCCAAGAAGGCGCTCGCGGTCGCGGTGCGCAACCACTACAAGCGCCTGCGCGCGCCGGCCGGGGCGGAGCCCGTCGAGCTCGGCAAGTCCAACGTGCTGCTGGCCGGCCCCACCGGCAGCGGCAAGACGTACCTGGTGCGCACGCTCGCCCGAATGCTCGACGTGCCCTTCGCGATCGTCGACGCCACCGCGCTCACCGAGGCCGGCTACGTCGGAGACGACGTCGAGAACGTGCTGCTCACGCTCATCCGGGCGGCCGGCGACGACCTCGGCCGCGCCGCGACCGGCATCGTCTACATCGACGAGATCGACAAGATCGCCCGCAAGGGCGAGAACCCGTCGATCACCCGCGACGTCTCCGGCGAGGGCGTCCAGCAGGCCCTACTGAAGATCATCGAAGGCACGGTCGCGTCCGTCCCGCCGCAGGGCGGCAGGAAGCACCCGCACCAGGACTTCCTCCGCCTCGACACGACCGACGTGCTCTTCATCGCCGGCGGCGCGTTCCCCGGCCTGGAGGAGATCGTCGAGCGGCGGGTCGCCCGCGGGCGCTCGGGGTTCGGCGCCACGCCACCCCGCGCGGACGAGGACGTCCTGTCCCGGCTCATGCCGCAGGATCTGGTGGCGTACGGGCTGATCCCCGAACTCGTCGGCCGGCTCCCCGTGGTGACGACGCTGCGGCCGCTCGACCGCGCGGCGCTGACACGGATGCTCACCGAGCCGCGCAACGCGCTGATCAGGCAGTACCGCAGGCTGTTCGAACTCGACGGGGTGGAGCTCGAATTCGAGGAGGACGCCGTGGCCGCCGTCGCCGAGCAGGCGCTGCTGCGCCGCACCGGCGCCAGGGCCGCCCGGGCGATCCTCGAAGAAGTGCTGCTCAACGTGATGTACGAGGTGCCGAGCCGGGACGACGTGGCCCGCGTCGTGGTCACCCGCGACACGGTCCTCGCCAATGTCAACCCGACCCTCGTGCCGCGGGGCCGCCACGGCGGTGAACGGCGCGAGAAGTCCGCCTGACCGCCGTTCAGGCCCGGGCGGGTGGGTTGTCCGCGCCGTCGAAGATGCGGCAGATCGGCACCGTGGGCGGCCCGGCGGTCCCCGCGTACGGCTCGCTGTCGTCGCGCGGCTCGTAGCCGAGTTTCCTGGCCGAGGCGAGGTCCCAGTGCCGCCGGGTGTTGGCCGACATGCCGAAGTGCACGCTCCACCCGGGACCGGCCGTCAGCGCCGCCAGCAGCAGCGCCCCCGCGTCACGACCGGACAGCCACATGCCCAGATACCTCGCCTCGTCCAGCGGGTAGCCGGTCGAGCCGAGCCGCAGGCAGACCACAGAAGCACCGGTCAGCTCCGCGTGCAGCCGGCCGAGGTTCTCCGTGATGACCTTGCTGAGCCCGTACGCGCAGCAGGGCCGCGGTTCCCACGCCGGATCCACCGGACGGTGCTCCGGCCGGTTGTACTCGCCCATGGCGTGCACCGTGCTGGCCAGCACCACCCGCGGCACGCCCTGTACGGCGGCGGCGTCGAGCACGCGGCGGGTGAGCGCCACGTTGGCGCGGTAGACCTCCTCCCAATCAGCGTGCGGCCGGGGGTCGCCCGCGAGGTGGACCAGCCCGGACGCCCCGGCCAGCGCCCGCTCGGCCACCCCCGGCTCGGCCAGGTCCGCCACCAGGGACTCCTCGCCGGGCAGGGTCGCCCCGGCCACCCGGTCGACGACGCGCAGCCGGTGCTCCGCGCGCAGCGCGGGCCGCACCAAGCTGCCCACCCGCCCGAAACCACCAGTGATCACCACAGGTCCCATGCCATGTCCCCGTTCCGCTCTCCACCTCGAATTTAGGCCGATGATCGGGGGACGGACAGGACCTTTGCGACAGGGATCTGCTAGCGTGACCATCCCCCAACGGACCGGCCAGGGAGGTGAGACCCATTACCGCTGTGACAGGCTGGGTGCTCCCCTTCTCGGCCAGGCGGACCACCGGGATCAGGTGACCGCGGGAGCGCCCATCGGCATCCCGGAAGGCTTCCATGTCTGTTTTCTCGTCACCCGTCCAGACCGCTGAGATCGTCACGACGCTGCGCGCCGCAGGATGCGTGTTCGCCGAGGACGAGGCGGAATTGCTCGTCTCCACCGCGTCAACCCCCGAAGCACTGGCCGCCATGGTCGCCAGGAGGGTCGCCGGCGAGCCACTCGAACACGTGCTGGGCTGGGCGGAGTTCTGCGGCCTGCGCGTCGTGGTCGAGCCCGGGGTGTTCGTGCCCCGGCCGCGCACGGAGTTCCTCGTCCGCCGGGCCGTCGCGCTGGCCCGCGCGGCCGCCGTCCCGCCCGTGATCCTCGACCTGTGCTGCGGCACGGGCGCGATGGGGGCAGCGGTGCTCGCCGGGCTCAGCGGCGCCGGGGGAGACGGCGCTGGGGAAGGTGGGGCGGAGTTGCACGCCGCCGACCTCGACCCGGTCGCCGTGCGCTGTGCCCGGCGCAACCTTCCGGGCGCGCATGTCTACGAGGGCGACCTGTTCGAGCCGCTGCCCTCCTCACTGCGCGGCGGGGTCGGCCTCCTCATCGTCAGCCCGCCGTACGTGCCGTCGGGGTCGATCGGCCTGCTGCCGTCCGAGGCCAGGCTGCACGAGCCGCTGATGGCGCTCGACGGAGGCGGCGACGGGCTCGACATCGTCCGGCGGGTGATCGCCGAGGCGCCGCGGTGGCTCGCGCCGGGCGGCCACTTGCTGATCGAGACCAGCGAACGCCAGGCGGAGGCAACCGCCGCGGCCGTGGCAGGCGCCGGGCTGCGCGCCCGTGCCGAGCGCTCGGAGGAATTGGACGCCACCGCAGTAATCGGCACCCGCCCTTAGCGACCGGCGGCAGCGACCGGTGGTCGCGAACGGCGGCAGCGACCCGTGGTAGTGACCGGCGGCAGCGAACGGCGGCAGCGAACGGCGGCAGCGAACGGCGGCAGTGACCGGTGGTAGCGACCGTGACCGGTTAGCGTGACCGGTCACGGTCGCTGGCGTGGGAGGGCGGGGAGCCTGCCGGTGAGAGCGTGGCGAGCTCCAGTGAAGGATCGACGCGTCAACGGGTCGGTGATTGCCGTCTCAGGCGCCGCTCTGCCGGAGGGCGGGTCACAGGCGCAGACCGTCGTGGCCGGGTCCAGGCGGGGGGCCGGTCGCGTGGCGCGGCCGGGGTCTAACCCGGTGCGGCGGTGGAGGCTGGCGGTAACGCCGGCGTGCTGGATGCCTCGGCCGCAGATGTCACAGCTCATGTACGCCGGGATCGGGGTGGACGCGGGCGCTCCGCGACGGCATCGTGCATCTCATTATGCTTCCCGGTATTTCCTATTTCACAAGGAAAGTCCCGACGTGGGCACCAGAAAGAGGGGATTCCCCATTTTCTGGTGCGACGTGCGAGTTTGGCGTCCGTGGACTTCTCTGGTGATCCGCGATTTCATGTCCTCCGTCGATTTCGCTCGACGGCCGGTGAAATTACGGGGGATCATATGGGTCGTTCGCGGAAAATAATGGAAATAACCATCGCGTTCGCGATGGTGGTGAGCGCCGCACCGCCTGCGGCAGCCAGAAGCGCGCCGCCGGAGTCCGTCCGGATCACGCGCTTCCTGGGCGAGCAGCGGGTGCCGCACCTGGTGCAGTTCGCGGGAACCACCGTGGGCGGTCTGTCCGGCATCGACCGCGACCCCCGCACCGACACGTGGTATTTCATCTCCGACGACCGCTGGCGCTACAACCCCGCCCGCTTCTACACCGGGCGGCTCGACATCGACCGCCGGTCGGGGGCGTTCCACGGGGTGCGCCTGACGGGGGTCACGACGATGCTCCGGGCCGACGGGACACCGTACCCGGCCTACGGCAGGGCGGCGTCGGCCGACCCGGAGTCCATCAGGTACGACCGGTGGAGCCGGCGGCTGCTCTGGGGCGACGAAGGGGACCGACCGGACACCCGAAATCCCGATATTCCGGTTTCGTCCCCGGCGGTGCGTTCGATGGACCTCCGCGGCCGCCACACGAGCGCTCTGCCACTGCCGAGCAACCTGCAACTCACGACCGCCGAGACCGGGCCGCGACGCAATTCCGGTTTCGAAGGCCTGGCCGTGTCCAGGCGTACGATCACCGCCGTGACCGAGGGCCCGCGCTACGAGGACGGGCAGCCGCCGACGGCCGAGCGCGGCGCGCCCGCACGGCTGACCGTATGGAGCCGCCAGGGCACCCTGAGCGCGCAGTACGTCTACCCGCTCGACCCGCTGCCCGCCGCGCCCGTCCCGCCCACGGGGCAGTCGGACACCGGCGTGTCCGAGCTGCTGCCCGTCGACGAGTCCCGCTACCTGGCGCTGGAGCGCTCCTGGGTCGAGGGCACCGGCTACCGCGCGAAGCTCTACGAGATCAACCTGCGCGGCGCCACCAACGTGCTGAACACGGCCGCACTGGCGAGCGGGGGATCGTACCGCGCGGTGACCAAGCGCCTGGTCTTCGACCTCGGCACCTTCCGGCCCCCGGTGCAGAACTGGGAGAGCCTGGCCTGGGGGCCGCGCCTGGCCGGCGGCGAGTGCACGCTCGTGATCGCCTCCGACGACAACTTCGACGAACGCGAGTCGACCAACTTCCTGGTGTTCGGCGCGACAGGCTGCCGCTGACCCACGCGATGCCGGCGCGTGCTGCCGACCGCCCGGGTCCCACGGTTGAGCCGCCGCCTGAGCGTGGGAGGCGGCTCAACCCTCCGGAGCAGCGACCGTGTGGCGCCGAGACCGGGCACCAAGGCCGGGGGCTGGGCGCCAAGGCTGGGCGCCGAGGCTGGGTACCAAGGCCGGGGGCTGGGCGCCAAAGCCGGACGCCGAGGCGTCTGGGCCGGGGCGTCTGGGCCGGGCGTCAGGAGCGCACGCGGGAACCGTCGTCGGCGGTCAGCTGGCCCATCGGGGCGGTGCCGCCGGGCTCGCGGCGCAGCGACCGGCCGTAGGCGGCAGCGCGGTCGCGGAGCGGGAGATGCTCCGTGCAAGGCTCCCCTGCGAGGTTGCCGAGGTGGATGTCCTCCTGCTCCCGGGTAGCTGTGCGGGAAAGGGACAGGGGCAGGGACGGGCCGGACGGGAGGGCGGCGATGAGCGGACCGATCGTGGTCGGGATCGACGGGGCGGACCGGGCCTGGACCGCGCTGACGTGGGCCGCGAACGACGCCGCGCGGCGCGGGAGGTCGTTGCGGATCGTGCACGTCCGCGAGCCATGGCAGCCCGAGCGGCCGCTGGCGGGCACGAGCCTGACGCTGAGCGAGCGCTGCGAGGCGCTGCTTTCTGACGCCGTCGAGCGGGTACGCGCCGTCGCGCCCGAGGTGGAGACGACGGCCGTGCTGATCACCGGCGCGGTGGTCGAGCGGCTGCGCGCCGAGGGCGCCGACGCCGACAGCTTGTTGCTGGGCAGCAGGGGACGGGGCGCGATCGCCGGGCTGATGCTGGGCTCCACCGGGTTCGCGCTGGCCGGGCACGTACGCTGCCCCGTGGTGATCGTGCACGAGCCGCCCGGGCCTGAACGCGGCGAGGTCGTGGTGGGCTACGACGGGTCCGCCGACGCCGACGCGGCCCTGGCGTACGCGCTGGAGCAGGCGAACGCGCGCGGTGCGCGGGTCCGGGTCGTGTACGGCCGCCAGGTGTCCGTGCTGGCGCCCCACCCGGTGGGGTACGGGCCGCTGCCGGGGGCCGGGTTCGGCCAGGAACTGAAGGCGGCGATGGCGCCGTGGCGGGAGATGTACCCGGACGTGCCGATCGAGGACTCCTTCGTCGACCGGCACCCGGTTCCCGCGCTGGTGCGCGCCTCCAGCGGCGCCGACCTGGCGGTGGTCGGGTCGCGCGGGCTGAGCAGGCTCACCGCGACGCTTCTCGGCACGGTGAGCCACGGCGTGCTCCAGCGGGCCCACTGCCCGGTCGCCGTCGTACGCGCCCCCTGGCGTCCGTCGTCATGGCCGCCCGATCGTGACGGTGCCTGAACGTGACGGTGCCTGAACGTGACGGTGCCTGAACGTGACGGTGCCTGAACGTGACGGTGCCTGAACGTGACGGTGCCTGAACGTGACGGTGCTTGAACGTGGTGACCCGGACCTTGTGACCGCCCGGCAGGCGGGCCCGCGGAGAGCCTCGCGCGGCGGCGCGAACGGGAAGCCGTCGTGGCTACACGCCGTGGATACGGCGGCCCGTGACCTGCTGCAGGGCGATGCGGACGTAGAGCAGCCGCTCGCCGCCCGCCCACGGGGTGACACCGGAGCCTGCCGCGTCCGCCACCTCCTCGGCCGGCACGTGGTGGGCGGGCCCCTGCACCAGGACGCTCCAGCCCTCACGGTTGACCTCGTCGATCCGGTCGATCTCGAAGGCGATCATGATGTCGACCCCCTTCACGCCGCTGCGCAGGTCATCGTCCATGGCGCCGCCGGCCGCGGTGCGGAAGACGATGTCGCCGTTGTGCAGCTTGTAGTTGACTGGCAGCACCGTCGGCCCGTG
>NZ_SMKO01000183.1 GCF_004348685.1 Nonomuraea deserti | reverse complement strand
GTGGGAGACGCCCCCGCCGAGGGTCCGCAGGGGCGACGTCAGGGCGGCCCTGCTCGCCCTCCTCCACGAGGGGCAGCGGAACGGCTACCAGATGATCCAGGACATCGAGGAGCGCAGCCGCGGCGTGTGGCGGCCCAGCCCCGGGTCGGTCTACCCGGCGCTCCAGCAGCTCGAGGACGAGGGGCTGGTGGCGGCGGACGAAGCGGGCGGGAGCCGAACGTACCGGGTGACCGAGCAGGGGCGCGCGCAGGCCGCCCGGCACGCCGGCGAGGCGCCGTGGGAGGAGGTCGCCCGCACCGTGCCGGCCGGCCACCACGAGCTGCGCCTGCTCTGGGCCCAGCTCAACGAGGCCTTCTCCCACCTGGCCAGGACGGGCAGCGACCGGCAGGTGGCGGAGGCCAAGAAGCTGATCAAGCAGACCCGTAGGTCCATCTTCCACATCCTCGCGGAGGGCTGAATGGATGAGAACGCGGCGGTGGCCGTGCAGGGGCTGCGGAAGTCGTACGGCAAGGTCGACGCCGTCAAAGGCGTGGACTTCGAGGTGCGCCCCGGCGAGGTGTTCGGCTTCCTCGGCCCCAACGGCGCCGGCAAGACCACCACCATCAGCATGCTCTGCACCCTGGTGAACCCGACCGGCGGCGGCGCCACGGTCGCGGGGCACGACGTGGTGCGGGAACGCGACGAGGTGCGCAGGAACATCGGCCTGGTCTTCCAGGACCCCACCCTCGACGGCTACCTGAGCGCCGAGCAGAACCTGCGGTTCCACGCGGAGCTGTACGGCGTGCCGAAGCGCCTGGTCGGCGACCGGATCCGGCAGGTGATGGAGATGGTGGCGCTGTGGGACCGCAGGGACGCCAAGGTGATGACGTTCTCCGGCGGCATGAAGCGGCGGCTGGAGATCGCCAGGGGGCTGCTGCACTCGCCACGGGTCTTGTTCCTGGACGAGCCGACCGTCGGCCTCGACCCGCAGACCCGCTCGGCCATCTGGGGCTACATCAACCAGTTACGGCTCATGGAGGACATCACCATCTTCATGACCACGCACTACATGGACGAGGCCGAATACTGCGACAGGATCGCGATCATCGACCACGGCGAGATCGTCGTCATCGACTCGCCCGAGGCGCTCAAGGCCAGCGTCGGTGAGGACCGCGTGCAGATCCAGACCGCCGACGACACCGCGGCGATCGAGGCGCTGCGGGAGCGGTTCGGGCTGGAGGCGGCCGTGCGCGAGGGCGCGGTGACGTTCGCCGTGCCGGCGGGCGAGGCGTTCGTGCCCCGGTTGTTCGCCGAGCTCGGCATGCCGATCCGGTCGGTGAGCGTCTCCCGGCCGTCGCTCGACGACGTGTTCATGTCCTACACCGGCTCCACGATCCGCGACGCCGAGGCCGGCGGCGACACCATGGCGTGGATGCGTGCGATGGCGAGGCGGTAGTCATGGCGACAGAGACCATCGGTGTCCGGGTGCCGGCCCGCAGCGCCGGTCACGACCTCCGGGCCGTCAAGATCGTGCTCCACCGGGAGATGTTGCGGTTCGTCAACGACCGCACCCGCATGTTGTCGATGCTCATGCAGCCCGTGTTGTGGTTGTTCGTCATGGGCACGGGTCTGGGCTCGCTGGTGCAGGGCTCGATCCCCGGGGTCGACTACCGCACGTTCATGTATCCCGGCATGATCTCCATGACCGTGATCATGACGGGCATGTTCTCCGCCGGGTCCATCGTGTGGGACCGCGAGTTCGGGTTCCTCAGGGAGATGCTCGTCGCGCCCGTGTCGCGCGGCGCGATCGTGGTGGGCAAGTGCCTGGGCGGCGCCATCGTGGCCACCGGGCAGGGCGTCGTCATCCTCGCCATGGCGGGGCTGGTGGGCGTCCCCTACTCCCCCACGCTGCTCCTCACGCTGCTGGCGGAGATGTTCCTGGCGGCGTTCACGATCACCGCCTTCGGGGTGATGCTGGCCGCCCGGATGAAGAACATGCAGACGTTCTTCGGGCTGATGCAGATGGCGATCATGCCGATGATGTTCCTGTCGGGGGCGATGTTCCCGCTGGCCAACCTGCCCTCGTGGCTGCACGTGCTGACCGTGGTCAACCCGATGACGTACGCGGTGGATCCGATGCGGCAGGCGGTCTTCTCGCATCTGGACGTGCCGGCCCACGTGAACGCGGTGCTGAACCCGGGGGTGACGTGGTTCGGCCGGCAGGTGCCGGTGCTGCTGGAGCTGGGCGTCGTGGCCGCGCTCGGAGCGGCGCTGCTCGGCGTGGGCATCGCCCAGTTCAGGCGGGCCGAGTAGACCGGGAGCGACGAGGCCCGGGGCGGTGCGCCCCGGGCCTCGTCGTGTCAGGTGTCAGGCGGTCACCGTCTGACGCGGACGTAGTCCGAGCCGCTGGTGTCGCCGTAGGCGTCGTCGTCACCGCGGAAGACGAACCTCCAGTGACCCGACCGCCAGGCCTTGGCCTTGGTGTAGAGGCGGCCGCTGTCGCTGGACCAGGTCGTCTTCACGTACTGCCACGAGCGCGAGCCCAGCGGCCTGAAGTACAGCGACACCCGGCCCTGGTACCCCTCCCAGGAGCCTTCGTCGTCGATCTGCAGCAGGCCCCTGATCCTCAGGTGGGAGCCGCGCTTGACCGGCTCTGGGTACGCGTTGACCCTGATCAGCCGCGTGTCCGCCTTCTCGGGCGGCGGCTTGACGGTCACCCAGTCCGGACGGCTGGCCGTGCCCTTGACGCCGCGGGCGCCGTCGTACTCAGCGCGCCACCAGCCCGAGCTCCGCGCGGTGGCGGAGGCGTAGAAGCGGCCGTGGCGGCTGGTCCTGTCGCTCGTGACGTACGTCCACCGGTCAGAGCCGGCGGCCTTGAAGAAGATCTCCACCCGCTCGCCGGACACGCGAGCGCGGTCCTCGATCCGCAGGGAGCCGGAGAAGCGGAGCCTGTCGCCCTGCTCCACGGGCTCGGGACGGGCGTCGAAGCGGGAGATCCGGCTGTCGAGCCTGGAGCGCCTGACGTCGACCCGGTCGGAGTCGCTGACGGACGCCTCGGCCGCGGACGTCGCCGCGAACTGGGCGCGCCACCAGCCGGTGGCGTCGACGCGGACGCGGGCGCTGAACCAGCCACCGCGGCCGGTCCGCACCTTGGCGACCTCGCGGTAGGCGTCCGTGCCGCGCTCACGGAAGGTGATCGCGACGGACTGGCCGGAGTAGGCCTCGCCGTCGGCGAGGAGCCGGCCGGAGACCCTGATCCGGTCGCCCTTGTCCACCCGGTCGGGGCGGGCGCCGAAGTTGGCGATCTTGGTGTCGAGCAGTTTCTTGACGACCTCGAACGTCCCGCTGCGGGACGCGTCGCCGTCGCCGGTGGCGGAGGCTCTCCAGCCCCACTTGCCGACGTTGCCGGCGTCGAAGGACTTCGTGCCGGTCCACTTCGTCCAGTTTCCACGCTTGGCCGGCGTCAGGGTGACGGGCGTGTCGACGCTGACGTCGCCGGGCGCCTTGACCGTGAACGCGGCCTTCTCCGCGCCCTTGGTGTAGAAGCTGAACGTGGCCTTGACCGCGCCCTTGGAGACATCGATCGGAGGGCCGGGGTCGATGCTCACCCTGACGATGGCGGGGGCCTGGGCCGCCGTCGCGGCGGTGGACGCCGAGACGACCGTCCCGGCGGCCAGCACGGTGGCGAGGGCGGCTACACGGATGCGTTGTAACATGCGGGTTCCTTTCTGGAGACCCCATTGGTCCAACGCGGCATTGAGGGTGCCACGTGTGTCACCCCAGTAGACGTGCTCGCGAACGGGAAGGTTGGGCATTCTGACAAACAGTCATAAGTTGGGGTCAAAGGGACCGCTCCACAACATGTCACCGGCGTCCGGCAGACGGCGGCGCCGAACAAAGACATAATCGAGCTGTGGCGCGCGACACAGTTGAGACTCATTTCACCCAGGCCGTTGCGATGCTTGAGGCGGGCCCCGCCCGAGATCCCGGGCAGCCGGTCCGCGACGGCGTCGCCATGACCGGCGAGCGGTGCCGCACCCTGTTCCGCCGCCAGCTCGACAGCCGGCTGCTCGACGTCGCCGCCCGCTGGCTGCGCGCGCAGGACGAGGGCTACTACACGATCGGCTCCGCCGGTCACGAGGGCAACGCGGCCGTCGCCGCCGCCCTGCGGCCCGGCGACCCCGCACTGCTCCACTACCGCTCCGGCGCCTTCTACCTCACCAGGTCGGAGCAGGCCGGGCGGCTGCCCGAGCAGGGCATCCGCGACGTGCTGATGGGCCTGACCGCGGCGGCCGACGAGCCGATCGCGGGCGGCAGGCACAAGGTGTTCGGCCATCCCGACCTGGCCGTCATCCCGCAGACCTCGACGATCGCCAGCCACGTGCCCAGGGCCGTCGGCGTGGCGTTCGCGATCGAGCGGGCGCGGGCGCTCGGCGTCAGGTCGGCCTGGCCGGAGGACGCGGTCGCCGTCTGCAGCTTCGGCGACGCCTCGATCAACCACGCCAGCGCCCTGTCCGGCTTCAACACCGCCTCCTACGCGACCTACCAGGGGCAGGCGCTGCCCCTCCTGTTCGTGTGCGAGGACAACGGCATCGGCATCAGCGTCCGCACCCCCAAGGGGTGGGTCGAGGCGGCCGCGCGGCGCCCGGGCATCGAATACTTCGCCGCCGACGGCTGCGACCTGGCACAGGCCTACGACGTGGCCGTCCGCGCCGCCGAGCACGTACGCGAGCACCGCTCCCCCGCCTTCCTGCACCTGTCGACCGTGCGGCTCATGGGGCACGCCGGCTCCGACGTCGAGGCGGCCTACCGCACGCAGCGCGAGATCAAGGCCGACCTCGCGCGCGACCCGGTGCTGCGGACGGCGGCGCTGCTCGTCGAGGCCGGGCTGGAGACCCCGGAAGGGCTGCTCACCATGTACGAGTCCGCGCGCGAGCACGTGCTGCGGATGGCGATGGAGACGACGCGCAGCCCGCGGCTCGGCTCGGCCCGCGAGGTCATGGGGCCGATCGCGCCCCGCGACCCCGAGCTGATCGCCAGGATCAGCCCGGTGGCGGCCACCGGCGAGGCCAGGGAGAAGGCGTTCGCCGGGTCGCTGCCGGAGAACGAGCAGCCGCTTACGCTCTGCCAGTCCATCAACCGCACGCTCGCCGACGCGCTGAGCGTCTATCCGGAGATGACGGTGTTCGGTGAGGACGTCGCCAAGAAGGGCGGCGTCTACGGCGTGACCAGGGGGTTGCAGAAGCGGTTCGGGCCCGGGCGGGTGTTCGACACGCTGCTCGACGAGCAGGCCATCCTGGGGCTGGCGCTCGGCTCGGGCGTGTCGGGGCTGCTGCCGGTGCCCGAGATCCAGTACCTCGCCTACCTGCACAACGCGCTCGACCAGATCCGCGGGGAGGCGGCCACGCTGTCGTTCTTCTCGCGCGCCAACTACACCAACCCGATGGTGGTGCGGGTGGCCGGCTACGCCTACCAGAAGGGGTTCGGCGGCCACTTCCACAACGACAACGCGGTGGCGGCGCTGCGCGACATCCCAGGGCTGGTCATCGCCTCGCCGTCGCGCCCCGACGACGCCTCGGCCATGCTGCGCACCTGCCTGGCGGCGGCCCGCACGTCCGGGTCGGTCTGCGTCTACCTGGAGCCGATCGCGCTCTACCACACGCGTGACCTGTTCGAGCAGGGCGACGGAGGCTGGCTGGCGCCCTACGCGCCGCCCGGTCGCTGGGCCGAGACGCACGTCCCCATCGGGCGTGCCCGCTCCTACGGCGACGGGCGCGACCTGACGATCGTGACGTTCGGCAACGGGGTGCGGATGAGCCTGCGCGCCGCGGTGCGGCTCACCCAGGAGGGCTACGGCTGCCGCGTGCTCGACCTGCGCTGGCTGGCGCCGCTGCCGATGGAGGACCTGCTGCGGGCCGCGGAGCTGACCGGCAACGTGCTGATCGCCGACGAGACCCGGCACTCGGGAGGCGTGTCGGAGGGCGTCGTGACCGAGTTGCTCGACGCCGGGTTCACCGGGTCGATCGCCCGGGTCACCTCATCCGACAGCTTCATCCCGCTGGGCGGGGCGGCCGACCACGTGCTGCTGTCGGAGGAGGAGATCGAGCAGGCGGCGCGCAAGCTACTCGGTTGAGCGCGCCACCGCGCCCCTGATGCACATGGGCTTCGACCAGGCCACGGTCGACGACTCCGAGATGCGCAGGGGCACGCCGACGACGAAGCAGTAGCCGGTGTCGGGGTCGAGGCCCGCGACACGGGCCGAGGTGGCTCCCTGGGCGAGCGCGGTGATGCGCTGCTCGCCCTCTTTCACCGGGGAACGTTGCAGCACGACGGGATAGCGGCGGGCGCCGGCGGGCAGCGCCCACCGCAGCTTCACCAGCGCGCCCTGATCCGCCGTCACCTTCAGGGCACGCGGGGCCAGCGCCGCCACGTCCCGCTCGTCGATGGGCTCGGGCTCGCCGGTGCCCCGCTGGGAGGCCGGCGGCTGGGTGGTCGTGCGCGGGGGCGGGCTCTGCTCGAGCGACAGGTGCACCGCCAGCGCCGTGCCGCCGGCCGCGATGACGGCGATCCCGGCACCGATCACCAGGTTTCTCGGCGGCCGCGACGATCCGGCCGGGACGCCTGGCCCGCGGGGCGCCGGCCCACCGGTCGCGACCGGGCCGGCCGGCCCGGTCGCGTGCGGGTCGTGGCGGGGGTAGAACACCGTGGACACCGTGGACACCGTGGACACCGTCGACACCGCCGACCCCGGCCCCGGATCCTGGCCCACCAGGTCCGTCACCGGCAGGCCCAGCTCCCCCTGCACCTCCTGCAACGTCCGCGCGAACTCCCGCGCGGAGGCGTACCGGGCCTCGGGGTGTTTGCACATCGCCCGCAGGATCGTCTCGAAGACCGGCGGCGGCACGTCGGCGCGGTTGAGGGGCGGCGGCTCGACGCTGAGCACGCGGTACATCAGCGGCGCGATCGACGGGTCCGTCGCGTTGTGGAAGGCGGGCTGGCCGGCCAGCAGGTGGTAGAGGGTCGAGCCGAGCGAGTAGATGTCGGTCGAGACGGAGTGGGGGGCGCCGGTGAGCACCTCGGGGGCGGCGTGCAGCGGGGTGAACGCCTGCGCGGTGGCCGAGATCTCCGCGTTGTCGACGACCCTGGCCACGCCGAAGTCGGCGACGGCGGGCTCGCCGTACCGGGAGATGAGGATGTTCTGCGGCTTGATGTCGCCGTGCAGGACGCCGGCCTCGTGCACGGCGGCCAGCGCGCCGGCCAGCTTGACGCCCGCGCGCAGCGTGTCCTGCACGGGCAGCGGGCCCTCGCGGCGGACCTTGTCGCGCAGCGAGCCGTGCTCGAAGAAGTCCATCGCGATGTACGGTTTGCCGGAGCGGGTCACACCGGTGTCGAAGACGGTCACGACGTTGGGGTGGCCGGTCAGGCGGCCGGTCAGCTGCAGTTCCCGCTGGAACCGGCGCATGGTGCGCTGGTCGACCCGGTCGACGGAGAGCACCTTGAGCGCCACGATCCGGTCGAGGCGCTCCTGGTAGGCGCGGTAGACGACGGCGAACCCGCCCCGGCCCGCCTCATCGAGCACGCGGTAGCCCGGTGCGTCCTCGACTGGCAGCACGGCACTCCCCCCTGTCACGGAGCTCGCAGGCGAGTTTAGTGGGGGAATGCGAACCTAGAGAGGATTCATGAAGTATGCGGCGAAAGCCACCGAGGCGAGCGACACCAGCAGGAAGAAGAACACGTAGAAGCCGCCCGGCAGGATCGTCAGCCTGGCCAGCTGGTCGGCGTCGGAGTCACGGGCCTGGCGCCGGTGCCGCTTGCGCTGCAGCTCGATGATCGGCCGGATGCCGCCGAACAGCAGGAACCACACCGCCACCAGGGCCACGACCTGCTGCACCTCGGCCGGAGCATACATGATCAGGGCGAACACCGCGCCGCCGGTGGCCAGCAGGATCAGGGCGCCGTACAGGTTGCGGATGAGCAGCAGCATGCAGACCAGGAACAGCAGCACGACCCAGATCAGCAGCGTGATGCGGCCCTGCTCGGTCAGCCACGCCGCGGCCAGGCCCAGCAGCGAGGGCGCGAGATAGCCGGCCAGCGCGGTCAGCACCATGCCGGGACCGGTGGGCCTGCCCCTGGTCAGGGTGACGCCCGAGGTGTCGGAGTGCAGGCGGATGCCTTCGAGCTTGCGCCGGGTGGCCAGCGCCATCAGCGCGTGGCCGCCCTCGTGGGCGATCGTGATCAGGCCTCTGGAAACCTGCCAGGGCAGGCGGAAGCCGACGAGCACGAGCGCGGCGAGAGCCGAGACCCCCACGACCCAGGGGTCGGGGTCAGGCTGAACCTCGATCAGGTGGGCCCAGAACTTGTCCATCGAGGGAGAACCCTATCCAGGTAAAGTCCTTCCCGTGGCCACAGAACGACATTCTGACGCGGAGGTGCCGGACTGGTGGCGGGGCCTCGGCCTGCCCGGCCTGATCGACCTGCACGTTCACTTCCTGCCCGAACGTATGCAGCGGCGGGTCTGGCACCACTTCCGCCACGGCGGCCCGCTGGTGGGCGACGGCTGGAAGATCGAGTACGAGTGGCCGGTGGAGGAGCGCCTGGCGCGGCTCAGGGAGATGGGCGTACGCACGTTCCCCGCCCTGGCCTACGCCCACAAAACGGATATGGCCGCCGATCTCAACGCCTGGACCCTCGACTTCGCCCGCCGTACACCGGAATGCCTCCCGTCCGCGACCTTCTACCCCGAGCCTGGAGTCGTGGACTACGTGCGCCGGGCGCTCGCGGACGGCGCCCGGATCTTCAAGGTGCACCTGCAGGTCGGCGGGTTCGACCCGCGGAGCGAAGAACTGGACGAGGTGTGGGGGCTGCTCGCGGAGGCCGGGGTGCCGGTGGTGACGCACGCCAGCTCGGTGCCCGTCCCCGGAGGTCACGTCGGCGCGGAGCCGATCGGCCGGGTGCTGCGCCGCCATCCCGCGCTCCGGCTGGTGATCGCGCACCTGGGGATGCCTGAGTACGACCCGTTCTTCGAGCTGGCCGCACGTTACGAACGGGTCGCGCTGGACACCACGATGGCGTTCACCGACTTCGCCGAGCGCGGCATGCCGTTCCCCGCCCGGCTGCGGCCCGCGCTGCTTGACCTCGGCCTCGCGGGGAAGGTGGTGCTCGGCAGTGACTTCCCGACCATCCCGTACGCCTACGCGCACCAGCTCGACGCGCTCGCCCGGCTCGGCCTCGGCGACGCCTGGCTCAGGGCCGTGTGCTGGGACAACGGCGCGGACATGATCTGATAGGAAAGTGAACGATCGGCACGTGGCGCTCATCAGCGCCTTCTACGACGCTCTGGGGCGGGCGGACTTCGCGGCCATGGAGAGCTGCTACCACCCGGAGGTCAGTTTCGGCGACCCCATCTTCCAGGAGGTGGAGGGGCGCGAAAGGGTCATGCGGATGTGGCGGCTGCAGCTCGGCGTCCGCGACGGGCTGAAGTCCGCCTACTGCGACGTGACGGCGGACGACCACAGCGGCACCGCGCACTGGACGGCCCGCTACACGTTCTCGCGCACGGGACGCGAGGTCGTCAACGAGATCGACGCGCTGTTCAGGTTCGAGGACGGCCTGATCGTCCGCCACCACGACGACTTCGACTTCAGGCGCTGGTCGAAGATGGCGCTCGGCAGGCCGCACGGGCTGCTGTTCGGCTGGACGCCCATGTGGCGCAAGTCCATCAGGGACCGGGCGGCGCAGCAGCTCGACGAGTTCCGGCCCGCGTAACCGTTGGGAGGGGCATGGCCAGGGTCAGAGGGTTCAGGCGCGGCACGGACGCGCGCGAGGAGGCGCCCGAGCTCTCCATGGACCCGCGCGCCTCGGAGGAGCCGCCCTACCGGCCGACCGTCATCGACAACGCGATCTACCGCGACGGCGAGCGCGTCGACAACCCTGGCTCGCTCGCCGACGCCTTCGAACGCCTCAAGCAGGAGCCGGGCAGCATGGCCTGGATCGGCCTCTACCGGCCGAAGGAATGGGAGCTGGTCAAGCTCGGCGAGGAGTTCCAGCTGCACGAGCTGGCGCTGGAGGACGCCATCGTCGGCTCCCAGCGGCCCAAGGCCGACCGCTACGGCGACACGCTGTTCGTGGTGCTGCGGGCCGCACGCTACCTCGACGACGTGGAGGAGGTCGCGTTCGGGGAGCTGCACCTCTTCGTCGGCCCCAACTTCGTGATCACCGTACGCCACGCGGAGGCGCCCGACCTGCACGGTGTGCGCCGGCGCATGGAGTCGGACCCCGCCTTGCTGCGGCAGGGCCCGCAGGCCGTGCTCTACGCCATCCTCGACGCCGTCGTCGACGGCTACGCGCCGGTGGTGGCCGGGCTGCAGAAGGACATCGAGGAGATCGAGGTCCAGGTCTTCGGCGGCGACCCCTCGGTCTCCCGCCGCGTCTACGAGCTGTCGGGCGAGGTGATCGAGTTCCAGCGGGCCACGGCGCCGCTGGTCGGGATGATCCACGGGTTCATCGCGGGGGCGGCGAAATACGGGGTGACCAGCGAGCTCGAGAGCTATCTGCGTGACGTGGCCGACCACGCGATCACGGTGGCGGAGCGCATCTCGTCCTTCCGGCAGATGTTGCAGAACATCCTCATCGTCAACTCGACGCTCGTCACGCAGGCGCAGAACGAGGAGATGGCGCGGATGACGGAGGCGAGCATCAGGCAGGGCGAGGAGGTCAAGAAGATCTCCGCCTGGGCCGCCATCCTCTTCGCGCCGACCCTGGTCGGCACCATTTACGGGATGAACTTCGACTTCATGCCCGAGACCCACTGGGCGTTCGGCTACCCGTTCGCCATCCTGCTCATGGCGGTGGTCTGCCTGGTGCTCTACACCGTCTTCAAGCGCCGCGACTGGCTCTGACCCCTGCGCGGGCCGGATCCGTGCGGCGCCGGCTCACCACGTCGCCGCGACCACCAGGCCGACCACGATCACGCCGACGATGGTGACGCGCCACGCGACCAGCGCCCGCCTGCGCCCTGCGCCGTTCACGGACGGCCCTCAGGAGTCCTGGCCGAGGCGTTCTTCCAGGCGTTCGAGGCGCTGGACGAACGGCTGGAGCTCCTGACGGATCGCGGCCGCCAGCCTCGCCTGCACGGCGGCCCCGGCCGCTCCTTGCGCGCTCGCTCCGCCCTGCGCGGCGGGGGCCTGGGCCTCGGCGCGCAGGTGGACGTATCCGGCCAGGGCCGCCACCACCGCGCGCCGGGTGAGCCGGGGCTCGGCGCCCAGCCCGCGCAGGACCTGGCCGGCGATCCCGTCGGGCTCGGCGACGAGGCCGAGCAGGAGGTGCTCGCAGCCGACGTAGTTGTGGCCGAGGGAGGTGGCCTCGGTGACGGTGAAGTCCAGGGCGTTGGCGGCCTCGGTGCTCAGGGCCAGCGGCGCGTCGCCGTCCGTGGCCGTGGCTCCCTCAGGCCGCTGGGCCTGCCGGTGGCGGGACAGGTCGCGCCCGACCTGCTCGGGGTCGATGTCCATGGCGCGCAGCACGTGCAGCGCCAGGTTGGCGCCCTCGCTCAGCATGCCGGCGAGCAGGTGCTCGGTGCCGACGCTGGTGGCCCCGTCGGCCCTGGCCGCCTCCTGGGCCAGCTTGACCACCACGACGCGGGTCCTGGGAGTGAGGTGAGCCAGCGCTCCGGTCGGCTCGTCGAGGTCTTGGGGGACCAGGGCCATCTCCCTGATGGCGGTCACCCGGCGCACCGCCTGCTCCAGGGCGCGCTGGCAGATCGCCGACACCGGGACGCCGGCTTGCTTGACGGCCTCGGCGAGCTCGTCCGGTAGGTAGACATTGATCTTAGGCATGACCCCACTATAACCCCAAGGGGGTGCTATGCCAATGCCCGATCATGCGGGACTTCTCCGACCGGCCGCCCAACGCCAGGGGGCAGAACGCGCAGCGGGCTCACCCCCGCGTGAGGGTGAGCCCGAGTCGTGGGCGATCCGGTGCCGGGCGAAGAAGCCGCGGGCCGCGGGCCTGAGCATGGAGAGCGCCTGATGGCCTTCGTCGACTTTCGGGGGTCTTTGACCTGCGATCGCGCACTCATGGTATATCACCCGTCACGCTCCGCACCGCCGGATGACGGAAATCGTCGGCGCCGCCGGTGGGTCGAGGCGACGGTGCTCGTCAGCGGGTCCTGCAGTGACCGGCCGTACGGCGCCCGAAGGGTCACGGGGCCACCCGGTGTGCGCACGGTCAGCGAGCCGTCGGAGCACGACAGCGGCGGCTCGGCGGCGCCGGGCACGATCACGGTCAGCACGCGGGCCGCCTCGGGGGACAGCACGGTGACGACCTCCGACGTGCGCAGGTGGCCGGGCGAGATCAGGCCAGGACGCACCGCCTGACCGGCGCCGGGGAACTGCAGCAGCGTCACATGGAAGTCCCCGTCACCGAGCACGATCGTCCCCTCCCGCCGGGACACGAGCCTGAGCGAGGGGTCGAAGTGCCACAGGCTGCGCAGGGTGCCCGACGGCACGGAGTCGTGCACGGCCATCAGGTCAGGACCGTGGTTGACGAGGACGCGCCGGGTCCTGCGCACCCCGTAGGCGTCGTCGGCCAGCTCGAGCACCACCGGCCCCTCATGGGGGAAGCCGTCCGCGCGCACGTCGGCGGGCCCGTCGCCGATCGGGACGAGGCGGCCGTCGGGCTGGGTGGCGTGCGCGATCTACGCCTCCAGCGCCGCCCGCCTGGCGACCAGCCGTCCGAGCGGCTCCGTGCCGCTACCGCGGATCGCCCGCAGGGCCACGCCGAGCCTGCGGTGCACGTACAGGCCGTAGCGGGGGCCTGCTCGTGCAGCACGCCCTGCGCGTCGATGGCCAGTTCTGCCGAGGCGGTCATCCTGCGCACGGCGAGGTCCCGCCACCGGGCTCGACCGAGCCGGCAGCCGACGACCAGCAGCGCGATGTCCTGGTCCAGGCCGTGGTTGTGGCCCTCGCGGTAGAGCGCGGGGTCGGCCAGGAGCTCACCGTGCGCGGCCAGGGAGTCCCACAACCAGCGGGCGGCCAGGGCGCGGGCGCGGTCGAGGTGGGAGGGCTCGCCCGTCCGCTCGTACTCGGCGACCAGGCGGCCCAGCCAGCGCAGCGTGTGCAGGTTCAGCGCCCACGAGCGGTTGCCGTGCGGGTTCGCGGTCCAGTCGACGTCCGTGCCGAGGTCGACGGCCGGCTGCCCGGCGAACCTGACCAGCCCGCGCATCACCTCCTCCACCTTGATCACGGGAAACTGGTCGCTCAGGCAGATGGTCCTGCCTGACGTGGTGCGGGCACGCCGGAACACGTCGTGGCTCCTGTGAGAGGGCGCGCGGGACCCGCGCGCCGCGCCGATGAATGCGGGGAAGGCTAGGGGAGGTGGTCCGGCCCCCGGTCGGTCCAGCCCGCGCCGAGCACGAGCTCGGAGCGTCCGCCGGGGCCGCCGTCCGAGCAGGACAGCACCTGCGAGGTGACCGGGTCGATGATCAGGGTCCGCTCGACGCCGGAGGGCAGGTCGAACGAGAACGCCTCGCCGGCGCGCCCCCGCGCGGCCGTCGATCCGGCGCTCCGGCGTCCCGTTCATGACGAACTCCGGGGTCCCGTTCATGACGAGGACGAGCGCGAGGGCCGCCGCGACGGCGGGGACCGCCAGCCACGGCAGCCGGCTGCGCCGCCGGCCGGCCCGCACCCGCCGCCACACCCTGGCCTGGTCGTGCGGCCCCGGACGCGGCTCGCCGTACAGGTCGCGCACGCGTGCCAGCTCATCCATGGACGAGCACCTCCCCGAGCAGCGCCCGCAGCTTCTTCCTCGCCCGGTTCAGGCGGGAGCCGACGGTGCCGTACGGGATGCCGAGCGCGGAGGCGATTGCGTCGTGGCTCAGGCCGGCGAGCGCGACCAGCAGCAGCACGTCGCGGTCGCGCCGGTCCATCGGCCAGGGCGGCGGCGAGCTCGGGCCGCAGGCTCTGGGCGCTGACCCGGACGGCCACCGAGTCCTTGTGCCCGGGGGTGTCCATGTCGGGGCCGCAGCGGCCGAGGGCGCGCAGGGTGCGGGCCTCGAGGCGGCGGTGCTTGCCGATGAGGTTGGTGGCGATGCCGTACAGCCAGGCGCGCACGCCCGCTCTCGACGGGTCGTAGCGGTCGCGCTTGCGGAACGCGGTGAGGAACGTCTCGGCGACGATGTCGTCCGCGTGGTCGGCGCCGAGCCGTTGGGCCACGTAGGTGTGGATCTCCGCGAAGTGGGCGTCGAACACCGCCGCGAACGCCGCGGCGTCGTCCAGCACTCGTGGCGGGCGTGCGGCCGCCCAGGGCACCGGCGTCAGGATGGTCTCCCCCGTCATGTGCACCCTTCCGGTGTGTCAGTCGTCATCTGTTATCACCCGACACACCGTTCTGCTTTCACGGGCGCGCTGCCCCGGGAGGGGCCCGGCGGTTGTCAGACGGGGATCATCGCAGGAGGAGGCGGTTACGCAGGCGGGTGGTGAGCGGGGTGCCGGCGCGGACGGCTCTGCGGATGGCGTCGCTGCGTTGCCAGGCCGCGGTGGCGGCGGCGTCGGTGACGCCGTCGGGGGCGTACCGGACGTAGTTCGAGATCTCGGCCAGGGGGCGAAGATGCGTGGATATTTCCGCTGAATGGCGGGTGACGACGTCTTCGGCCGTCAGCGCGCGCTCCCCTCTCGACCCCAGGTCGTCGCACGCCTGCCGCCACGCGCCGAGCACCCGCGGGCCGGGCCCCTCCGCCCTGCGGCGGCTGCGCCTGCGCCACCACGGCAGGACCGCCGCCACGGCCGCGTACACGACCAGCAGCCCGCCACCGGCCGCCGCCGTGACCAGCCACGGGTCCGGGCCGCTCGGCGGTCGCTCGCCCTCGCCCGCGGGCTGCGGCTGGGACGTCCCTGGCCGGTCGCTCCCGCCCTGGGACAGCTCGCCCGCCAGCGCCTCGCTCTCCTCGATGGCCGAGGAGACGACCTCGTGGTCGTCCTCGGCTCCGCTGCGGCCCGGCGTGGGGTAGAACGGGCGCCAGCCGAGCCCCTCGAACTTGATCTCCGCCCACGCCACCACGTGTCCTGATTTAACGTGATAAACACCGCCGGACTTCTCTCCCGGCCGGAACCCCACGACCACCCGCGACGGCAGGCCGAGCGTCCTGGCCATGAGCGCGAACGTGGCCGCGAACTGCTCCGACGTCCCCCTGTGCGTGGTCCGCAGGAAGAACTCGAGCCCCTTGAGCGAGTGCCCCGGAGGAGCGGTGACGTCGTAGGAGGCGTTGGTCCGCAGGTAGGTCTGGAGCCGGTACGCCTGCCTGATCGGCGTGTCGACGCCCTCGGTCGCCTCCTCCGCGAGCCCGCGGAACAACAGGCGCTGCGGCCCTTCGGGGAACGCGGTCAGGCTCGCGTCGTCCGCCGGGGTGGCGTCCAGCAGGTCCTGCTTGGCGGGCCTGGCCACCCGCGAGGTCACCTCGTAGCTGAACCCCTTGCCGGGCGCGGCGGCGGCCAGCAGCGCGCCGCTGTCCGGGTCGACCGCCAGCCCGCGCACCCCGCCCACCTCCTCGGGCCGCTCGGCGGCCGGCAGCCAACTGCCCGTCAGCCCGCCGAAGGTCACGGTCTGGCGCACGACGTCCGCCCGGCCCGTCCACTCCCCCTCCGGCACCCGGCCGCCCGTCGGCTGGAAGCGCGCGCCGGAGGTCCACCGTACGCCGTCGTACCGGTCGAGCACGGCCAGCCGCCAGTTGAGCGGCTGATCCGCCTTGACGGTGAACAGCTCCCTGTCGGGGATCTGCAGCCACGCCGAGACCCGGTCGAGCGGGCTGACGCTGTCCACGCGTACGGGCGGCGGCAGGTCGGCGTCCTCCCGAGGGTTGTACGGGTGCGCGGGCACGGGCAGCAGCGGGCCCGCGACCAGCGCCAGGGCGGCCAGCGCCGCGGCGGCGGGAACGCCGCCCAGGAGCCAGGCCGCCGGGCGGTTCTCGCGGACGAGGGCCAGCGCCGCGATGAGCACGAGGAGCGCCGCCGCGACCGGCAGGTTCGATCCGGCGCCGTCGACGCCCAGGAGGAGCGCGACGCCGTACACGACGAGGGCGGGGACGGCGGCGGCGATCCTGGTCCTGGTGCGGGCCAGCGTCTCGGCGCCGACGGTGGCCGCCGCCCACACCAGCGTGTGGACCAGCACCAGCAGCCGAGGCTCCGGCTGGGCGGGCAGGAGGGTGGTGAGCAGGGCGTGCCACGCGTTCGCCACGTCGGCGAACAGGGCCGGCTGCGGGCCGCCGTACAGGAGGACGGCGCCGGCGAACCACAGGACCAGGTCGATCGCCAGGGCCAGCCACAGGGGACGCCTGCCGGTGAGCGCCGCCACGGCGGGCGGCGCGAGCGCGGCGGGCACGACGGCCATGAGGAGTGCGGCGCCGGGGAAGACCCGGTGGAACCCCCACCCGGCGACGCCCGCGACGGCCGCCACCAGCACCAGCCCGGCCAGCCGCCGCCACCCCGCAACGCCACCCGGTGAGCCGGTCGATGAGCCGGTCGATGAGCCGGTCGATGAGCCGGTCGGTGGTGGTGCGGTGCCGCGGTGGCGGCTCATCGCGACCCCCACGCGTACGGGAGCGCGTCCAGCGACGACATCGGCACGACCGTGACGCCGAGGACGCTCACAGGCCCCTGGCCCGCGTACACGCAGATGACGCGGTCGAAGCGGCGCCGCACCCCGGCCGCGCGGGCCGCCTCCGACGGGTCAGCGGTGACGAGCACAAGGGAGCCTCCGCCGCGCGCCACGCGGATCGTCTCCGTGACCCCCGCCGTGCCCGCCTGGACGAGGGCGAGCCGGTCCAGGACCGTCTCCGGGCCGGCCTTCACGTCCAGCAGGGGGCCGTCGCCGGTGAGGACGCGTACGGGGAAACCGGCCTGGGCGGCGGCCAGCGCGACGGACGCGGCCGCGTCGACGGCCGGCTCCGTGAGTCCGCGCGTGTCGAGCACCACCGTGGTGGTGGGCAGGCCGGCGTCGATGAGCCGGCGGACCATGAGGGTCCCGGTGCGGGCGCTGGAGCGCCAGTGGATGTGGCGCAGGTCGTCGCCGACGACGTACTCGCGCAGGGTGTGGAAGGTGACGGTGCCGCTGGGCGCGTTGTCGCCCGCGGGGCCTTCCAGGTGGTGCGCCCTGCCGGACGGCGGGACGGGGAGCGGGACGGTGCGCGGGCGGACGAGGAGGGTGGCGGGCCGGCCGTACTCCCTGACGCGGCGCGTGAGGCCGAACGGGTCGGCGCGCACGAGGCGCAGCGGGCCCACCGGGATCTCGCCGCGGACGTCCGTGGGCAGCGGGTACGAGACCGTGCGCCCGGCGTTCCTGGGCAGCCTGGGCAGGTCGATCGTGTGCTCCGACGCGCCGATGCGGTCCTGCGCGCGCAGCCCGGACAGGCCGCGGCGGCCGAGGTTGCGCACGTTCAGCACGACCACGGCGGCGTCCCCGCGCGGCACCTTGAGCGGCGTGACCTCGCGGCTGATCGCCAGCCTGGGGCGCGGAGCGGTCCAGGCGAGCGCGGCGCCCAGCGCGAGCAGCCCTCCGGTGGCGAGCACGACGGGCTCCAGGTAGCCGAGCGCGAACCCCGCCACGTACAACACGACGGACCCGGCGAGCGTGCCCCAGCCCAGCGGGGTGAGCACGGCCGGCACCTACGCCGCCTGCGGCACCGGCATCCCGGCGAGGATCTCGCCGAGCGCCGCCGCTGTGGTGACCTCGCGCAGTTCCGCCTCGGGCGTGAGGATCAGGCGGTGCGCGAGCACCGGTACGGCCAGCGCCTTGACGTCCTCGGGGACGACAAAGTGGCGTCCGGCGGCGGCGGCCTTGACCCTCGCCGCGCGCAGCAGCGCGAGACTGCCCCGGGGGCTGGCGCCGAGCCGCACGTGCGGGCTGGTCCGGGTGGCGGCGCACACCGCCACGATGTAGTCGTAGACGGGGTCGGCCACGTGGATGCGCGAGGCGAAGTCGATCATCCCGGACACGTCCGACGCCCGCGCCACCATGGGCAGCCGCTCGACCTGCGGCCCGGTCGGCATGCCCTTGAGCACCTCGACCTCGGAGACGTGGTCGGGGTAGCCGACGGAGATCTTCATCAGGAACCGGTCGAGCTGGGCCTCGGGCAGCGGGTACGTGCCGTCCATGTCGACGGGGTTCTGCGTGGCCACCACCAGGAACGGCCGGGGCACCGGATGCGGCTCGGCGTCCACCGTGACCCTGCGCTCCTCCATGACCTCCAGCAGCGCGGCCTGGGTCTTCGGCGAGGCCCGGTTGATCTCGTCGGCGAGCACGATGTTCGCGAAGACGGGCCCGTGGTGGAACTCGAACTTCTGGTGGGCCTGGTTGAAGATCGACACGCCGGTGATGTCGCTCGGCAGCAGGTCGGGAGTGAACTGGATGCGCCGCCACTCGGCGTCCACGCTGGCCGCGACGGACCGGGCGAGCGTGGTCTTGCCGGTGCCCGGCACGTCCTCGACGAGCAGGTGCCCCTCGGAGAACAGGCAGATCAGGGCCAGCTCGATGACCTCGTGCTTGCCGCGGATGATGCGCTCGATGTTGGCGGCGAGCAGTTGGAAGCGCTGGGCGAACTGGCCGGCCAGCTGGGCCGGTTGCTGCGGCGGCTGCGGCTGCTGCTGGTACGGCTGCACCGTCTGCTCGAAGTGGTCCGGGTGGTTGTACTGGGTCAACTGAGTCCCCTTCTCAGTCGGTGCACTCGTAGAGCGGCGCGGCCGGGAACCCGCCGCGCGGCGTGGCCATCAGGGTGTCGCTGATGTAGGCAGTGCCCCCGTTCCACTCGATCCTGTCCCAGATGTCACTGGTCTCCCCGGTCTGGTCCTCGCGCACCGACTTGCCCTTGACCTGGCAGATCACCGTGAGGTTGAGGTATTTGCCCTTCTCGATCTTCCCGATCTGGCAATCGCCCGTAGGACACGAATTGATCTTCGAGTTGGTCTGGTCGTTGTTGGCGTTCTTGTAGGAATGTTTCGGGTACGCCAGGTCCACCTCGGTCGTGACCACGTCCGGGCTCTCCCCCGCCGCGTTCCTGGCCTTGAGCTTGAACGTGTGCTTCCGGTTGTTCTTCAGCCCGTCGACGGTGTGCGACGTGCCGGTGACGCGGGCGGTCTCGGCGCCGGTCAGCTCGTAGGTGACGCCCTCACCGGCGTTCGCGGGCGCGGTCCAGCTGAGCTGGGCGCCCCGGTTCCTGGCCTTGGCGGTGAACCCGGACGGCGAGCCGGGCGCCACGCACGGCTTGATCCCCGCGCTCGGCTCCGACTCGACCTCGCCGCCCTCCCAGTGCGCGACCACCACGAACGTGTACTCGTCCGCGCAGTCGCCACCGGTGAACTCGAACCGGTAGGGCCCATCGGCGTCCACGGATTCGGGGACGGAGCCGCCGCCCGACGCCCTCAGCGTGTACCGCTCGACCTTGCCGCCGGTGGACGGGCTGAAGCTCACCGTCACCTTGCCGGGGCCCGACCTGGCGCTCACCGCGCCGGGCGCGGACGGCGCGCTGGGCGCGGGCTCGGGGCTCGGACTTCTGGTCGAGGTGGGCGTGGGCCTTCTCGTGGGCTCGCGCGTCGGGCCGGACGTGGGCCGCTCCTCCCGCGTCCGCGTGGGGCGGGGGTCGGCGCCGGTCTCCTCGACCGGGTCGGGGCGGGTGTCACTGCGCGTCGGCTCGGGACGCGGCGTCTTCGGCCTGGGCGTGCTGGTCGGCCCGGGCACGTCGGAGTCGTCCTTGTCGATGGCGTGTTCACGGCCCTCGGGGTCGATGACGACGGCCTTGTCGCCGTTCTCGTCGTTGGCCCAGAGCAGGCCGTCCTTGACGAACACGTCCACCGGGCCGGGCCTCTCGGCCACCTGCAGCGCGGTGGGCTGTCCCCCTGCGGCGCTGTCCCAGACGATCAGACCGCCGGTGCTCTCGTCGGGCACGTACACCTTGGAGCCGAGCATCTGCGGCACCCCGAGCTTGGCGGGGTCGTCGGTGGCGAACTTGGTGCTGAGCACCGAGTTGGACGCGGTGTCGATCACCACGAGCAGCCCCGTGTCGGCAGCCGAGAGCACCGGCACCAGCGGGCCCTCGGTTCTGGCGGGGGTGAGGGCGCCTCCCCTGGCGGCCCTGGTCACGTCCTTGGGCAGGACGATCTCGCCCACGCCGCCGTCCGAGCCGATGATCGTGGCGGTGGCGGCCCGGGTGTTGACCACGACGGGCAGGCCGCCGGCGATCGTGACCGACAGCTCCTCGCCCGGCTCGCCGACCTTGAGCGGGCTCGCCGCGACGCCCTGCGACACCGGCACCACCTCGCCCTTGGCGGTCACCGGCACCCACAGCCGGCCGCCGCCGTCGATGCGGGCAGGCCCGAGCGGCCCAGGCAGGGTGATGGGGGCACCGACGGAGTTGAGCGTGGCCGGGTCGATCTGCTGGATCCGGCCCGAGGCCGGGTCCACGGCGTACCCCGCCGTGCCGGACACGGCAAGCTGCAGCCCGGCCGCGCCGAAGTCGCGGGTTTGGGCGACGCTGAGCTGGCTGGGCTCGACGCGGCTGACGTATCCGGTGCTGTCGTCGACGAGCAGCACGTCGCCGCCGTCCTGCACGACGCGGAGCTGACGGCCCGCCTTGTCGTCGAGATAGCCGTCGACCTCTCCGGACAGGCCGTTGACGTGCACGATCCTGCCCTTGGCCTTGGTCCAGAGCCACGCGCCGACGTCGGCCAGCTTGGGGTTGGCGCTGGACACGCCCACGCCGAACCACGCCGCCGCCGCGACCAGGCACGTGGCCACCACGGAGGCGATCACCGCCGTGCCTCGATCACCTCGGAGCATGCGCGTCCGCACCGCTAACTCACCCCGTATGCACAGTTACAGAGCGTTTTGCCCCCGCCTTACCGGGCATCACCTTAGCGCTCAGCCGTCGCTTGTGCGTATGTACTCGCTGGTACGGGCATGGGTTCGCCAGGAGACGGCGGAGAGTGTCGGTGCGAAGCCGTACCTTAGTCCCCGTGCCAGAACAGCCTCTGACCCTCGACGCCGTCCTCACCGACGAGGCCGTCCTGTCGACCTACCGCCGCATGTTCGCCGCGCTGGCCCGCGACAGCGGGGCGGTGGTCGACGACCCGGCGCTGGTCGACATCGCCGAGACGTTGTTCGCCGCGTTCGCCGAGGCGGGCGAGGAGTGGCTGACCCACGAGCAGATGCGCTTCGCCTGCCGCGCCTACCCCACCGACCAGTTCGACAACCGGCTGCGGGTGCTCAAGGGGCTCGGGGCGATCCGCGAGGTGTTCCCCAAGCCCAACCAGCTGCGTTATCGGGCGTCGTTCACCAGCGTGGTCGGGCTGATGTTCATCCGGCGGATGATGGACGACGGCGGCCAGTCGGAGATGCACCGGCTGCTGGCGCTCGAAGACCTCAACGTCGCCGACCCGCGCACCACGATGGAGGAGGCCAGGCAGAGCGCGGTCAACCTGACGCGGGCGTTCCGGCTGTGGGCGCTGGAGCTGATCACGCTCACCATGGGCACCATCGAGGAGCTGCGCGAGCAGGCGCCCAAGCTGTGGGGCACCGAGGAGATCGCGCGGCGTGCGCAGGGCCTGCACGGCACGATCCTGACCCGCTGGCCGGAGCTCGACCGGGTCTGCACCGACCTGCGCGCGGCGATCTACGCCTACAGCGACGCCTCGCGCCGGGCCGCCGGGCGGCTGGCCGACTCCGCCGGCACCACGCGCAACCTGACGCTGCTGCCGACCGAGACGTGGCGCACGTTCGCGCAGACCGCCTCCAGGGAGCGGCTGGCGGCCGTGCTCGACGGGTTCGTCTTCGACGCGCCCGCGCCCTGGCACGATCCCGCCGCCATCGCCCGCGCCGTCGACGAGGCGCCGCGGCCGGCGCCCGCCCAGCCCACTCCCC
>NZ_SMKO01000182.1 GCF_004348685.1 Nonomuraea deserti | reverse complement strand
GGAGACCGCCTCCTGGTAGCGGCGGGCCGCCTGCGCCTGGTCGCCCTCCCCGAGCAGCGCCCTGGCCGCCAGCACCCCGAGCACGGGCGGGTGGCCGGGCGTGTCGAGCAACGGCTCGAGCGCCGCCAGCGCGGAGCCGTGGGCGCTCTGCCTGATGAACGCTTCCGCCAGCCCGGCCGTGAGCTCGGCGTCCCTGGGGGCGAGCGCGAGCGCGGCGCGGAACTCGGCCTCGGCGTCGGCGAGGTAGCCGCCGGCGAGGAGCTGACCGGCGAGGTGCCGGCGCAGGGGGAGGTTGTCCGGAGATAGACGCGCCGCCTCGCGGAGCGCCTGAAGGCCGGCGTCGTCCGACACGTGCCGTTCCCTTCTGTCGGGGTTTGGGTGGTTCGAGGTTCGTAAGATACCGAACCCGGCCCGTGGACATCCGGGATGTCCACCCATGACAGAAAGCCGGGCACCGCCTCTGGGAGGCGATGCCCGGCTCACCGGTCGGACGATCAGGCGGCGTGCAGGTAGATCTGGCCGAAGACCTCGGACAGGTTCTTCAGGTCAGTGGCCATGTCCACCTCAGGGTTGGCCGGGTCGTAGACGGTGGCCAGACGGGCGCGGACCGTGCCGAGCTTCTTGAGCTGGTCCCAGGTGGTGTTGGCGGCCCACTTCTCGCCGTACACGCGGTTGACCTGGCCCTGGTCGTCCTGCCAGCGGGTCCACAAGGTGACCGTCTCGGCGGCGTCGTCCTGCAGCGGGGCGGCGATGCGGTCGGTGATGGCCTGGGCGGCCTGCTCCTCGTTCAGCTGGGCGCTGCCGGCGGCGGCGAAGGAGGCGTCCTCGGCGGCGATCTGGGCGTAGGCGTCCCAGGCGCGGGCCCGGACCTGGATCCACTGGTTACGCTGGGCCTCGGCGGCGTCGATCTTCCAGGTGGCGTACTCCGTGGCCAGGTGGCCGCTGTCCAGGGCGAGCTGGTCGATGAGGCCCTTGGCGAGCCAGCCGCCGATGCGCTCCGGGTCGAGCAGCGGATACTTCGTGGTCATCTCGGCCTTGCAGGCGTCGTTCGAGCCGCAGCCGAAGAGCGGCACCACCGTGTGCGCGGCCAGCTTCTTGCCCGGGAGCAGCCCGCGCAGCGTGGTCGTGGCCTCGGTGACGAACGCGTCCAGCTCGTCGGCACCGGCGAACGCCTGGGCGTCGGCGCCGAGCTTCGAGGTGAACCTGACACCCACGACCCCCGGCTGGGCGGCGGCCAGCGCGGCGACCTTCTTGGCGGCCTCGGCGAGCTTGCCCGCCTTGTAGTCGTCGGCGAGCTCGGTGTCGATCCAGACCCGCATGTTCGTCTGGGATACGGTCTGCGCGGCCTGGCCCGCCGGGGTCTGCTTCGCGGCGGCCTTCTGCTCGGGGGTGATGCCGCTGCCGTCGACGTAGCACTGCTCGCCGTTCTGGCACTCGGGCGTGCCGCCGTCCTCGGCGCCCGGGACGTCCGGCGAGCCGGCGTCGTGCGCCTCGCCGTCACCCTCCGAGTCCGTCGCGCACTCGTTGCCCGGCTGGGTGCAGTCGACCGTGATCGGGTCCATCGGACCGGCCTCGACCATGTGCTCGCCGTCGTTGTCGAGCCAGAACCTCGCGATGTCGGCGGCCTCTTCCGGGGTGGCCATCCAGCGGCAGACGACGTACGCGGGGGTGTCCTCGGAGAGGAGGTCGTTGCAGCTCCTCGGGTCGTCCTCCGACCACGCGGGAACGCCGATGCCCAGAAGTGAGAGGGCCAGTCCGATGACGAAGAGCTGCCGCAGTCGCATGGCACCTTACTTCCAGGGGGTGATCGTGGGCATTCGCACAATATCCGGACGATCAACAACGTTCAATGAAATCTGTGCTCTTACTTCACGGCTATCCCGACGTGAAGTAGGCGTTCCCGTCATGTTCACCCGGGTCACTCCTCCACCTCGGCCCACGTCCATCCGCCTCGGGTGGCCCGGACCACCCTCGTACGCCCGGCCGTCACCCTGACCCACTCGGGCCGCTCGGGCCGCTCGGAGAGCTCGCGATCCTCCTGGGCGAGCGGCACGGGATCGGTGTCCGCCCCGAAGACCGCCGGCCGCCCGTTCACGGTCACCGGCAGCACCCCGGCGCCGCTCCCGAGACGTACGACCGAACGGTCCCTCGCCGCGTCCGCCCGCCCGTCCCGCCCGCTCTTCCCCGCGTCGGCAGGCGCGGGCGGAACGGCCGGCGGCGCGGAAGGGCGAGCAGGCGCTCCGGCAGGGCGCGCCGGAGGCGTGGAGGAGCGGGCGGGTGCGGGCGCGACGGCCGGCGGCGCAGACGGGCGCTCAGCCGCTCCGGAAGGGCGCGCCGGCACGGAGGAGCGGGCGGGCGCAGCGGAAGGGCGCGCAGCGGGCGCGGAGGAGCGGCGGCGGAGACGGGTGAGGGCCAGGAGGGTGTACGACAGCGCGCAGACCACCAGCGCCGCCCACGGCAGCGACCCCGTGTAAGCGTCCAGCAGGTCCGTACGCGCGGCCGCGGGACCGCCGGTCACCACCTCGCGCACCTTCGGCCCCGGATCCACGGATTTGATCGAGGCGACCAGTTCCCCGGCGGCGGCGGACACGGGGTCGAGAGAGTGGTGGACGGACAGGCGAACCGCGCCGCGCTCCTGGGAGAGCCCGGCCACGGAGACCCCCGTGACGTGCGGCAGCCGTTCGAGACGGCCGGCGAAGGACCGTACGTCGGAGGCGGTCACCCGCGTGACGGCGCTGATCGGCGTGTGGCCCTGCCCGAGCGGCCCCGGTTCGCGGGGCTCGCCCGCGAAGGAGCGCTCGACGAGGACGTGCACGTCAAGCGCCCCGAGCGGGTTCCCGGGGAAGCCCTGCTCGACGATCTCGGCGACCCTGCGGCTCTCCGCGCCGGCGGGCAGCGCACGACGGTCCACGCCGCCGAGCTCGGCCTGTACGTACGGCACCGCCAGCGCCGCCAGCACGGCGGCCGTCGCGACCAGGTGCGGCAGGACCGCGCGTGGCCGCCACCAGAGTCCGGGGACGATCCGCAGCGCGGCCACGCCCCGGCCGAGCATCCCGAGCAGGGCGGCGGGCACGACCAGCGCGACGCCGGCGGCGACGAGCGCCACGGCCGCCGCCACGGGCCCGAACGCGCTCAGGGAAGCCCGCGGGAACGGCAGCAGCCCCAGCAGGGACACGGCCACCGCCGTCCCGGACAGGGCCACGGTACGTCCGGCCGCGCCCAGGGCCCGTTCTCGGGACGCCTCGTCGCCGGGTGTGTCCCCGGCCCGCTCGTCGCCGAGCGCGTCCGTGAACGCCTTGACCACGAACACGGCGTACCCGGCGGCCAGCGCGAACCCGAGCACGGCGGCGGCGTACAGCGAGGGGATGGAGATCTCGCCCACCTCGGTGAGCAGCCGCAGCAGCACCACCGTGGCCGCGACGGCGAGCAGCCCCGCGAGCACCGGCACGGCGGCGGCCACCAGGCTCCCCGACACCAGGACGAGCAGCGCGAGCAGCACCGGCGCGGCGACGGCCGCGGCGCGGGCCAGGTCGGCGGCGGCCTGCGCGTTGCGCTCCGCCAGCAGCGGCACCGGCCCGCCGACCCCGACGTGGAGGTTCTGGACGCTCCTGAGCCGGTCCGCGATCGCCGCGTAGCGTTCCAGTTCGGCGCCGTCCCGGAGGGTGACCAGCGCGTACGTCGCGTGCCCGTCGCCGGACACCATCGTCTTCGACCCCGTCGTCCAGTACGTGGCGAGCCTGCTCACGTGCGCCGCCGGCAGCCGCCGCAGCGAGTCGTGCACCGCCTTCTTGTACCGGGGATCGCGCACCTTGACCGACGGGTGCCGGTAGAGGACCACCACGTCGGGGGCGCCGTACCACTCCTCGCTCCAGCGAGCGGCGGTCGCCGAGCCGGACCGCGGGTCCTCGGCCCCGCCCGTCATGCGCCCGAACAGGTCCAGCCCCAGCGGCGCGGCCGGAACCGCCCCCACCAGGATCAGCAGCAGCAGCACACGGGCGATCCGCGTGTACCGCATGGCCCGATCCCGTCGCCGACTGCAGGGACCTAGCAAATTACGGGACGGGCAGGCACGATTCTTGCCCGTCTCCGGCACATTCCGTAGAGCGCTCTTGTCACCGGAGTGACAAGAAATATTCGCGCGACAACAGCGGGACAGCGCTGGAGAATGACATGGTTTGACATCTTGCAGGGGGGCCGCGGGTGCACAGTTTCATAGGCGATCTCGGGTTGCTCCGTGACCGCAGGTTCGCGCTGCTGCTGTCGGCGCGGACGATCTCCATGCTGGGCACCGCGTTCGCGCCCGTGGCCCTGGCGTTCGGCGTGCTCAACCTGCCCGGCGCCACCGCCTCGACGTTGTCGATCGTGCTCACCGCAGAGTCGTTGCCGATGGTCCTGTTCACCCTGGCCGGCGGCGTGATCGCGGACCGGCTGCCGCGGCATCGGGTGCTGATGGCCGGCGAGTTCCTGATGGCGGCGGGCTTCGTCGCGCTGGGGGTGATGATGCTCACCGGCTGGACCCCGCTGCCCGCGCTGAGCGCGGCGGCGGCGTTGAGCGGTGTGGCCACGGCCGTCACGTTCCCCGCGCTGACCGGCATCATCCCCGAGGTCGTGCCCGACGACCGGCTGCAGACCGGCAACGCGCTGCTCGGCCTCGGCATGAACGTCTCCCGCGTGGCCGGGGCGGTGCTGGGTGGCGGCACGGTGGTGCTGTTCGGCGGCGGCTGGGCGCTGATGGTGAGCGGCGCGATGTTCACGGTGGCGGGCGTGCTGGTCGCGCTGTTGCGCATGAAGCCGGGTGAGCGGCCGCGGGGCGAGCGGCACTCGGTCCTGGCCGACCTGCGTGACGGCTGGCGTGAGTTCAGCTCGCGGCAGTGGATCTGGGTGGTGGTCGCGCAGTTCTCGCTGATGGTCATGGCCATCCAGGCCTCGCACGGGGTGCTCGGCCCGCTGCTGGCGAAGGAGAGCCTGGGCGGTCCCGCGGCATGGTCGGCGTTCCTGGCGGGCGAGGCCGTGGGGACGATCGCCGGGGTGCTGGTGTCGCTGCGGTTGCGGCCGAAGCGCCCGATCCTGGTGGCCGTGCTGCTCTGCCTGCCGGGCGCGCTGCCGACCGCGCTGCTCGGGCTCGACGCCCCGCTCTGGAGCATCGTGGCGGGGGCGTTCGTGCTCGGCGTGTGTTTCGACGTGTTCGGCGTGTTGTGGATGACCACGATGCAGCGCGAGATCCCGGCCCAGTCGCTGTCGCGGGTCAGCTCGTACGACATGCTCGGGTCCCTGATGTTCGGCCCGCTCGGCCTGCTGCTGGCGGGGCCGGCGGCGAGCCTGTTCGGCATCGAGGCGGCGTTGCTGGGGTGCGCGGTGATCGTCGTGCTGTCGACGCTGGCGGCGCTGCTCTCCCCCGGGGTGCGCAGCCTGCGCGCCCCGGAGCCCAAGGCGCCGCTGGAGCCGGCCTCACCGTGACCGGAAATAGGCGTTGGCCCGCGGCTGGAACATCAGGGCCAGCGCGCCCATCACGGCTGCCAGGTGCAGGATCCTCGCGGCGGCGCCGACCGCGCCCATCGTGTCCATCCCGGCCACGGCCTGGCTGATCGAGCCGCCCGCCAGCAGCCATTCGACCGGCTCGATCAGCAGCGAGATCGTGCCGAACACGCCCAGCGTCCCGGCCAGCGCCCAGCGCGCCCAGTTGGCCCCCGCCCTCAGCCGCAGGGCCAGACAGGTCGCCCCGGCGAACACCACCAGCCGGAACCCGAGACCGGGCAGCAGCTCGGCGAGCGTGGCGGAGCCCTCGCCGAGGATCCCGGAGACGATCAGGACGGCCTCGAACGCGCCCAGCGCCACCGCCGCCAGCCAGAGCGTGGCGGCGGTCTGCACGACGGGCGGCGGCTGGGTGGGCTGAGGGGTGGACTGCCGGGTGAGGGTGCTCATCGCGGGCCTCCTGCCAAGATGTGACGACCTCTGAAGTCTCCGCCGCGAGCACCGCCGCCATCATGCCCGCCATCCCCCGAATGCCGGGTAGGGCTGGCCCTACAGGACCTGTCCGCCGCCCCTACAGGACCTGCCCGCTGGTCCTCAGCCCGCGCGACGGGATCCGCTCGTGCAGCCCGAAGCGCGGCTCGGGCGCGTGGTCGCCGTCGAGCACGCCCGCCACGTAGCCGGCCAGCGCGGGCCCGTGCTTGAACCCGTGCCCCGAGTCCCCGCCGAACAGCCACACGCCCGGCGACACCTCGTCGACGATCCACTCGGCGTCCGGCGTGAGCGCGTACTGGCACACCTGGCTGAACAGCACCGGCGCCTGCGCCAGCGAGGGGAACCTGCGCCGCAGGTAGGCGCGTGCCCGCTCGACACCGGCCGCGTCCACCTCCCGCGAGCCGTGCTCGGGCTCGTACGGCTCCCCTTCCGCGTCGGAGGTGGCCTTCATCCCCACCCCGTCCACGTCGCCGTGCCCGTACGCGGAGGCCCCGTGGTCGACCCAGGCGGGCGTCTCGGGGACGGACCACGCGGACGGCACCGCGAAGTGCAGCGTGTCCTGCTTCGTCACGGTAACCGGCACGTCGTCGAAGATCGCGGGCAACCACGCGCCGCACGCCCACACCACCCGGTCGGCGTGCCGCACCTCGCCGTCGATCTCGACCGCGGCCTGGTACGGCGCCGCGTAGCCCGCTACGGGCACCGCCCGCGCTCTGACCAGCCGGACCCCGGACGCCACCGCCAGGGCGGCGGTCACCTGGGTCGCCCGCCTGGCCCTGAGCACGCCCGCGTGCGGCTCCCAGAGCAGGAAGCGGAGGTCGTCGGCGCGCAGCTCGGGGAAGAACCGGCGGCCGTCGGACGGGTCCAGCACCTCACACGGGATGTCCAGATTTTTCAGCACCTGAGCGCTTCTGTGCTCCCACCCGTCGGGCGTCCTCGCGAACCAGACCATGCCGGCCTCGTGGTACAGCTCCTCGCCGGCCCGTTCCTCCAGCCTGCGCCAGCCGTCCCTGGCCTGCCAGGCGAGCCTGGCGTACCAGTCGTCGTCGCCGTGCGAGCAGCGCAGGAGGCGAGTCTCACCGGCGCTGGACTGCCGGACGTGCCCCGGCCTGTGCTGCTCGACGAGTGTCACCTGCCAGCCGGTTTCGGCCAGCCGCAACGCCAGTGATGACCCCCATATGCCCGCTCCGACCACGATGACCGATTTCATGACACCAGGTGACCGCAAAAGGCACGTGCCCGCAAGAGTCAGCCGACGATGATCCGGACCACCACGCCGGCGCAGTTGCCCGCCACGCAGATCCGTACCGGGACCTCGAAGACGCCCTCAGCCGCAGGGACGCCGCCCACCTGGCCGTCGGGCCCGATGCTCACGCCCGCGGGCAGCTCGGCCTGGTCGGTCACCGTGAACGTCGGGAGCACGCCGGCCGGGCCGCCCTCGACGCCGATCTCGCCGTCGAGCGGGACGCCCACCCTGCCGGGGAAGGTCAGCTCGCGCGGCTCCCACGGCTCGTAGCCGACCACCACGAGGGTCAGCTCCTGCTCCCGGCACGACCGTCCCGAGCAGATCCCGACGGGGGCGACGAAGGTGCCGGGACGCTGCGGCGTGCCGTGCAGCAGGCCGCTCCCGTCGACCCGGACCCCGGCCGCGAGGTGGCCGGGACGGAACGTGACGCCCTCGGCGGTGGGCAGCAGGCGCCGGCGCACCTCGATGCCCTGGGTGAAGTGGAAGGTGTCCTCGACCAGGCTCTCGCCGGCCTGGTCGGACACGATCCGGCTGGACACGCCGGCCACGGGGTCAGTGAGCGCGGGGCCGGCGAGCCTGGGCAGTGCGGGGGCCGGCGCGCACATGGTCAGTCCGGCAATCAGAAGCAGCCACCTCTGCCGCATCCCCACCCCCAGGCTCTTCCCCCCGCGATACGTACCCCCGCGTGTCCATGGCCTCACTCCGTTCGGCGGCTCGGTCGCCTCCATGCCGTCGCGTCGCTGGATAATCGGTCGCATGGCCGCTGAATCCGCCCAGACCCTGGAGCGCGGGCTGCGTCTGCTGCGCCTGCTCGCCGACGGCAAGGACGGCCGCACGCCGACCGAGTTGAGCGCCGAGCTGTCGCTGAGCCGTCCGGTGGTCTACCGGCTGCTGACGACGCTGATGAACGAGGGGTTCGTACGCAGGGACGCCGACGGCCGGGTGCACCTGGGGTTCGGGGTGCTGGTGCTGGCGCAGGCCGTGCAGCCGCTGCTGCGGGCGGCGGCGATGCCGGCGCTGCGGCGGCTGGCCGAGGAGGTGGGCGCCACCGCGCACCTGACCGTGGCCGAGGGCGACGACGGGCTGGCCGTGGCGGTGGTGGAGCCGTCCTGGACCGACATGCACGTGGCCTACCGCGAGGGCTCGCGCCATCCGCTGGCGAAAGGTGCGGCGGGGCGGGCGATCCTGGGGCTGCGCGAGGGCCGCGACGACTATTTCGTCACGGAAGGGCAGTTGCAGGAGGGTGCGCGGGGTGTCGCCGCGCCCGTCACCGGGCTGCCCTGGCTTGAGGCGTCGGTGGGGGTGGTGACGTTCGGGCCGCTGGAGGTGTCCGCGGGGCCGCGGGTCGTGGCGGCGGCGGCCGAGCTGGCCGCGGCCCTGGGTTGACATCTCCAGACCGATAGCGGACGGTGGTCACGTATAGAGGACACTGCCGTCCGGTTAACGGACACTATGGAGGGGCAGATGCCGTACTACCGGGTCGTTGGTGAGGTGCCGCGCAAGCGTCACGTGCAGTTCAGACGGCCGGACGGCGGTCTCTACGCGGAGGAGCTCATGGGCGAGGAGGGCTTCTCGTCCGACTCCTCGCTGCTCTACCACCGCCACCTGCCCACCGCCATCGTCAAGGCCGAAGCGGTCACGCCCACGGCTGCCGACGCACGTCTCGAACCCAACCTGCCCCTCTCGCCCCGCCACTTCCGCACGCAGGAGCTGTCCAGCGCGGGCGACCTCGTCACGGGCCGCATGCTGCTGGCCGGCAACGGCGACGTCCGGTTGTCGTACGCCACCAGCGACCGGCCGAGCGAGCTCTACCGCAACTCCATGGGCGACGAGTGCGTCTACGTCCAGCGCGGCACCGTGCGCTTCGAGTCCACGTACGGCGTGATCGAGGCAGGCGAGGGCGACTACGTCGTCATCCCGACCGGCACCATCCACCGCTGGGCCCCCCGGGGCCAGGTCAGCGTCCTGGCCATCGAGGCGGGCGGGCACATCAGGCCGCCCAAGCGCTATCTGTCGCAGCACGGGCAGTTCCTGGAGCACGCGCCCTACTGCGAGCGCGACCTGCGCGCCCCGGCCGAGCCGCTCGTCGTGGAGGGCGAGGAGGTGCCGGTGCTGGTGCGCACGCGCGGCGGGCTGACCCGGCTGGTCTACCGCAACCACCCCTTCGACGTGGTCGGCTGGGACGGCTGCCTCTATCCGTTCGCGTTCAACATCAACGACTTCGAGCCGATCGTGAAGAAGACGCACGCGCCGCCGCCGGTGCACCAGACGTTCGAGGGGCCGGGGTTCGTGGTGTGCTCGTTCTGCCCGCGGCCGCTCGACTACCACCCCGAGGCCATCCCGATCCCGTACAACCACCACAACGTCGACTCCGACGAGTTCATGTTCTACGCGGGCGGCGACTACTCCGCGCGCAAGGGGTCCGGCATCGACGTCGGCTCGATCTCCCTGCATCCCGCCGGGTTCACGCACGGGCCGCAGCCCGGCGCGGTCGAGGCGGTGATCGAGGCGGTCGGGCGCGGCGTCACGACGACGAGCGAGATGGCCGTGATGGTCGACACGTTCCGCCCGCTCGACCTCGGCCCGGCCGCGCTGTCCTGCGAGGATCCCGCCTACGCCTGGACCTGGGCACGATGAGCATCTACACGGCGCTGATCGACGACGCGGGCCTGTTCCCGCCGACGTCACTGCACATGGACGAGGCCCTCGCGCGCAACCGGCGCGACCTGGAGAGCGGCAGCCCCGTCCTCACGCACCGGTTCCTCTGCCCGGCCAGCCGGCTCGACCGGCTGCGCACCATGGCGTTCCGGCCGCGGCGGATCGGCCTCATCGTCGACACCGACGAGCTGCCCGCCTTCGACGACCTGCCCGTGGACATCGTCGAGGTCCGCGCGCCCGCCGACACCCCGGTCGGCGTGGTGGCCGCCCGGCTGTCCCTGCCGCAGGGGGTGCGGCTCTTCGTCGAGGTCCCGCCGCGCAAGGTGGCCTTCGACCCGCCCGCCGGGGTGGGGCTGAAGGTGCGCTGCGGCGGCACGTCGCCTGAGGACTTCCCGCCGGTCGACCACCTCGCGGCGTTCATCAGGTCGTGCGTGGAGCACGGCATCCCGTTCAAGGCCACGGCCGGCCTGCACCACGCGGTACGCCACTTCGACCCCTCGCTCGGCGTCGACCGGCACGGTTTCCTCAACCTGCTGGTGGCGGTCTGCGAGACCGTGGAAGGGCGCGACCCCGGGCCGGCGCTGCGCACCACCGACGTCGGCCATCTCGTACGCCTGGCGCGGTCCGTGACCGAGGACACCGCGAAACGCGCCCGCGAGCTGCTGGTGAGCTACGGCTCGTGCAGCACCGGCACGCCCGTCGAGGACCTGCGCGCGCTCGGACTCGTGGAGGTGAACGCATGAGCTGGGGAGTCGACAACCTGCCCTACGGAGTCTTCTCCTGCCCGGGACAGGCGCCCAGGGTCGGCGTACGGTACGGCGACAAGGTGCTCGACCTGGCGCCGGCGCTGCACGACGAGGTGTTCGCCGCCCCCACGCTCAACCCGTTCATGGCCAGGGGCCGCGCCGCCTGGCACGACACCAGGAACCTGATCCAGAACAAACTGACCGGCGACCTCTCGGTGACGGAGGCACACCTGATCCCGCTGGAGCAGGTGAGCCTGCACCTGCCGTTCGAGGTCGCCGACTACGTCGACTTCTACGCCTCGATCGACCACGCGAGCAACCTCGGCAAGATCCTCCGCCCCGGCGACGAGCCGCTGAAGCCCAACTGGCGGCACCTGCCGGTCGGCTACCACGGCAGGTCGGGCACCGTCGTCGTGTCGGGCACACCGGTCAGGCGCCCGCACGGCCAGCTCGGCGCGGGGGTGTTCGGGCCGTGCAGGAAGCTCGACATCGAGGCCGAGCTGGGGTTCGTGGTGGGCGTGCCGACTGATCACGGCTCGCCCGCGGGGGCGTTCGAGGAGCACGTGTTCGGGGTGACGCTGGTCAACGACTGGAGCGCGCGCGACATCCAGGCCTGGGAGTACGTGCCGCTCGGGCCGTTCCTGGGCAAGTCGTTCGCCACGTCCGTCTCTCCGTGGGTCACGCCGCTGGAGGCGCTGCCCAGGATCCCCGGCCGCCCCCAGGACCCCGAGCCCGCCGCCTACCTGCGCAGGCAGGGCGACTGGGGGCTCGACATCACGCTGGAGGTCGTGCTCAACGGCGAGACCGTGTCGCGGCCCCCGTACGCGGCGATGTACTGGACGCCCGACCAGATGCTCGCGCACATGACGGTGAACGGCGCCTCGCTGCGCACCGGAGACCTCTTCGCCAGCGGCACGATCTCGGGCCCCGAACGCGGCGAGCGGGGTTCGCTCACCGAGCTGACGTGGAACGGCGCCGACCCGATCAAGCTGGCCAGCGGCGAGACCCGCGCCTTCCTGCAGGACGGCGACACCGTGACGATCCGGGCGACGGCCGGCGACCTGACGTTGGGGGAGGTTTCCGGAACCGTCCGATAAGTCACTCCGCGTGCTTGCATGCTGACACACCGCTACCCTAGGGAGCCCTCTCATCCCTCGGAAAGCAGGAGTGACATGCGGCGTGCCGTGGTGACCGTTGTCGCCTTCCTCCTGGTCTGCGGCTGCGCGTCGTTCCCGGCCGAGACCTCGCCGGCCCCGCCCGTGGTGCGCGTGTGGCCGCCCTTCGACGCCAAGCGCGCCCGCACCGACCGCGGGCTGGTGATCAAGGCGCGGGGCGGCGCGCTCACCCAGGTCATGGTTCACGAAGGCGGCGAGCCCGTGCCCGGCGGGCTCGATCGATCGCGCACGGTCTGGCGCTCCGACTGGACGCTCAAACCCGCGGCCGAATACACGGTGAGCGCCACGGCCACGGTCGCCGGCGGCCCCGCGACGCTGGCGCTGGGCCGCTTCCGCACCCGCGCGGCCAGGCGCACGTTCCAGGTGGCCGCCACCGCCCCGCTCCCCGGCGAGACGGTCGGCACCGGCATGCCGATCATCATCGACTTCGACACCCCCGTGGAAGACCGGGCGGCCGTCGAGCGCGCGCTCGAGGTCACGGCCGAGCACCCGGTGGAGGGCGCGTGGCGGTGGACCAGCGACACGCGGGTGATCTACCGTCCCCGGGAGTTCTGGGCGCCCCGGCAGCAGGTCACCGTCACGGCGCACCTGGCCGGCGTGCGCGCGGCCCGCGGGCTCCAGGGCGCAGTCGACTCCACGTTCGCCTTCACCGTGGGCCGCTCGCAGACCAGCACGGTCGACACCAGGACACACCAGATGGTCGTCCGCCGCGACGGACAGGTCGTGCGGCGCATCGCCATCAGCGCGGGCATGGCCACCACTGACGAATACACCACGACCAGCGGCATCCACCTGACCATGGACAAAGGCAATCCGGTCCGCATGGTTTCACCGGGCCGCGACGAGGGCGAGCCAGGTTTTTACGACATGATGATCGAGCATGCCGTACGCATTTCCGACACCGGCGAATACGTGCACGCCATGGACAACCTCTGGGCGCAGGGTCGGGAAAACGTCAGCCACGGTTGCATCAATTCCCGGCCAAACCAGGCGGAGTGGTTCTACACCACCACCCTGCGCGGCGATCCGTTCGTCATCACCGGCACCGACCGCACCCTCGAATGGGACAACGGTGGGGTTTCTGGCAACTCCCGTGGGAGAAATGGCAGCAAGGGAGCGCGCTTCCGAAAACCGGTTACGGCGCACCCATGGGTGCCGCAAGGGTGAATCCAGGACTACCTTAGAGCAAGGGGAACAACCCGCCGGTGCAGGCCCGTTGTCCTAGTAGGAGGGCCGGACATGGATGAATGGATCATCTGGGTAATCCTCGCTGTCGTCCTTGGCGTGGCCGAGATATTCACGCTCACGGCCTCGCTCGGGCTCCTGGGTGCGGCCGCTCTCCTGACCGCCGCCACCGCGGCGCTGGGCTTGCCCGTTCCCCTGCAGTTAATATTCTTCGCCGCTTCGTCAGCCGCCGGCCTGCTGGTGCTCAGGCCCATCGCGATGCGCCATATCAAGCAGCCGGCTCTGCAACGATTCGGGGTGGAAGCACTCGTCGGCAAGCCCGCCTATGTGGTCTCGGAGGTGACGGGCCGCGACGGTCGCGTGCGCATCGGGGGTGAGGAGTGGTCCGCGCGCGCGTACGACGAAACCCTGGTGATCCCCACAGGGGCGACCGTCGACATCATCGAGATCGAAGGGGCGACAGCCCTCGTCTATCCCCGGGAGTGACTCATGGATCCGCTCTTGCTGGTCGGAATCTTCATCATACTTTTCGCGGTGTTCACCGTGCTCAAAGCAGTGCGGATCATCCCGCAGGCGCGGGCGCGCAACGTGGAGCGGCTCGGCCGCTACCAGCGCACGCTCAAGCCCGGCCTCAACTTCGTCATCCCCTACATCGACCGCGTGTACCCCATGATCGACCTCCGTGAGCAGGTCATCTCCTTCCGGCCCCAGCCCGTCATCACCGAGGACAACCTGGTCGTCGAGATCGACACCGTCCTCTACTTCCAGGTCACCGACCCGCGCGCGGCGGCGTACGAGATCGCCAACTACATCCAGGCCGTCGAGCAGCTCACCGTCACGACGCTGCGAAACGTCGTCGGCTCCATGGACCTGGAGAAGACCCTGACCTCCCGCGACACCATCAACAGCCAGCTGCGCGGCGTCCTCGACGAGGCCACCGGCAAGTGGGGGCTGCGCGTCAACCGCGTAGAGATCAAGGCCATCGACCCGCCGAAGACCATCAAGGACGCGATGGAGAAGCAGATGCGGGCCGAGCGCGACAAGCGCGCCGCCATCCTCAACGCCGAGGGCCAGCGGCAGTCGCAGATCCTCACCGCCGAGGGTGAGAAGCAGAGCCGGGTCCTGCGTGCCGAAGGCCAGCGCACGGCCGCCATCCTGGAGGCCGAGGGCCAGTCGCGCGCCATCGACCAGGTCTTCCAGGCCGTCCACCGCAACGACCCCGACCCCAAGCTGCTGGCCTACCAGTACCTCCAGGTGCTGCCCCAGCTCGCGCAGGGCGACGGCAACACGTTCTGGGTGATCCCGAGCGAGGTCACGTCGGCGCTGCAGGGGGTGTCGAAGGCGTTCACGGAGGCCCTGCCGAAGTCGGCGGCCACCCGCGAGCACATGCCGGAGAGCTCGGCCGCGGAGGAGGAGGCCGCCAAGGCCGCAGAGGCCGCGGCCGAGGCCGTGGCCGACGCCCAGGATGCCGAGAGCCCGAAGGGGACGCGCCAGCTCACGCAGGGTGTACGGGAGCCGGCCGCGTTCCCCGACCTGGACAAGAAGCCGACGGAGGCCGAGCGCTGAGGCCTCCGGTCAGGGAGCGCCGATCCGGGCGGCCGGCAGGTCAGTTGAGGGGTGGGAGCCGGCCGCCACAGGATCAGGAGGCGATCTCGTAGATGTGAGCCACCTGGGCCTGCCGATGAGCCTCGCGGGCCCGGCAGGCCAGTTTGACCGCCGCATCGGCGATGACGATGTCGCGGTTGGCCGGGGCGATGTCGTCGCCCATCCTGGTCCGCAGCCACTCCGAGATCTCGGCCCAGGAGTAGAGGCTGATGTTGTCAGCCTCGATCAGCGGCTTCGGAAACCCACCCGGGCCGCGCTGGCCCGCGGCGAGCTGCCGGAGGCTGGCCTGCGTCCGGCCCCCGTGACGGCGCGCCGCGTCCCCCAGCGTCACCCCGTCGTCGTGACCGACGCCGGTGGCCCAGAGACCCGGAACCGTCCTGATCTGGGTGAGAACGGATGCGATCGCGTCGAGCAAGGTCTCCGCCTCGCGATCGCACATGACGTAAGTTCTGCCGTCTTTGAGGGTCGAAACGCTGCAGTCATCGAGACCGGCCTCGAACAGGGCGTCCAGCTCCTCATCTGTGGCTGCTCGATTCAGAGTGACGCGGAAGTCCCACGTGATCATGACCTCTCCTCGTTCTTTGCGCACTCCGCGTGCTCGCTGACCCATCGGAGAATGCGCTTCGCGTGGTTGCCCGGGTTACGCGGCGTGCACCAGACTGACTGCACAGGGTCACCGCAGGCGCATTCGATCCATCCCCAGCGATGCCCGTTGTGGCTCTCCACCACGGTCAACCACTCGAACTTGCGGATCGCCCTGAGGGCCGCATTGATCTCGTTGTGCTGATGTCTTCCTCTACTGACCATGTACCAACCTTGCAACAGTGTTGCACGGTTAGTACGGCGATTCCAACCCTGGCGTTCCAGCTAACGCACGACGGCGCCCGCCACACGTTCTTCGTGTGGCGGGCGCCGGAGTCCTGGGATCAGTGCGACAGAGGTGCGTCGGCCGTGTCCACCAGCTCGCACCCGGCGATCGGGTCCTGCCCCACGCGGGCCCAGATCCCCGCGACGACCCCGCCGTCGTTCTCCGAAACGCTGAACTCCAGAACCCCCGTCTGCCCCTCGCCGATCACCCGCGGGTCGATGGTGAAGCCCGGTTCGGTCTTACCTCCGGGCAGCGGGAACGGCGCCAGCGGCGCCTCCTCCTTGCTCAGGAAGTGGCTGCTGCGCGGCTGCGGGCTGCACTTCTTGCCGCGGGGGATGTAGGTCACCACCACGTTCGCTCCCATGGCCCGCAGGTCCTCCTGGAGCTGCTCGGGGTCCTTGACCTCGTTGATGGTGATGTCGATGAGGCCGTCGGGGCGCTTCTCCACCGCGTACGCGGGGGTGCCGCCGAAGAGCAGCGGCACGGCCACCGCGGCGGCCGCCGCCAGGCCCAGGACGGGCGCCAGCACGGCGAGGCGCGGGACCCGCCGCTTCGCGGGCTTGTCGATCTCGGTCATCACGAACTCCTTGAGCTGTCGGTGACGGCCCTCAGGAAGATCACGTTCGGCCGGCCGGTTCATCGGATCTCCTCTTTGTCGGGGCCTCTGTCACCTACTACCTGTCGGCCCGGCGGCGGCGGTTCCCCCGCGGCGGCGAGTTTCCTGCGCGCCCTGGACAGCCTCGACTTCACCGTGCCGACCGGTACGCCCAGCGCTTCGGCCGCCTAGGCGTAGTCGAGGCCCGCCCAGACGCACAACGCGAACACGTCCTGCTCCTGGCGGCGCAGCCGGCCGTACGCCGCACGCACTCCGGCCAGCCGTTCGGCGTCCTCGATCCGGCCCACGACCTCGTCGGCGAAGTCGGGCACCGGCTCGCCTCTGGGCAGCCTGGCCAGGGCGTCGTCGTGCCTGCGGGCGGCCCTGCGCATGTTGCGGGTCACGTTGGTGGCGATGCCCAGGAGCCACGGCCGCAGGGAGCCGCCGTCGGGGTCGATGCGGCCGCGTAACCGCCAGCCTTCGAGGAACGTCAGCGCCGTCACGTCCTCGGCCGTGGACCAGTCGCCGGTCAGGCGGAAGGCATGGTTGTACACGGCCTTGGAGCACTCGTCGAAGAGCTCTCCGAAAGCCGCCCTGTCTCCATCCCGGATCCGGGTGCGTATATCCACATATATCTACTGTCCGCCCGCCTACTCCGGTTCCACCTGCCCGCGGTCGAAGTACGCGGCCAGCTCGGGGTCGAGGTCCGGCACGTCGTACGGCATGCCGCCGTTCCGCAGCGACATCGTCGCCATATAGCCCGCCGCCACGCTCATCCGTGCCGCCACCGGCGAGGTGTCCGTCACGCCGCCGTCCCTGACGAACCCGAGGAACTCCGTCACGATCTCGGCGTCCGCGCCCCCGTGCGTGCCCTGCGCGGCGGGCACCTTGTACGTGATGTCGCCGTCGCCCCGGTAGCCCGTGGGCCCCGTGTTCCACACCTTGACCGTGTCGCCGGGACCGTCGCCGAAGTTCTCCAGGCGGCCCTCGGCGCCGATGACCGTGTAGTTGCGCACGTAGTCGGGCGTGAAGTGGCACTGCTGGTAGGCGGCGATGACGCCGTTGTCCAGGCGCATGTTCATGACGGAGACGTCCTCGACGTCCACGACGTGGTGCAGGTCCCGATGCCCGGACGGTGGCCAGGTGTAGTCCTGGAGCCAGCCGTCCGGCCGTGGCGTGCCGGGATCGCGGCGCGGCAGGTCGCCGTAGAGCATCAGGTCGCCGAACGCGTTGACCCTGGTGGTGTAGCCGCCCGCGAGCCAGTGGATCACGTCGAGGTCGTGCGCCGCCTTCTGCAGCAGCAGCCCGGTGGTCCGGGTGCGGTCGGCGTGCCAGTCCTTGAAGTAGTAGTCGCCGCCGTAGGAGACGAAGTGGCGCACCCAGACGGTCTTCGGCTCGCCGATGACACCCTTGCGGATGATGTCGCGCATCAGGCGGACCACACCCATGTGGCGCATGTTGTGGCCGACGTACAGGCGGGTGCCGGTGCGCCGGGCGGCGCGCAGGATGCGGTCGGCGCTCTCCACGGTGATGGCCAGCGGCTTCTCAAGGTAGACGGCCTTGCCCGCCTCCAGGCAGTCGACGGCGATGCGCTCGTGCGTGTCGTCGGGCGTCATCACGATGACCGCGTCGAGGTCGTCCCTGCCGAGCAGCTCGTGGTGGTGCTCGGTCAGCAGCTCCGTCTGGAAGCGGCCGGCCTGTCTCTTGAGCACTGCCGGGTCGGAGTCGCACAGGGCGGCCACCACAGAGCCCTTGCCGGGGCGGTGGGCCGCCAGGGCGAGGCTCGTGCGCAGGCCGAGCCCGATGACGCCGATACGCATGTCGTTCACGTGTGTTCCTTCCGAAGGCGGTCGAATAGTACAGGGCGCCTGCTGCCGGTCGGCGGCGTGAAGCTGTGCTGTGGGGGCACTTAAGAAACCCTCGATGGACACGCTCGAAGGGGAACGGGCACAGTGCGTTACTGATGGTTCGACGTAGGGGGACGCGCATGAAGGCGCTGGTCAAGGAGCGGGACGAACCCGGCCTCGCGCTGGTGGACGTGCCGGAGCCGGAGGTGGGGCCCGGCGAGGTGAAGATCCGGGTCCTGCGGACCGGCATCTGCGGCACCGACCTACATATCCGGAAATATGACGATTGGGCGCGGCATACCCTGAAACCTCCGTTGATTGTGGGGCATGAGTTCTCCGGCCACGTGGTCGAGGTGGCGCCCGACGTCGAGGACATCACCGCCGGCGACCTCGTCAGCGGCGAGGGGCACCTCGTCTGCGGCAAGTGCCGCAACTGCATGGCCGGCCGCAGGCACCTGTGCCGCAACACGATCGGGCTGGGCGTCCACAGGGACGGCGCGTTCGCCGAGTACGTCACCCTGCCCGCCTCGAACGTCTGGGTGCACCGCATCCCCGTCCATCCCGACGTGGCCGCCATCTTCGACCCGTTCGGCAACGCCGTCCACACCGCGCTCTCGTTCCCCCTGGTCGGCGAGGACGTGCTGATCACCGGCGCGGGCCCGATCGGGCTCATGGCCGCGGCCGTGGCCACGCACGTGGGCGCGCGCAACGTGATGATCACCGACGTCAGCGACGAGCGGCTCGACCTGGCCCGCAAGCTCGGCGTCTCGCTCGCGCTCAACGTCTCCAGATCCCCGATCACCGAGGGCATGCGCCGGCTCCACTTGCGCGAGGGCTTCGACGTGGGGCTGGAGATGTCCGGCAACCCGGCCGCGCTCCGCGACATGATCGCCGGCATGACCCACGGCGGCAAGATCGCCATGCTCGGGCTGCCCGCCGAGGAGTTCGCCGTCGACTGGGCCACCGTCGTGACGTCCATGATCACCATCAAGGGGGTCTACGGCCGCGAGATGTACGAGACCTGGTACAACATGTCCGTGCTGCTGGAGAAAGGCCTCGACCTCTCCCCTGTGATCACCGACCGCTTCCCGTACCACGACTTCGACGCCGCCTTCGACACGGCCGCCAGCGGCCGCGCGGGCAAGGTCATCCTGGACTGGAGCGCAACACCGGCCGAAGCGGCCACGACCACCGACAGGAGCGCCTGATGTTCACGAACGTGCGCGAGCAACTGCGTACGACGCTCGACGAGATCACCGAGGCCGGGCTGCTCAAGCCCGAGCGCGTGATCAGCACCCCGCAGAGCTCCCAGGTGAGCGTGGCCGGCCGCGAGGTGCTGAACTTCTGCGCCAACAACTACCTGGGCCTGGCCGACGACCCCACGGTGGTCGAGGCCGCCAAGGAGGCGCTCGACCGGTGGGGGTTCGGGATGGCGTCCGTACGCTTCATCTGCGGCACCCAGGAGGTGCACAAGGAGCTCGAATCCCGCCTGTCCGACTTCCTCGGCATGGAGGACACCGTCCTCTACAGCTCCTGCTTCGACGCGAACGGCGGCGTCTTCGAGACGCTGCTCGACGCCCAGGACGCGGTGATCTCCGACGCGCTCAACCACGCCAGCATCATCGACGGCATCCGGCTCTCCAAGGCCAAGCGGTTCCGGTACGCCAACCGCGACATGGCCGAGCTGGAGGCCAGGCTGAAGGAGGCGTCGGAGGCGCGGCGGCGGCTGATCGTGACCGACGGCGTGTTCTCCATGGACGGATATCTCGCGCCGTTGCGCGACATCTGCGACCTGGCCGAGCGGTACGACGCCATGGTGATGGTCGACGACTCGCACGCCGTCGGCTTCGTCGGGCCCACCGGGCGCGGCACGCCCGAGCTGCACGGCGTCACCGACCGGATCGACATCATCACCGGCACGCTGGGCAAGGCGCTGGGCGGGGCCAGCGGCGGCTACGTCTCGGCCCGCAAGGAGATCTGCGAGCTGCTGCGCCAGCGTTCGCGCCCGTACCTGTTCTCCAACTCGCTCGCCCCCGTCATCGCCGCCGCGTCGCTGCGCATCCTCGACCTGCTGGAGAGCTCGAACGACGCCCGCGAGCGGCTGCGCGCCAACACCGCCCGTTTCCGCGGCGAGATGACCGCGGCCGGGTTCGACATCCTGCCCGGCGACCACCCCATCGTGCCCGTGATGATCGGCGACGCCGCCGAGGCGGGCGCCCTGGCCGAGCGCCTGCTCGACCTCGGCGTCTACGTGATCGGCTTCTCCTACCCTGTCGTGCCGCACGGCCAGGCCAGGATCCGCGTCCAGTTGTCGGCCGCGCACTCGGAGGAGGACGTCGACCGCGCGATCCAGGCCTTCATCCAGGCCCGCGGCTGAGCCGAACCCCGCCGGCCCGGGTGCCTCGCCGCGTGAGAGGGCCGGGCGGGTCAGTATTCTCGCTGCGTGATAGACACGCGGCGGCTGCGTACGCTGCGCGCGGTGGCCGACCACGGCACGGTCACCGCCGCGGCGGCGGCGCTGCACCTCACCCCTTCGGCCGTGTCCCAGCAGCTCGCCGCCCTGGAACACGAGGTGGGCCACCGCCTGCTCACGCGTGACGGGCGCGGCGTGCACCTGACCGCGGTCGGCAAGATCATGCTCGCCCACGCCAACGAGGTCCTCGCCCAGCTCGAACGCGCCGAGGCCGAGGTGGCCGCGTACACCACGGGCGAGGCGGGCGAGGCCACCGTGGCCTGCTTCGCCACCGCGATCAGCGCCGTGCTCTCGCCCACGATCGCCGCCCTGCGCTCCACCTCCCCCGGCCTGCGCGTACGCGTGCTCGACGCCGAGGGCGACCAGAGCCTGGCCATGCTGCTCGACGGGGAGGTGGACCTGGCGATCGCGGTGGAATACCGGGACGCGCCCGACGCCTCCGACCGCCGGTTGTCGCGCATGCCGCTGTACGCCGAGCCGTTCGACCTGGTCCTCCCCCGCGACCATCCCCTGGCGGGGTCGGCCACCCTGGAGTCGCTCGCTTCCGAGACGTGGATCGGCCCCTATCCGGGCAATCCGGTGCACGACGTGATCGCGTTCGCCTGCCGGCAGGCGGGCTTCACGCCGGACCTCGCCCACTGCTCCGACGACTTCCGCGCCGTGGTCGCCCTGGTGGGCGCGGGCGCGGGGGTGGCTCTCGTGCCGCGGCTGGCGCTGCGCGACATGGCGCTGCCCGGGGTCGTCGTACGCCACACGCCGGGGCCGGAGCGCCGCGTCTTCGCCGCCGTACGCCGCGGGGCCGACTCCCATCCCCTCCTGCGCCCGCTCCTGTCGGGGCTCCGCACGATCTCCGGTTCGCTCGGAACAGGGTGAAACGGGGCCGCCCGAGCCCGGGGAACGTTTCGGGGAGCTCTGCACGGTGCCCTGTCCGCCGCTGCGAGCCGGCCCGGCCGCGACCGGGACCCGTTCAGGATCGGGCCAGCTCGAGCGCCTCGGTGAAGCGCGCGTACCTGTCCAGCTCCGCTTCCACCGGATCCAGCACGAAGTCCTTGCTGACCTGGCCGATGGCCGCGCGCAGGGCTCGGGACGTACGGCGGGCTCTGCGCCTGCCACCCGCCCAGGCGGCCAGCCTCGCCAACAGCGCGATCAGCACGCCCGCCAGCGCCCCTCCCACCAGCAGCACCGTCGGCCACGGCACCACGCCGGCGGTCGGGAGCGGCGGCTGCGGCAGGCGCAGGTAGTCCATCCCGAACAGCACGCCCAGCCACAGCGCGCCGGCCACCATGGTCGCGAACACCAGCCACTGCAGCGCGTTCACCGCCCGCCACCATCGAGGTCGCCTGGTCGCGCCGGCGGACGTCCTGGCGACCGCCCTGTCCACCGCGTCCGCCAGGTCCTGGGAGCGCGAGCGCGCCGCGTGCCGCACCGCCCCCGCCCACGGGCCGGGCAGCCCGGACGCGGCCGCCTCGCCGACGTCCCTGATAGCCGTCTCGACCTGAGCCCGCTGTACGGCCGACGCCGCAGGCACCGAAGTGCGGCCCACGATCTCCCTCCCAGGCTCCCCGCCCGG
>NZ_SMKO01000181.1 GCF_004348685.1 Nonomuraea deserti | reverse complement strand
GGCCATCGACTGGTTCTCCTTCGATCTCGATCTAGCTACTCGAAGGATCACTCGATGGCCGTCTTCATTTCACGACGCCACGCCTGCGACCAGGCCAAACTCGTACACCACTCCCGTGGACGCAACCCTCGTCAGGACGGCAGGCTCGTCAGGACGGCGGACGGCGGACGGCGGACGGTGTAGGTGGTTGGGTCCGGGCGGTGGTGTGGCGAGTGAGGAGGGTGTGTGAATTGGCTGAGGTGACGGTGATCGAGGTGCCGCAGTGGCGGGGGTCGGGGGCTCCCACGGCGCAGCGCCTGAGGGAGGGCGCGCGGTTGCTCGCCGACATGGTGGACGCCGATCATCGGGTGCCGGTCGACGCTGATGACGATCTTGTCGGCACCGCCGCCAGGGTACGGGAGGCGGTCGGGCGGGCGCGTGATGGGCTGGTGGTCACCGTCGGCGGCGACTGCGGGGTCGAGTTGGAGCCTGTGGCGGCGGCGCGGAAGCGGTTTGGTGATCGGCTGGTCGTCGTCTGGTTCGACGCTCATGGCGATCTGAACACGCCTGAGTCGTCGCCTTCCGGGGCTTATCACGGGATGGTGCTGCGCGCGCTCACCGGAGAGGGTCCCGAAGGGCTGGTGCCGGAGGTGGCGGTGCGGCCGGAGCGTATCGTGCTGGCCGGCGGGCGCGATCTCGACACCGCAGAGGCGGAATTCGTCAGAGCCCGGGGGATCCGGCATGTCAGGGAGGCGGATGCCACGGCCCTCCTGGACGCGGTCGCGGCCTGCCACGGCACTCCGCTCGACACGGCGGTCGCGGCCTGCCACGACACCCCTATCGACGCAGCAGCCGATTCTTCGCGCGGCACGGCGGTCGACACAACACCCAGGTCCTCCCACGACACCCCGGCCGACACAACACCCAGGTCCTCCCACGACACCCCGGCCGACACAACGGCCGGGTCTTTTCCCAGTACGGCGGCCGACGCAGCGGCCGGGTCTTCGCGGGGCGCGGCGGTCGTTTATGTGCACATTGATTTTGACGTGCTCGATCCGCAGGTCTTCGCGAGCGTCGGCTGTCCGACGCCTGGTGGGCTGCATCCTGATCAGCTCCTGGCTCTGGTCGGCGCCATCGCCGAACGGTATGAGGTGGCGGGCCTGGGGCTCATGGAATATGAGCCGTCCAGGCAGGAGGACCAGGCATTGCTCTCCGGCCTGGTCAAGGAGTTGGTTGAGGTCTGTTCTGGAAGGTGAGGGGCGAGCCTGGCCGTGGCGGGCCCGGGGGCGGGCTCGGATAGTGGTCAGCCCGGGCGTACGACACCGCGGAATGCGGAGCGGAAGTAGGGCGAGCGTAGGAAGTTGACCTTTCGCACCACGTCGCCCGTCTTGGGGGCATGGATCATGACGCCGCCGCTGAGGAACAGGGCCACGTGGGTGGGGTCCCCCGTGCCACCGCCGAAGAACAGCAGGTCGCCTCGGCGGCGAGCGCTCAGCGGGATCCTGCGGCCCTGGCGGAACTGGGCGCCGGTGTAGTGGCTCAGCCGCACCCCGGCTCTGGACCAGGCGTAAAGGGTCAGGCCGCTGCAGTCGAAGCCGGTCGTGGCGGCTCCTCTCCCGATGCCGATGGTGGGGCCCTTCGCCGAACCTCCGCCCCAGCTGAAGGAGACGCCCAACTGGCCGAGGGCCGCGGCGGCGGCTGTCTCGCCTCTGGTCGAGGTGCGTTTCAGCTGCGCCAGGGCCGGATCGGGGACGGCGAGGAGCGTGGTGCAGAGGCCGCCGCCGAGGGCGAGCCAGACGAGTGCGATGCGTCGGAGCATGTGAGCCTCCCGGGTTCGTACGTGAGTTCGGGAAGCCAGGATGAACCGGCGGGGTGAGGAGAGGAGGAGGCGAGCGGCGTTCTGTGGATGACGGGGTGGCGACGGTGCTGGGCTGTGGACAGGCCCTGCCCGGAGGTCCGCCCATGGCTATGTGGACGCCTCGCCAAGGGGCCCGCGGGCATCTGGACCCGAGGGCAGGTGATGAGGCCTCGCGTCCGGCCTGGCGTACGCCGGCGGTTCGCTGTGGGTGGAGCCCAGCGCGGGGAGCGCTTGTGGCAGGTGCCGCTCGGCTCTGAAGGCGCCGACTGCCGGCCGGTCGCCCGCTTCACCGACCGCTACGGCCGCCTCCGCACGGTCACCACCGACCCCTGACGGCACCGTATAGGGGTGAGAGTTGAGGTTCGGGCCGGTTCGAAGTCAAGGGCCGCTTCGCCCTCGGGCTGCGCGTTCTACGCGACAAGCCCCACACAACGTGTCCATCTCCGCCCCCTGGCCGCACGTCCCGCGCAACACGTCCCACAGGCCGTGTCCGTCTTCAACCCCTGGCCGCACGTCCCGCCCGACGCGTCCCACACAACGTGTCCCTCTTCACCCCTGACCGCACGTCCCGCGCGACAAGCCCACACAACTTCACCCCCTGACCGCGCGTTCTACGCGATAAGGCCCCACAGCATGGTCTATAGGGTGTCCCGTCATGTGCCCCCCGGAAGCAACCATGCCTCCCCTGCCCGTCATCACGGCCGTGACAGTGGTCGGTCTGATCTCTGCCGCGCTGATCGTCACCCGCACGTCCCTCGCGCTCTTCGGACTGTTAGGCGCCGCTACAGCGTGGGGACTGTGGCAGGGGTGGCGCGGTCCCAGACTGCTTGCGATCGTCTTCAGCGCCGTCGCGTTGTTCCAAGGTGGGCTCGTACTGGTCGGTCTCATCATGCAGGGCGGATCCGTCGCGGGCGAGTACACACCGCTGATCGCCGGGGCCGTCATCGCTCTCGTCCCGGCCGGTTGCGCGACCATCCTGCTGCTCCTGGTGCCGCGGTCGTCACGAGCCTGGTTCGCTCGTCATCGCCGGCCGAAGCGCTGACACGGCACGACCGGCGGCGCACGGCCCGCGGCCCGCGGCGATCCCGGGCATGCCGGGGTCGGCACGATCAGGCGGGTCGTGGTGCGCTCCCGTCGGGCGGGCCGATCAGGGGGTGGACTCGGCTATGCGGACGAACGCGTGGATGTCGAGTTGCTCGCCGCGGGCCGAAGGGTCCACTCCGGCGGCTCTGAGCGCGGCCTCCGCCTGGGCCGGGCTGCCCGCCCACGAGGCCAGGGCCGCGCGCAGGGTCTTGCGGCGCTGCGCGAAGGCCGCGTCGATCACCGCGAACACCTGTTCCCTCGACGCCGTCGTGGCGGGCTGCTCGCGGCGGACCAGGGAGACCAGCCCGGAATCGACGTTGGGTGCGGGCCAGAAGACCGACCGGCCGACCGGGCCCGCCCTGCGCACGTCCGCGTACCAGGCGGCCTTGACCGACGGAACCCCGTACACCTTGGAGCCGGGGCCGGCGGCCAGGCGGTCGGCCACCTCCGACTGCACCATGACCAGGCCCTTGCGCAGCGACGGCAGGACCTCCAGGAGGTGGAGCACCACCGGGACGGCCACGTTGTAGGGGAGGTTGGCCACCAGGGCCGTGGGGGTGAAGCCCAGCAGGTCGGTCTCGGAGATCTTCATGGCGTCGGCGTTGATCACCGTGAGCTGCTCGGAGGCGCCTCGGTCGGCGACCGTGATGGGAAGCTGGTGGGCGAGCACCGGATCGATCTCGACGGCCACCACGTGCGCGGCCGATGCCAGGAGCTCCAGGGTGAGCGAGCCGAGGCCGGGCCCCACTTCGATGACGACGTCATCGGAGGACAGATCGGCCACGCGCACGATGCGGCGGACGGTGCCCCCGTCGATCACGAAGTTCTGTCCTAGCTTTTTTGTCGGACGAAGATCTAGCTTGTTCGCCAAAATACGTATTTCCGCAGGGCCCAACAGCCTCATCATCCCATCAGTCTCCCGCATCGAAGAACCTGCGATGGCGTACGGGGAGACCAAAGGAGAGGATGGCGTGGAACAGGAAGGGACGTCCCTCATGGAGCCAACGGGCGCCGCGCCCCTACGCCCGACGGACTTGCGGGAGGTGGGGCCGTACCGCCTGCTCGGGCGGTTAGGCGAGGGGGGCATGGGGACCGTGTTCCTCGCACGGGCGCCGACGGGGCGGTTCGTGGCACTCAAGGTCGTGAAGGCGGAGTTCGCCAACCAGGAGGGGTTCGCGGCCAGGTTCCACGCGGAGGTCGACAGCGCCCGGCGGGTGGCGTCGTTCTGTACGGCCCAGGTGCTGGACAACGGCAACACCGGGGACGGCAGGCCCTACATGGTGACCGAGTACATCGCGGGCACCCCCCTGTCGGACCAGATATCGAAGCACGGCTCCCTGGATCCGGGCCCGCTGCACGGCGTCGCGCTGGGGGTCGCGGCGGCGCTGGCGGCCATCCACGTGGCCGAGCTCGTGCACAGGGACCTCAAACCGGCGAACGTGATCCTCTCGCTGTCCGGGCCCCGGGTGATCGACTTCGGGATCGCCAGGGCGCTCGACCGGGAGAGCGGGTTCACGCTCTCCGGCGAGCTCCTGGGGAGCCCGGGCTGGTGGGCGCCCGAGCAGGTGCGCGGCGAGCCGGTCAGCCCGGCGGCCGACATCTTCGCCTGGGGCTGCCTGGTGGCGTACGCGGGCAACGGGCGGCACCCGTTCGGCCGGGGCGACCCCATCACGCTGGCCCACCGTGTCCTGAACACCCAGCCCGACCTGGGTACGCTGCCCGCGCCGCTGGACGACCTCGTCCGGCTGGCCACCTCGATGGACCCCGCGCAGCGCCCGACGGCGCAGGATCTGCTGATCGCGCTGGTGGGAGGGAACACCCCCACGCCGTCGATCAACCCGCCCACGCTGGTGGCGACGGAGATGCTGAACGACTGGCGGCCGCCGCAGGAGGACGATCCGGACGTCACGGCCACGTTCACGACGCCCCGGCCGGACGACGCCACCCGCCGGGAGCCGGTGATCGGCAGCCCGGGAAGCCCTCCCGGCCCCGGCCGCCCGAAGCCGCCGGGCGACCCGAGTCACGAGGGCTCCAGCGTTCCGCAGCCCGGTGCGGGAGACCCTCGGGAGAGCTCGTCCGGCCAGACGCAGGCGTCCGTCGAGGAAAGGGCGCGGCGCGAGGAGCAGGCCGCCAGGAACGAGCTGGCCCGCTGGGACGTCCGGCACGACCAGGACGGAGCGCCGCAGCCCGTCCAGCGCGGCACAAAGCCCACGGGACGGTGGCCGGAGCCGCCGGGCGCGACCAGCACGGACACCCGGCCCGGCGAGCGGAGCACCCCCACGGACCGGGCCGACGACGAGCCGGCCACGCTCGGCGGGTCGAGGACGTCCGGCACCCGCTGGCTCATCGCCGCCGCGGCCGCCGTGCTGGCCATCGTCGTGACGGCCGGCGTGCTGATCGTGACCTCCGGCCGTACCGGCACCACCCCCGGCGACGTGGGCGCCGCCTCCCCGGGAGCCACCGGCGCGCGCCCCAACGACGTGGGCCGCAGATTCGCGCTGGGCGCGGACTTCGACGACCCCGTCGCCGTCGTCGCCTCCGCCCCGGAATGCGGGCTGAAGACGTACGAGGGGTCGACGGCGTCCAGGGGCCAGTTCTGCGTCATCCGCTGGACGATGATCAATCCGGGTGGCGAGCGGAAGCCGCTGGCCCAGCCGGTCGTCTCCATGGTCGACGACCGGGGCGCCGAGCACGATCCGGCCGCCGTCACCCTGCCCCCGGCCATCCTGCCCGGCGGGCGGGTGGACAGCGCGTTCGTGTTCGACCTGCCCAACTACCGCAAGCCCGTGAAGATGACGGCGACGATGCTGGAGAACGGCAAGCAGATCGAGGTCACGCTGTGATGATCCGATCCGCCCTCGTCGCGCTCCTGCTCGCCGCGGGAATGCCGCTCGTGTCCGCCTCAGGGGCGGCGTGCGCGGGAGAGTCCGACTTCGACGGTGACGGCGTGGCCGACGTGGCGGTGGGCGACCCGTTCGGCGACGGGCAGAAGGGGTCGGTGCACGTGCTGTCGGGCGGCAAGGTCGTTCCCGTCGTTGTTCCCGGCCTGGCCAGGGGCGACGCGTTCGGCTGGTCGGTACGCCTGGCGAAGGTCGACGGTGACGCCTGCGCCGACCTGGTGATCGGCGCCCCGTACGCGGACGTCGACGGCGTCGAGGACGCCGGGGCCGCCTACGTCGTCTACGGTGCGGGCTCCTCGCCCCCGCAGCGGCTGACGGCGGCCCGGCCGCAGCGGTTCGCGCTCTTCGGCTGGTCGCTGGCCGCGCGTGGCGACCTGGTGGCGATCGGCGCGCCGTACGAGGACGAGAACCGGCTGCTCGACGTGGGCGCCCTCTACGTGCGCAAGGGCACGGGCGAGCTGCGCAGGATCAGCCAGGAGTCCGTGGACGTGCGGGGCAACAGCGAGGTGGGCGACCAGTTCGGCTGGTCCATGGCGTACGGGCCGGGGAACGGGCTGCTCGTCGGCGTCCCGTACGAGAACGACGACGGCCTGGGCCGCCAGGTCGAGGACGGCAAGATCGACTCGGGCTCGGTCGTCTTCATCGACGACGTCCTGGCGACCAAGCTGACGACGGTGAAGCTGGACTCGCCGACCAACGCCTCGGGCGACAGGTACGGCTACGCGGTGGCCTACGCCGACGGCGCCGGGTACGCGGTGAGCTCGCCTGGCCCGGGGAACGTGCAACTGCTCGACGAGAGCAGGAAGCCCATGCGCACGGTGACGCAGGCAGGCAGGCAGGCGTCCGGCTTCTCGCTGGCCACCTCCGAGGACGGCAGGCTGGCCATCGGCGCGCCCTACGGCGGAGGCGTCCGGGTGGTGTCGTGGCAGGACGCCTCCGAGGAACGTATCCTGCCGACCCGCGACGGGCTGTTCGGCTGGTCGGTGGCCTTCAGCGGCAACAAGCTCTTCGTGGGCCAGCCGGACGCGCAGCCGTACGGGAGGGTGGCGGTGACGGGCCGCAACGCGGAGACGCCGCGGCCGCTGCAGCCGCGCGAGGGCGCCGACTTCGGGGTGTCGGTGGCCGGTTAGCGGGACACGCGGTCAGCGAAACAGGCGTCGCCAGCGCAACACGCCGTCAGCGGACCAGGCGGTCGCCAACGCAACACGCCGTCAGCGGACCAGGCGGTCGCCAGGGGGGCACGTGGTCAGCGGACCAGGCGGTCGCCACAGCCCGGCCACTGGCTCTCCCAGTCGCCGTCCACCTGCTGGTAGAGGAGCTGGGCCCGGTAGGTCTGCTCCTCCGCGGGCCAGCTGCTCGGCAGCCCGATGCCGCCCACCGCCTCCCACACGCGCATGCTGAACTGGTACAGACCGTAGTGGGGCCCGTCGGGGTTGTAGGCGAGCGGGTCGCCGTGGGCGACGCAGTCGGCCAGGGCGGCCCAGTCGAGCCGCGTCACGGCGGGCTTGACCGGCTCGATGTGCTGCGGGGTGAGCGTGATGACCGTGCCGTCCTCGGGGAAGCTGCCCAGCGGCGGGGTCACCAGGTAGCCGGGGCGCGGCGCGATGTGCCTCTGCTTGAGCACCTGCCGTACGGTCCTGGCGGTCGTCCGCAAGGTGAGCCGCCGGTTGCCCGCGACGACGTGCACCTCGCGCCTGGTGTGGACGGTGAGCGACATTCCCGCTAGCGGCACCGCGTGGCCCGGCGGCGCGGAGAGCGTGCCCCGCGCCGCCTCGATGTCCAGCTCGGTCAGGGCGTCCGCGACGTTCGTGGCGGTGACGAGGTGCGTGCTCGTGCGGCCGTCGACGGTCACCGTGAGCGGGCGGGCGCGGCGCACCTCGATGACGGTGCCGTCGGCGACGTGTTCCCGCGCGGCCGGGCGTACGACGTCGCCTGCGCCCACCGTGATCCCGGCGTCGGTGAGCACCTCCTCCACGGTCCGCGCGAAGCCGCGGACGGCCGCCTGCTCGCCGTCCACGACCACGAAGACCTCTTTGACCAGCAGCGACGCCGCCACGAGCGTGCCGAGCGCCACCGCGCCCGCCAGGCACACGACGGGCGTCCACGGGGAGCGCCACGGGATCGGCGGGCGCGGCGCGCGCCTCTTGCCTCGCACGGACCACCTCCGGTTACGGGCGGGAAACGCCCGAACGCTAACCGTGGTCGTGCCGCCGGATCCGGCGATTCACCAAACGATGGTCACCACTCGCCGAAGACCGTGACTCCGTTGGCGCTGATCGCCTCGCACAACCGGTCCGGATGGGCGCCCTTGACCTCCGCCAGGCAACGAAGGGTGATGGGGATGAGGTAGGGGGCGTTGGGCTTGCCGCGGTGCGGGACGGGCGGCAGGTAAGGGGCGTCTGTCTCGACCAGCATGAGCTGCTCGGGCGCGACTTCGGCGGCCTCGCGCAGGTAGGCGGCGTTCTTGTACGTCACCGGGCCGGAGAACGACATGAAATATCCCGCTTCAACGCACTTTTTCGCCATCTCGGCGTCGCCGGAGAAGCTGTGGAACACCACCTTCTCCGGCGCCCCCTCCTCGGCCAGCACCTTCAGCACGTCGTCGTGCGCCTCGCGGTCATGGATGACCAGCGCCTTGCCGGTGCGCTTGGCGATCTCGATGTGGGCACGGAAGCTCGCGTGCTGGTCGTCCCTGCTCGACCAGTCGCGGTAGTAGTCGAGCCCCGTCTCCCCCACCGCGCGCACCTCCGGCCGCCGGGCCAGCGCCTCGATCTCGGCCAGCACCTCAGGCGTGGCCTCGTGGGCCTCGTTGGGGTGGACGGCCACGCCGGCGTAGACGCCTTCCTGCTCGGCCGCCACCTCGGCGTTCCACCGGGAGGAGGCCAGGTCGTAGCCGATCGTGACCAGCCGCGTCACCCCGACGGCCCGCGCGTCGTCGAGGATGCTCCGCACGCTGGCCGCCGCCTGCTGCGCGGCCTGCGCCACCGGGTCGCCGGACGACGCCTGCCGGTTGCCGACCATGATGTCGAGGTGGCAGTGACTGTCGAACACGGGTGCGGAAAGCGGCTCTGGCGCGGCGGGAAGCTTGGTCACGACATCCAAGTTAGCCCCCACGCGGTACGGCATCCTCGGCACCCGGGCATGGCGGGCCGGCGGGAGCGAGGTGACGCTGGGCGGTCCTGATGGCGAAGCCGGTCAAGAGGGCCGCCTCCGCCATCGGCCGCAAGGACGATGAGGTCACTCGGCCAGGCGGGCCAGCTCCTCGTCGACGACCTTCGGATCGAGCTTCTTGAACAGCGGCACCGGCGGCGCGAGCGGCGTGCCCGGCTTGATGGGCTGGTGCTCCCAGCGGGCCGCCCCGTCGTAGTCGCCGGTGATCACCGGGTAGGGGTCGCCGCCGTCCTCGTCGACCTCGTGGATCTCCGGCATGCCCGACCACACGCCCTCGCCGCCCAGCATGGCGTGGACCTTGGTGGACGAGCTGGGCAGGAACGGCGTGAGCATCGTCTTGGCGTCGTCGACCACCTGGAGCGCCACGTGCAGGATCGACTTCTGCCGCTCGGGGTCGCCCTTGAGCTTCCACGGCTCCTGCTCGGCCAGGTATTTGTTGGCCTCGCGGACCACGTCGAGCGCCTCGCCGATCGCGTTCTTGAACCTCGACCTGCCGAGCTCCTCGCCCACCGGGCCGAACGCGTTGCGCGACCGCTCCAGCAGCGCCCGGTCGGCGTCGGTCAGGTCGCCGGCCTCGGGCACGGCCCCGAAGTTCTTCGCCGCCATCGAGATCGACCGGTTGACCAGGTTGCCCCAGGCCGCGACCAGCTCGCCGTTGTTGCGGTTGACGAACTCCTGCCAGGTGAAGTCGGTGTCCTGGTTTTCCGGGCCGGCCACCGCGATGTAGTAGCGCAGGGCGTCGGCGTCGTAGCGCTCGAGGAAGTCGCGCACGTAGATGACGACCTGGCGGGAGGAGGAGAACTTGCGGCCCTCCATCGTCAGGAACTCGCTGGAGACCACCTCGGACGGCACGTCGAGCGCACCCAGCGAGCCGGGCGTGCCGCCGCGGTCGCCCCGCCCGCTGTAGCCGAACAACATCGCCGGCCAGATCTCGGCGTGGAAGACGATGTTGTCCTTGCCCATGAAGTAGTAGCCGCGGGCGTCGGGATTCTGCCACCACTGGCGCCACGCGTCGGGGTCGCCGGAGCGCCTGGCCCACTCGATCGAGGCCGACAGATAGCCGATGACGGCGTCGAACCACACGTAGAGCCGCTTGTTGGGCTGGTCGCGCCAGCCGTCGAGCGGGATCGGCACACCCCAGTCGAGGTCGCGGCTGATCGCCCGCGGCTGCAGGTCGCCGAGCAGGTTGAGCGCGAACTTCAGCACGTTGGGCCGCCACTCGCCCTGCTTGGACTGCAGGTAGGAGCCGAGCACCTCGGCGAAGGCGGGCAGGTCGAGCATGAAGTGCTCGGTCTCGACGAACACCGGCGTCTCGCCGTTGATGCGGCTCACCGGGTTGATCAGCTGGATCGGGTCGAGCTGGTTGCCGCAGTTGTCGCACTGGTCGCCGCGCGCGCCGTCGTAACCGCAGATGGGGCAGGTGCCCTCGATGTAGCGGTCGGGCAGCGTGCGGCCCGTGGACGGCGAGATTGCGCCCATCGTGGTCTGAGGGAAGATGTAGCCGTTGTCGTAGAGACCCTTGAAGATCTCCTGCGTGACGGCGTAGTGGTTTCTCGTCGTCGTCCTGGTGAACAGGTCGTAGCCGAGCCCGAGCCCGGTCAGGTCTTCGGCGATGACGCGGTTGTAGCGGTCGGCCAGCTCCTTGGCGCTGACGCCCTCCTTGTCGGCCTGCACCTGGATCGGTGTGCCGTGCTCGTCGGTGCCGGAGACCATCAGCACCTTGTTGCCCGCCATCCGCTGGTAGCGGCTGAAGATGTCGGACGGCACGCCGAAACCTGAGACGTGCCCGATGTGGCGAGGGCCGTTAGCGTACGGCCACGCGACGGCGGTCAAGATGTGCTGGGACATGGTCCTTAGCCTACGGGTCTTCGGCATTCATTTGTTACGGTCGCCGGTGGTCCGCCACCCGCACGTCATCGGAGAATCCTTCGTTACGCGTTGCCGCGGCCAGCCACCCGCCGCACTCCGGCTGAGGGCCCTCCAGGAAACGGCCTCTGACCCTTCACCGCTGACCCACCGCAACGCGAGCCCGCCCTTGCCCGTGTTCCGTGGTTCACGCCTTGGCCACGGCCCGGGCTGAGAGGCGCTCCGTAGCGGCGGCGCGCCACTGACCGGTCAGAGGGCGTTTCCCTGGACAGGCGCGAGCCGGGGTCGGCGGCTGGACGACCCCGGCTCGCGTAAAAAGTGCTTATCGCTCTGACTTCTCCAGGGAGATCGCCTCGGCGGCCTCCTCTGCCGCCTTGGCGGCCACGTCGATGGAGCTCTCGCGTGTGCGGCGGATGCCCAGGATGCTGATGAACAGCGAGGCGAAGATCGTCTGGAAGCTCATGACGAGCGCCGTCGCCGACGGCACGACGAGCCGCAGCGACTCGCGCGGGTTGAGCTCGCCGAAGCTGCGCACCTGCCAGTGCACCAGCGACATCACCAGCCCGACCAGGCCGGCCAGCGCAAGCAGGCCGCCCACCACGAGCCCCTTCTCCAGGGTCACGATGTCGATGATCCTGCGGATGCGCGGCGATTCGGGCAGGAAACCCTCCTCGGCCGCGTAGACCTTCGTGAACAGCGCGAACAGCGCGGCCTGGAAGCCGATCACCATCAGCGCGGACGTGCCGACCAGCGTGTCGACGTCGAAGGCCAGCTCGCCGATCTCGACCGGGCCGAACGTCAGCGCGGTGCTCGCGACCAGGCCGATGATCATCATCAGCACGCCGGGGTAGAAGAACAGCCACTTGGGGCTGTAGAGGAGCAGGAAACGCAGGTGGCGCCAGCCGTCGCGCCACGAGCGCAGGTGCGGCGGGCGTGAGCGGCCGTCGGGCGAGAGCGTCGTGGGCACCTCGCGCACGTCGAGGCCGGACAGCGTGGAGCGGACCACCATCTCCGAGGCGAACTCCATGCCGCCGGTCTGCAACTGCAGCCGCAGGATGGAATCGCGCCTGAAGCCGCGCAGCCCGCAGTGGAAGTCGCCGATCGCCGAAGGGAAGAACAGCCTGCCGATGAACGACAGCACCGGGTTGCCGAGATAGCGGTGGAGCGGAGGCATGGCCCCCGGGGCGATGCCGCCCTTGAAGCGGTTGCCCATCACCAGGTCGGCGCCGTCGCGCAACTGCTCGACGAACGGCAGCAGTGAGGTGAAGTCGTAGGAGTCGTCAGCGTCGCCCATGATCACGAACTTGCCGCGCGCCGCCCGGATCCCGCCCATGAGGGCGTTGCCGTAGCCCTTCTCATCGACGTGGACAACGCGGGCGCCGGCATCACGGGCCAGCTGTTGCGAGCCGTCCGTGCTGCCGTTGTCGGCGATCAGGACCTCGCCCTCGATGCCGTGCTCCTCCATGCACGCCAGTGCTTTGCGCACACAGACTTCCACGGTCTCCGCCTCGTTGAGGCAGGGCATGACCACCGTCAGTTCCACGTGTCTACCCTTCAGTTAAGGCTGTTCCAGTCAACCATCATGCCCTGTGCCCGAGTGTGGTCGGGTCAAGACCCAAAAACGACTGGCATTCTTTACAGCATGGTGAGCGTCGCGGAGATTACCCCTGTGGACCACTCCGCTCCTGGCCCGGCAGCCCGTGCGCTGTCCATGGTGCGCCGGCATCGGGTGTTCGCCGCGGCCTTCGGCGTCGGCGCCGTGCTGCGGCTCATCACCATGCTCGGCTACGGCCCGGCCATGTGGTTCAACGACTCGTACGAGTACGTCTCGGTGGCCCTGCACCCGAGGCCCCACCCGATCAGGCCCGACGGTTACAGCTTCTGGCTGATGTTGCTCAAGCCGTTCCACAGTTTCACCCTGGTGGTCCTGACGCAGCACCTGATGGGCCTGGCCACGGCCTGCCTGATCTACGCGCTGCTGCGCATCAAGTTCAGGTTGCCGAAGTGGGGGGCGACGCTGGCCGCCGCGCCGGTGTTGTTCGACGCCTACCAGATCCAGCTGGAGCAGCTGGTGATGTCCGACACCATGTTCATGCTGCTCGTGGTCGGCGTGATCACGATGGTGTTGTGGAAGCGGCGGCTGACGTGGCAGGCGGGCGCCGTCATCGGCCTGCTGCTGGCGCTGACGTGGCTGACCCGCTCGATCGGCCTGCCCATCCTGGCCCTGGTGGTGCTCTATCTCCTGGTCAAGCGCACCGGCTGGCGGCCCATCACGGCCGTCATCACGGCCTGCGCGATCCCGGTGCTGGCCTACATGGGCTGGTTCGCCTCCGCGTACGGCAAATTCGCCATGACCAACAGCGACGGCCTCATCCTGTACATGCGCACGGCCATCTTCGCCGACTGCAACAAGATGGACATCGACAAGTACACAGAGGTGCAGCTGCTGCTGTTGTGCATCAACGACCCGGTCAACCAGCGCAAAGACTACGCCCAGTGGTATCTGTGGGGGCAGGGCAACGGCGACGGCACGGGCACCGGCGAGGTGCTGCACCGCTGGGGCACCAACAAGAAGTTCAGCGAGATCACCAACGAGGCGGCCAGCAAGTTCGCCACGCGGGCGATCCTGTCGCAGCCCGGCGACTATCTGCAGGTGGTCGTGCGCGACTTCTTCCGGTCGTTCCACTGGGCCCGGCCGCGCTTCCCCGACGAGTCGACGTACAACATGTACCAGTTCAAGCCCTACTACGAGATCGACGAGAACGGCCAGCCCAAGCGGCTGCCGAAGTGGTCGTCGTACGCGGGCGGCCGCACCGACACCGACGCGTTCAGCTACGAGCAGGGCCCGCCCGAGACGAAGATCGTGCATCCGTGGGCCGACATCATGAGCGGCTACCAGAAGGTGTTCTACCTGCGCGGCATCGTGATCGGCGGGATCCTGCTGATCGGCCTGTACGGCGTCGCGGTCCGGTGGCGCAAGTTCGGCGGCCCGGTCGTGCTGCCGTGGCTCGGCGCGTTCGGGCTGCTGCTGGCCCCGGCCGCGACGGCGGAGTTCGACTACCGCTACGTGCTTCCCGCCGTGCCGCTGGCCTGCATCGCGGCGGCGATCACGCTGCGCAGGGGCGTCACTTCGGCGCGACGGTCACCCAAGAGCGCAGGAACATCCGGGCCCACCACTCTGCGTGTGCGATGGTCTCGGCGGTCAGCACGGGATAAAGCCACCAGAAGTTGACCAGGGCGATGAGCGCGAACGCGCCCACGACCGCGGCCCCGGACGCCCTCCGTGCGGGCGTGGCCGCGGCCTTCCCCAGGATCAGCCCCGCCACCAGCACGAGCGCCAGCACCATGAACGGCACCACGGGGATCATGTAGAACAGGTACATCGTCCGGTTGTCGGCGATGGCGTAGTAGAACCACGGCAGCCAGCCGACCGCGTAGGCCAGCAGCACGGCGCCGGCCCGCCAGTCGCGGGTGTTGAAATACCACACGACGAGGGCGATCAGCGCGAGCGCGGCTCCGTACCAGAGGGCGGGGGTACCGGCCCCGATCACGGCCTGCGAGCACTTGTCGGCCCCGCACGCCGACGGCGGCAGGTCCCCGGCGTAGTGGAAGGTGACGGGCCTCAACAACACGGGCCACTGCCAGGGCTCCGACATGTACTGGTGGTAGGTGTCCAGCCCGCTGTGGAAGCCGAGCACCTGCAGCTGGTACTGCACCCACGACCGCGCCGAGTCCACGACGAAGAACGCCGGTCCCGACGAGGTGGCCTGGGCCCAGTTGCGCCCCCAGCCGTCCGCGCTGGCGAACCACCCGGCCCATGACGCCGTGAACGTCGCCGCGGAGGCGAGCGCCATCGCCCCGAACCCGCCGGGCAGGTCGTACGCCAGCGCCCCCCTGACCGGCTCGCGCGCCCCCAGCGCCCGCCTGGCCCCCATGTCCCACATGAGGCTCATGACGGCGAACGCGAGCAGGAAGAAGACGCCCGACCACTTGACCGCGCACGCGGCGCCGAGGCAGACGCCCGCGGCGATCCGCCAGGGCCTCAGCCCTAGCCGCGGCCCCATGCCGGCGACGGGCGAGCTCTCGTACCAGGCGACCAGCCGCTCCCGCGCCTGGTCCCGGTCGGCCACCAGGCAGGCGAATCCGGCCAGCACCCAGAACATCAGGAAGATGTCGAGCAGCCCCGTGCGCGACAGCACCAGGTGCAGCCCGTCGAGCGCCAACAGCAGCCCGCCCAGGCAGCCGAGCAGCGTCGAGCGGGTCATCCGCCGCGCCACCCTGGCCATGACCAGGATCGACAGGGTGCCGATCAGCGCGGCGGCGAAGCGCCAGCCGAACGGGTTCATCCCGAACAACCACTCGCCCACACTGATCATCCACTTGCCCAGCGGCGGATGGGCCACGAACGACGCGCAGTCGGACGGTTGCGCGCACTGCTTGAAGATGTCCAGGTTGCCGGCGATGAGACGACGGTCGGCGATGGGGTTCTCGGAGTCGCCGAGCATGCTCCGCTCGACGCCGTACGCCAGCAGCGAGTACGCGTCCTTGATGTAGTACGTCTCGTCGAAGACGACGGACTTGGGATCGCCGAGCCGGACGAAACGGAGGATGCCGCCGAAGATCGCCACCACGATCGGCCCCACCCAGCCCAGCAGGACGCCGTCCTGCATCGGCGGGATCAGTCGACGCGGTGATGCCCCCCAATTTCTCACGAAGCGCACCTTATGGTGTCGCTGATCTCCTGTGCACCAGATCGTAAAGCTCGCGCTTGGGGATGCCCGCGCCCTTGGCCACCTCGGCGACGGCCAGCTTGCGCTGCGTCCCCTCGGCGACCATCCGGTCGACCTGCGCGACGAGCGCGTCCATGTCCTGCTCTTCCGCCCCCGCGACATGACCGGCGACCACGACCGTGATCTCGCCCTTGACGCCGCCCTCCGCCCAGGCGGCCAGCTCGCCGAGGCCGCCCCGGCGCACCTCCTCGTAGGTCTTGGTCAGCTCGCGGCAGACCGCCGCCGCGCGGCCGGGGCCGAACGCCTCCGCCATGGCGGTGAGGGAGCTCGCCAGCCGGTGCGGCGCCTCGAAGAAGACCATCGTGCGTTCCTCGCCCGCCAGCGCGGCCAGGCGGCGGGCGCGCTCGCCCGGCTTGCGCGGCGGGAAACCCTCGAAGCAGAACCGGTCGCTCGGCAGCCCCGACACGGCCAGGGCGGTGGTGACGGCGCTCGGGCCCGGCAGCGCGGTGACCGTGACGCCCGCCTCGACCGCGAGGTTCGTCAGGCGGTAGCCCGGGTCCGACACGCCCGGCATCCCGGCGTCGGTGATCACGACGACCGTGCGGCCCTCTCGCAGCAGCTCGACGAGCTCCCGGGCCCGGCCCGCTTCGTTCTGGTCGTAGTAGGACACGACCCGGCCGGTGATCTCCGCCCCCAGCTCCGCGGCGAGCCTGCGCAGCCGCCGGGTGTCCTCGGCGGCCACCACGTCGGCGTCTTCGAGCGCCTCGCGCAGGCGTGGCGAGACGTCGCCCGCCTGGCCAATGGGGGCTCCTGCCAGCACCAGCCTGCCGCCGTCTCCAGTCACCTGACCATTGTGGCAGGGTATCCCCATTAGACGGTGTTTCTGCATGGCTTTCCGCTGGGGGCCCGTACGATGGCCGAATGGCGGTGACCGATTCCCCGTACCAGGCCTTTGACGACTCGGAGGCCGGCGACGGCCAGCACGAGGCCGCCCGGTCCGTACGCGATCGGGTGCTCCCTCCCATGCGCGGAAGCGTGTTGTGGGGGTGGGCCGGCCCGCTGCTGATCACCGTGTTCGGAGGGATCCTCCGGTTCCTCCAGCTCGGCCATCCCAAGGCCGTGGTGTTCGACGAGACGTACTACATGAAGGACGGCTACTCGCTGATCACCTGGGGTGTCGAGCGGGTCGCGGTCAAGGACGCCGACAAGGCGATCATCGCCGGCGACACCGGCGGCATCTGGCAGTCGTGCACGGCCGAGACCATGGACAAGTGCGCCTCCTACGTCGTGCACCCGCCGCTGGGCAAGTGGATGATCGGCGCGGGCGAGTGGTTGTTCGGGCTCAACCCGTTCGGCTGGCGCTTCGCCGCCGCGCTGCTCGGCACCCTGTCGATCCTCGTCCTGGCCAGGGTGGCGCGGCGGATGACCCGCTCGACGCTGCTCGGCTGCTTCGCCGGCCTGCTGCTGGCCCTCGACGGGCTGCACTTCGTGCTCTCCCGCACGGCGCTGCTCGACATCTTCCTGATGTTCTGGGTGCTGGCCGCGTTCGCCTGCCTGGTGGCCGACCGCGACCAGGCGCGGGAACGGCTGGTCTCCTGGTACGAGACCTCGCCCCTGTCGCCGCAGGGGCCGCCGCTGGGCATCAGGTGGTGGCGGATCGCCGCCGGCGTGTGCCTGGCCTTCGCGATGTCGGTCAAATGGTCGGGCCTGGCGTTCGCGGTGGCGTTCGCGATCATGTCGCTGATGTGGGACTTCGGGGCACGCAGGGCCGTGGGGCTGCGCAGCCCCTACATGGGGGCGCTCAACAAGGACGTGCCGCAGGGGGCCCTGGCCTTCGCGGCGGTGCCGTTCGTGGCGTACATGGCCACCTGGACGGGCTGGTTCGTCAACGCCACCGGCTACGGCCGCAACTGGGACCAGGCCACCTCGGCCGGGCCGCTCTACTTCGTCTTCGACTCGATGCGGTCGTGGGTCCAGTACCAATGGCAGGTCTTCACCTTCCACAGCGGGCTGGAGACCTCCCACCCCTACATGTCCGAGCCGTGGCAGTGGCCGCTGCTGCTGCGTCCCGTGGCCTTCTACTACGAGGCCAAGCAGAACGCCTGCGGCGTCAAGGACTGCTCGGAGGCCGTGCTGGGTGTGGGCACGCCGGTGATCTGGTTCGGCGCGGTGGCGGCGCTGGTGGCCCTCATCGCGTGGTACGTCTCCTCACGCGACTGGCGGGCCGGCGCCGTGCTGCTGGCCTACGCCATGGGCTGGCTGCCGTGGTTCTACTTCGCCATCGCCGGCAACCGCACCATGTTCCTCTTCTACGCCATCCCGATGGTGCCGTTCATGGTGCTGGCCATCACGCTGTGCGCGGGGCTGCTCATCGGGCCGGCCAAGCCGAGGGCCGACGGCTCCATGCCCGTGCGGCGTACCGTAGGCGCCGCCGCCGTCGGCGCCTTCGCCCTGCTCGCACTGATCAACTTCTGGTGGCTGCACCCGGTCCTGTCGGGCGAGCTCATCCCGTACACCGAGTGGAAGGCGCGCATGCTGTTCGAGAAGCGGTGGATATGATCACGTTTCGGTCGGCTCAATAGTGGTTTCTTAGGGCAGTCGCAGTGCAAGACCCGATACGCACCGCTTTCGGACATCGTCAGGTCCGGGGTCGATACGGCAAACTTCGAGGCATGAGTGCACCGGATGTCACCGCCCTTCTCGCCGAGTTGGAGCGCTCTCAGCCGGACCTTGCCGAAGAGGCCAGGACCGCCGTCGAATGGTTGACGGGTGGGGAGCCGCTGGAGACGGTAACCCAGCTCGACGTCTGCGAGTTCCTCTGGTACACCCTGCCGATCAAGGTAGGGCCGCTCAAGCCAGGAGGCGACCACGAGCGCCTCGCACGTTCGCTCGGACAACTGCTGCGGCTCGGTGGGCTGGAGCGGTACGCCGACCTGTGCACGTCCCCCACGACGATCAAGATTCTGCGCACGTACGCCCGCGAGGGCGAGGACTCCGGCGCGAGCGCCTACCAGCAGGCGCTCGAGGCCACGGGCGTGCTCCCGCCCGACGTGCCCGAACTCCAGTGGAGCATGATCATGGGCCCGGAGGAGCTGGGCGCCCACCTGGCCTGCTCCGCCGCGCTCGAGCTGGCCATCGTCGCCCGCGCGAGCGTCGACCGCACCGCGCTCACCCGCCGCTGGCTCACCGAGCCACGGGCCGAGCTCGGCGGCGACAGCTGGCTCAACCGGGTGCACGGCGAGCGGCTCAACCGCTGGGTGCTGGGCCGCGGCCCGGCCAGACGGGAGCTGGCCCAGCCGTTCGAGGTGCGCCTGCACGCGCCCGTGACCCCGCAACCCCTGCCGGCCCTGCACCGCCTGCTCTCCCTGGCCGCCACCTCGGAAGGCAGCCTGCCGCTGCGGCTGGCCCCGTCGCCGGAGGCGCTCAGGCTGCGCGAGCTCGCCGAACGCGAGCTGGGCGCGATCAGCCGCGAGGGCGCCAAGCTGATCATCACCGAGCGCGGCAAACGCCTGCTCAGGTCTCCGAAGGCCATGTGGTCGGCGGTCACCAAGCTGCTGCTGGCCAGGGGCGAGCACGAGTTCGAGGTGTCGGCCCGCGAGGCCGCGCTCATGCTGCTCGCCGACGGCACCCTGATGTCGCCCGCCGAGCTGCGCGAGCGGGTGGCGGAGGTGGTGGGCGGTGAGGGCTGGCATCCCGCGACGAGCCTGGAGGACGTCTCCGCACCGGTGACCGACCTGGTCGCCCAGCTCACGGCCCTGGAGCTGGCGTACAGCGACGAGCTGGCGGTGCGGATGCGCCGTCCCGGCCAGCTGGCCGCGCTGGCGGCGCTGCGGGCTCACGCGCTGCGCCCCAGGAAATACGTCAGCTCCGGATGACCGCCGCCTCCGCCCATGACCCCGGAGAGCCGTTCGAACACTCCTGGTAGTTACGATGGCGGGGAAAGCACCAGAAGGGGGCCGTCATGGAGCTTTTTCCCGCCATGCCGCTCGCCGAGTGGACGGAGGCCAAAGAGACCTTCCACAGGTTCGCGCAGATCGTGGGCAAGATCCGGCTGGCTTCGAGCAACCGGCGCAATCACTGGTGGCAGGTTCCCTTCCACCCGACCGGGCGAGGGCTCACCACGCGGCCCATGGGAGGCCTGGGCGAGCAGCCGCTGTTCTGCATCGACTTCGACCTCGTCCGTCACCGCCTGGTGATCGACCTGCTCGACGGGCGCAGCGCGGAGTTCGGCCTGGTCGGGCGGTCGGTGGCGTCGTTCCACGACCGGCTGTTCGACACCCTGGCCGGGCTCGGCATCCGGCCCGAGATCTGGGCGGTGCCGTTCGACATGGGGGACGACACGCCGTTCCCGGAGGACAGCCTGCACGCCCGCTACGACCCCGTCCTGATCAACCGCTACTGGCGGGTCCTGTCGCAGGTGGTGCAGCTCCTCGACCGGTTCGCCGCCGGCTTCGCCGGCAAGACGAGCCCGGTGCACCACTTCTGGCACACGTTCGACATCGCCGTCACCCGGTTCACCGGGCGGGTGGTCCGGGTCTCGCCCGACGCCGACCCGGTGACCCGGGAGGCCTACAGCTGGGAGGTCATCAGCTCGGGCTTCTGGTTCGGCGACAAAGAACGTCCATGGCCGGCGTTCTACTCCTACACCGCGCCCGAGCCCGACGGGCTGGAGCGCGAGCCGCTGCGGCCCGCGCAGGCCGAATGGCTGCCGGCCAGGGGCAGCCACCTGGCCGTGCTCCGCTACGACGACGTGCGGGGCTTGGAGGACCCGGTGACGGCGGTGCTGGAGTTCCTCGACAGCGCCTACCTGGCTGGGGCCAGGCTGACCCGGCTCGACACCGAGGCCCTGGCCTCCCCCGGCGGCGTCACCGATCCCTATTACGGGAGGGCTTGAGACGCGCGAAGCGCCCGCCCTCCGGGGAGGGCGGGCGCTCCACGAGTGCGCACCGGTGTGCAGGTCGCCTCTCGGCGAAAGGCACAACGCGGCTCCAGCCGAACGGTAGTCCGCGAAGGCAATAGGTGAGGCCCGGGGACACTGATCACACCGGCCACGCGTCATATAACCCCGGCAGGCGGCCGGACATTCCCCGGCAGGCGATTTTTCCGGCGGCTCAGGAGCGGGCGGCGACCTGCTGGGGCGCCGGCGGGCTCGTGACGGGGACGTCCCGCATCAGCAGGATGGCGGTGAGCGCGAGCAGCCCCGCCACCGTGCCGAGCCGGGCGATCGCGGGCCCACGCCGGCGGCCGTGATCCCGGAGCCGGCCATGAGCGACTGGGCGCAGGCCAGGCCGAAGGAGCCGCCGAGCTGCTTGGTGAGCGCCGATCCCGCCATGGCCGTGCCCATGTCCGCGCGGGGAACGCTGTTCTGGGTGGCGATCGTGATGCCGCCCATCGCGGGGCCGGCGCCGAGGCCCGCCAGCAGCAACCAGGCGCCGAACAGGATCGGGGACGTCTCGGGGCCGGGCGCGAAGAACGCGGCCGAGCCGGTCGTGAGCAGGCCCGCCCCGGCCGGCAGCACCGGTTTCGTGTGCCCTGAGCGGAGGATGAGGACGGCCGCCAGCCGGTTGCCCGCGGTCATACCCACCAGGAGCGGCAGCACCAGGAGGCCGGAGGCGGTGGCGGACAGGCCGCGTACGTGCTGGAGGTAGAGGGGCAGGAGGATGCCCACGGGCAGGGCCGCGAGCTGGAAGAAGAACCCGCCGGCGAGCAGGGCCGCGTACGTGCGGCGGCGCAGGAGGTGGGGAGGGAGCACCGGGACGGCGGCCCGCCGTTCGACGGGAACGAGCACGGCCAGCAGCGCCAGCCCTGCGAGCAGGGTGCCGAGCACGGCCGGGTCGCCCCAGGCGCGGGCGGTGTTGCCCTTGAGGCTGAGACCGACCAGCACCAGCGACAGGCCGGTGGCGAGCAGCCCGATGCCCGCCGCGTCCAGCCTGCCTGGCACGGTGGTGGCAGGGCGGCGTCCCGGAAGGACGACCGCGACCACGGCGGCGGCCGCCGCGCCGACGGGCAGGTTGATCAGGAACGCCCAGCGCCAGCTCGCGTGATCGGTCAGCAGGCCGCCGGGACGATGCGCGGCAGCGCGGTGCCGATCACGGTGCCGTCCAGCATGGCCAGGAAGGCGCAGCCGAGCAGGGCGTACGTCACCGCCCTCCGGCCGCCGGGTGCGAGGTCGCCGTACAGGTCCATCACCCGGCCGCGCCGTCCTTGAACGCCCCGTGCAGGAACAGCTCCACCAGCTCGGCCGAGCTGAGCGGGGACGTGCCCCGGCCCGCCGCCATGGTGAGGAACTGGAAGGCCTCGGCGAGCCGCTCGGGCGCCAGGCGCAGGGAGTCGCGTTCGGGCTCGAACAGGCCTTCCAGCGCCTCGCGGGTGGCGGCCATCGACCGCTCCCGCCCGGAGGCGGACAGGCCCCGCCCCGGCCCTTCTCCCCTTGCTCTTATACCCAT
>NZ_SMKO01000180.1 GCF_004348685.1 Nonomuraea deserti | reverse complement strand
CGCAACCGCCGCCCGCCCACCAGCGCCACGCACACCTGCCCGCCCTGGCATCCGTCCGTTCCCCCGAGGCCCGCACGCTCGTCCGCGAGGCCCGCAGGCGCGTCGATGAGGCCTGCGGACCCGTCCGCGAGGCTCGCGGGTCCGTCCGCGAGGCCGGGCAGGGGCTCGTACAGGAGGCTGCGCCACAGGCGGCCCAGCACGGCGGACCTGGCGCCCGGCAGGGCGGCGGCGTAGCCCGCGGAGAGCTCCGGACGCACGACGGCCAGCTCAGCCTCGAACGCGGCCTCCGCCTTCCGCACGTTTCGCGTCATGTCCCGTAGCTACCCCGGCGGTCGCCGGTCGGGGACCCGTTACGCGCCCGGCTCGCGAGATTCCGCCCCGGCGGGCACGTCCAGGAGCCCGAGGCTGTCCTGCTCGCCCCTGCGCGTGATGACCTCGTTGATCGCCCGGGCGATCCCCTGCCTGCTGTAGTCGCCCTCGGGCAGCTCGTTGAGGTGGGTGAGCAGGTCGGCGGGCAGGTTCACGTGCTCGGACACCGCCGAGTACACCTCCCGCATCGCCACCCGGTCCCGGCCGCGGAACGCCTCGTCGATGGCCTGCTGCAGTTCGTCGCGTATGGCGTGTTCAGTCATCGGTGTCATCCCCTGTAGGTCCGGCGAGCAGATCCTCCGCCTGTTCCATCACCATCCCGACCGAGACGTCGCACACCCATGACCGGTCGTGCGGGCAACGCTCCGCGGCCGGGTCCACGCCGCTCGCGCCGCATTGTGGGCAGGCCGTGGTCCAGGAGATCAGCGGGCGGTGCCGGGTCCTGCTCAGCGGCCCGGCGTTGATGAGGTTGCCGCACCAGTAGACGCCGACCGTGGGCGTCCCGACGGCGGCGGCCAGGTGACGCGGGCCCGTGTCGTTGGACACCAGCAGGTCGCAGCGCTCGTACAGCGCGGCCAGCCCGCCGATGCCGAGCGCGCCGACGATGGCGACGGCGGGCCGCCGCATCGCCTCGACCACGCCCAGCACCAGGTCCTCCTCCTCGCGGGTGCCCGTCACCACGACCGGCCTGCCCAGCCGGTCGGCGACCTCGGCGAACCGCTCCACAGGCCAGCGCCGCCGCGGGTCGCGCGCGCCCGGATGCACGGCCACCAGCCCGGCCGGCGGCTCGCCGAGCAGACCCGTCGCCTCGGCGCGGTCGGCCGCGGTGAGCTCCAGCCGCGGCTCCAGCCCGCCCGCGACCCCGCCGACCAGCGCGGCGACCTGCAGGAAGCGCAGCGTCTCGTGGTGGTAGTCGGTGTACGGCACCCAGCGGTCCAGCCGCTCGGCGCCGGGGGCGCGCATCCCCGCGGTCACCCTGGCCTCCAGCCGGCGGACGAACGGGTTGGAGTAGCGGCCGCCGCCGTGGATCTGCACCGCCAGGTCGAACCGGCGCCTGCGCAGCCGCTCGCACAACTTGTCGGGCACGGCGTGCCCGGGCTCGGCCGTGGACACGCCCGAGATCGGCGGCAGCGCCACCACGTCGTCCACGGGCCCCGGCCGGCCGGCCAGGAACGCGGCGTGCCACGGGATGCCCAGCAGCGTCAGGTGGGCGCTGGGGTAGGCCCGCTTGAGCGCCTCCAGCGCCGGCACGGCCAGCAGGAAGTCGCCGAGGGCGTTGGCCCGCAGCACCGCGATCCGTTCCACCCCGCCGACCAGCGCCGTCATCGCGCCTCCCGTACGGAGGCCGGGCGCGTGGTGTGAAGGGCGCTGCATAGCCGCCTGGCTACCCCGAGACGTCATGCCCGTAACACCCGGCCAAATACTCCATCGCGGGTTTGACCTGGCCTTTTGCTGGTATGCGCCTCTCATGGGCACAGAGCGGGTCATCAGCGCCGCGGTGGTCGGCGACGTCATGCTCGACTCGTGGTTGCACGGCTCGGCCAAGCGCCTGGCGCAGGAGGCGCCGGTGCCCGTGATGAGCCTGGAGACCACCGTGGTCGCGCCGGGCGGCGCCGCCAACACCGCCGCCAACCTGGTGGCGCTGGGCGCCCGCGTCCGGCTCGTCGGCGTCGTGGGCGACGACGAGTGCGGCGAGACACTGGTGCGCTCGCTCCACCTGCGCGGCGTCGAGACGGACCTGCAGACGGTGCCGGGACGGCGTACCACGCACAAGCGGCGGCTGGTCACCAGCGGCCAGCTCACCGCGCGCTACGACGAGGAGGACCTCGACGGCATCCCCGGCCACGCGGAGCGGCAGCTGCTCGGGCGGCTGGCCGGCGCCGTGGCGGGGGCCGACGTGGTCGTCGCGTGCGACTACGGGGGCGGCGTGTTCACCCCGGCCGTGCGCCGGGCGCTCGCCGGGGTGCCCCTGCTGGTGGTGGACGCGCACGCGGTGGCGGCGTGGCGGGAGTGCGCGCCGGCCGCGGTGCTCCCGAACTTCGCCGAGGTCGTACGCCTGCTCGACGACGGCGTGGAGCCCGGCGACCGGCCGGCGTACCTGGCGGCCCGCTCGGAGCGGCTGCTGGAGCTGACCAGGGCCGGGGTCGTGGTGACCACGCTGGACGGGGAGGGCACGCTGCTGCACAGGCGCGGCCTGCCGCCGTACCGGACCTACGCCAGGCCCGCGCCGCAGCACATGGCGACGGGCGCGGGCGACACCTACACCGCCGCGTTCGCGCTCTGGCTGGCTTGCGGGGCGTCACCCGAGGAGGCCGCGGAGGCGGGCCAGGCGGCGGCCGGCGTCGTCGTACGGCGCCAGGGGACGGCCGTCTGCACCCGCCACGAGCTGATGCGCGCGCTGCGCCGCCACGAGGGGACGGTCCAGACGGCGGAGAGCCTCGCCCAGGTGCTGGACGAGCACCGGCGCAGGGGCGAGCGGGTGGTGTTCACCAACGGCTGCTTCGACGTGCTGCACCGGGGGCACGTGACCTACCTGGAGGAGGCGGGGCGGCTCGGCGACGTGCTCGTGGTGGCCGTCAACAGCGACGCGGGCGTGGCCAGGCTGAAGGGCCCGGGACGCCCGGTCAACCCGTGCGAGGACCGCATGTCGGTGCTGGCGGCGCTGAACGACGTCGACTACGTGACCGAGTTCGACGAGGACACGCCCGAGCGGCTGCTCAGGATGATCCGGCCCGAGATCTACGTCAAGGGCGGCGACTACACCCCCGAGATGCTCGCCGAGGCCCCGCTGGTGCGCTCGCTGGGCGGCGAGGTGCGCGTGCTCGGTTACGTCCGCGACCGGTCGTCCACCGCCATCATCGGCCGCATGCGGGCGATGCCCTGAGGTTTGGCCGGCTCGCCGTTCGGTAGACGGCACCACATGACACAGACCGTGCCGACCCGCCCTGATCTGCGTACGGACGCCGAGCTCCAGCGGCAGCCCGAGCCCCGGCCCAGACCGGTCAGGCGGGCCGCCGCCCGTGGCGCGATCGCGTCCATGGCGATGTCGGGCATCAGACAGTTCACCACCGCGCTCGGGCTGGTCGCGAAGACGCCGCCGGAGTCGGTGATCGAGCGGACCGCGCCCCGGATGTTCCACCAGATCCCGGTCGAGCGCCGCCCGGCCCTGGTGGAGGCGGTGCACTGGACGTACGGGGCGGCCGGCGGGGCGGTCTTCGGCCTGCTGCCGCGTGCCGTGCGCCGCCGGAAGTGGGCAGGCCCCGTCTACGGGTTGCTGATCTGGGCCGCGTTCGAGACGGCCATCGCGCCCACCCTCGGCCTGCCCCGCAGGAAGGGCACCGCCGTGGAGCGGGTCACGCTGATGGCCGATCACCTGTTGTACGGGACGGTGGTGGCCGCCTCACCGTGGCCGCACCGGGACGGACCTCAGACCTGAACCGAGAGCGCCCTGGCCAGCCACGGGCGCAGGATCGGCAGCACGGTCGCCGAGTGCATGGCGGACATGTGGTCGAGCCCGTCGAGCACCTGGACGTCCCAGCCGAGGGCCTCGAGCTCGGCCCGGTGGCGGGCCAGCGTGCCGCCGATGCTGACGTGCGTGCCGCCCCACCGCTCGTCGTAGTGAATCTCGTCGGCCGAGCCGGCGAAGCAGAGCCGCGGGCAGGAGAGCCGGACGGCCCGGTCGTCGAACCCCTGCAACTCCTCGTAGAGGGTGACGAACTGCCGGGTCTGCTCCTCGGTCGTGGACACCTCGGCCGACGACCAGTCGTACGCGTCGCCCGTGTCGCCCGTGTCGGCTGCGTCGCCCGTGTCGGCTGTGTCGCCCGTGTCGCCCGTGTCGGCTGTGGCGGCCGCGTCGGTTTCGCCGGTCTTCTCGGGCTGGGGCGCCTGCCCGGTGGCCATCGCGTACGTCGCGTTCGTCACCCGCAACATCTCCGCGTACGGTGCCCCGTACGCGGGGAAGCCGCCCATGACGAGCGCCGAGAGCCGGTCGGTCCTGAGCGCCAGCTGCAACCCGCTCACCGCCAGCCACGAGTAGCCGTAGTACGCGAACCGCTCGGCTCCCGCCGCGTCGGCCACGGACACCATGTCGGCCGCGATGGCGGCGGGCGTGAGCGTGCCGGGTTTGGGCGTGGCCATCACGTGCCCCTGGTAGTCGAAGGCGATGACCTGGAAGGCGTCGCCGAGGCCGTCGATGAGCGAGGGCCCGAGCGCCGGGTCGGCGCCCCACTTCCGCATCTCGCCGGCCTGCTCGCCCTCGACGGGGCGCGGGTCGACGGGCAGCAGCAGGGCCGGGCCCGAGCCGTGCACCTCCACGTCGATGGTGCTTCCGTCGTGCAGCGTCGCCTTGGCCATCGGGGCCTCCTCGCTGATTCGATACGCCGTAAAGTGTTGTCTCGGCGACGATAGCTTATGGCGTAAAGAGTCTCAACGGGTTGGGGACGGGCACGCACCTCATGTCGCCTCCGTCGGCGCCCAGCCAGCGCAGCGTGAGATTGGCCTTGGCCGGCACGTACGCAGCCGACAGCAGGTCGCGCAACTCCTCGGGATCGTCGTGGTCCTTGCCCGCGGCGGCGAACACGGCCCTGGCCCGCGCCCACAGCTCGGCGCGCAGCCCCGGATGGCGGGCCGCGACGGAGCCGGCGATCTCCTGCAGGTGGTTGGTCACCAGGCAGTACACCAGCCGCTCCCAGGCGTAGGAACGGCTCACCAGCGGCGCGTCCTGGAGCGCGGGATGCCGGTCAGCGACCAGCTTGACGCCCTCGTGGTCGCGGAAGACGGCCTGCGCGGGCATGCCCTGCCCGTCCACCGCGATCAGCACGTTCTGCAGGTGGCATTCGAGCACCACGCCGTGGCGCAGGTAGGCGTGCAGGAGCGGGGGCACCACGTGGTCGAGGTAGCCGCCCCACCAGGCCATCGCCTGCTCCTCGCCCAGCCCGTCGAGCGGGTTGCCGGGGAAGCCTTCGGCGATCGCCGCCGACAGCAGCGGCGTCAGCCCGGGACGAAGGTGCTCGCGCAGCCCGTCGCGGACGATCACGGCCAGCGCCTCGCCGCCGTCCGAGCCCAGCCGGGCGCTGCGGTAGCCCCGGTCGCGCAGCACGGCCGGGCGCGGCAGGTGACAGGGCAGATCGTCGAAGGCCACGTCCAGCGCGTCGGCCACCACGGGCAGGCGGCGTAGATCGCGCAGCCACAGCCGGCGGACGTCGTTCGTGATCCGCACGTCCAGGCTGAACTTGCAGAACAGGTCCGCCTCCGGCAGGTACACCGTGCGGATCGACGCGGTCGGCGCGGCCACGGCCGCCGTGACCCCGAGGTGGCGCAGCCGCCCGCCGCGCAGGCCGCCCAGCAACTCCACCTGCCAGGGGTGAGCGGGCAACGCCACCAGCCCGCCGGCCGCGAACCCGCCGGGCAGGTCCTGCGCCGCCGCGAACCCGTCGAGCCGGTCGGGTCCGGCCGCGGATCCGTCGAGCCGGTCGGGTCCGGCCGCGAACCCGCCGGGCAGGTCGGGTCCGAAGGCGTGCCCGAGGAGGTCGAGGCCGGTGGTGTCGCCCTCCTCCACCAGGTCCTCGGCGGGGACGCCGAGCAGGGGGAGGGCGAAGCTCGCGTGCGCCTCCGGCGAGTACCGCAGCCACGCCTTCGGCCCCGAGCCGCCGCGCGCCTTGGGCGCGGGATGGTAGCGGTGGCCCGCCACCAGGGCCTGCTCCGAGCGCAGGTACGGGTCCGCGGGCGGCGCGGCGGTCCGCCTGGCGGCCAGCAGCGCGGCCGTCACGTCCCGGCTGTGCAGGATCTCGGCGGGCAGCGCGTCGTTGCCGACCCCCGTGCCGGCGCGCAGCTCGGCGGAAACCAGCGTGACCAGCTCGGCCAGCGTCAGCTCGCGCCAGCCGCCGGGCGTGCGCAGGGCGGGCCTGCCGGGGTGGCGTTCGCCCCGGACCCGCAGCACGCGGCCGGTCGCGGGCAGCAGGTACGCCCCAGGTTCGGGACCGTCGGGCCTGGCCACCTCGCGCAGCAGGCAGTTGAGCAGCGCCGTCACCGCGAGGTCGTCGGCGTCCGCGCCGGCCTCGCCGTGCCCGGCCGGCGGGAGGAGGCCGTCAGTGATTTCCATCAAAGTGTCCCGAGGGGACCGTCGCCTTGAGGCGACTGGTGAATCGGGAGCGAGAGGGCCGCCAAGGCGCGAGCTCGCCCTGACCTGTCAGGTCTGCGCATCACGGATTTCCTTCCGGTTTTGTCGGTGCCGGCCGATACCGTGGTGTCCCCGTTGCCAAAGGTGGGAGGTGGGCGTGCGGCAGGTCGTTCACGTTTCTGCTGCGCCCCACCCGACGTGAATGCGGCCAAGAACACTCCCAGGGCAGGGCTTGCCCTTCGTCAGGTTGCGCAAGCGGCTCAGCGAGAAGCCGCTCCCATCAGGGAGCGGAGGAGTCAGGGCGAGCTTCTCCTACCGTTCCGTTCCCCGTTTCGTTCCGTTCCGTTCATCAAGCACCCCCGGTGGGTCCCCGGGACCCGTGGCCCGGTCCCAGGCACCTGCCCCGGCGGCGGGGTCTCACGACCGGTTTCCCGTCCGTTCTGCGGCCGGCGGCTCCGTAACACCTATTTGGACCGATTGTTCTCGAATGTGCTAGCTTGGCGGCATGGCGAGGAACAAGGAGTTCGACCCCGACGTCGCGTTGCAGAAGGCGCTGGAGCTCTTCTGGGAGCGCGGCTACGAGGCGACGTCGATGGCCGACCTCGTCGAGCACCTGGGCGTCGCGCGGGCGAGCCTCTACGCCACGTTCGGCGGCAAGCGGGAGCTCTACCTGCGCGCGCTGGAGCGCTACCTGGCGCAGCGCGACGTCGTCGAGCCGCTGGCCCAGCCGGGGCCCGCGCTGCCCGCGATCCGGGCGTTCCTCGACGCCTACGTCGCCGAATGCCTGGCCGACGAGCTGCGGAGAGGCTGCATGGTGGTGAACACGGCCGTGGAGTTCGCCGCGCGCGACGCGGCCGTGTCGGCGAAGGTGACCGCGAGCTGGGCGGAACTGGAGACCGCGTTCGCCGCCGCCCTCGTCAGGGCGCGGGCCCAGGGCGAGATCCCCGCGGAGAAGGACCCGCACGCGCTGGCCAGGTTCCTGCTCGTGCTGCTGCAGGGCGTCAGGGTGCTCGGCAGGGCCGACCCCGATCCGCGCCGTCGGCTGTGTGACGCGGTCGATCAGGCGATGAACGTCATCCACATTCAAGAACGATTGGTATGAAATAATGGCAGGACGTTTTGCAGGCAAGGTCGCGCTCGTCACGGGCGCGAGCGGGGTCGTCGGCCGTGCGGCCGCGCTGGCGTACGCGAGGGAGGGCGCGGCGGTGCTGGTCGCCGGCCGCGACCCCGGGCGGCTGGCCGAGGTCGTGCGGCAGGTCGAGGCGGATGGGGGGCGGGCCGGGGCGTTCACCGTCGACGTCACCAGGTCCGCCGAGGTCGCCGCCATGGTGGACGCGGCCGTTACGCGGTGGGGGCGGCTCGACGTGGCGTTCAACGCGGCAGGGATCTTCGGCACGCTGGCGCCCGTGACCGACTATGACGAGGACGTCTGGGACGACGTGCTGGCGGTCAACCTCAAGGGCGTGTTCCTGTCGATGAAGCACGAGATCGCTCACATGCGCGCGCACGGCGGTGGCGCCATCGTCAACGTCGCCTCCAACCTCGGCGCCCACTGGCGGCTGCCCGGGGCCGGCGCCTACATCGCGTCGAAGGCGGCCGTGAGCCACCTGACGCGCACGGCGGCCCGCGAGTACATCGCGGAGGACGTACGCATCAACGCCATCAGCCCCGGCCCGATCGACTCGCCCATGTCCACGCGGCCCGGCGAGACCCCCGAGGAGCGGGACGTCCGCATGAAGGACGCGCTGCCGATCGGCCGGGTGGCGGCGCCCGAGGAGATCGCCGCCGCGGCGCTGTGGTTGTCGTCGCCCGAGTCGTCGTTCGTCGTGGGCCACGACCACGTGATCGACGGCGGCGCCGTCGCCTGACCATCCTCAGGAGGCCTGGAAGTCCGCCACGTTCTCCTTGGTCACCACCTTCACCGGCACCGCCACCGTCTTCTGCACCGTCTCGCCCTTGGCGACCTGCACGGCGGCCTCCACCGCCTGCCGGCCGAGCAGCTTGGGCTGCTGTGCCACGGTGGCGGCCATGGTGCCGGCCTGCACGGCCTTCAGCGCGTCCGGCGTACCGTCGAAGCCGACCACCTTGACCTGCTGACCGGCCTTGCCCCCCAGCGCCTTGATCGCGCCCAGCGCCATCTCGTCGTTCTCCGCGAACACGCCGGTGACGCCGGGATGCGACTGGATCAGGTTGGTCATGACGTCCAGCCCTTTGGTCCTGTCGAAGTCGGCCGGCTGCTTGGCGACGACCTTGATGTTCGGGTACGCCGCGATGCCCTGCGTGAACCCCTGGCCGCGGTCGCGCGAGGCGGACGTGCCCGGCGTGCCCTGGAGCACGGCCACCTCGCCCCTCTCGCCGAGCTGCTTGGCCAGCTCCTGCGCGGCCATCTTGCCGCCCGCCACGTTGTCGGAGGCCACCGTCTGCGCCACCTCGGCGCCGGTGACGCCGCGGTCGGCCGCCAAGACCGGGATGCCGACCCGCTCCGCCGCCTTGACCGCCGGGGCGGCCGCGTCGGAGTCGACCGGGTTGATGATGATCGCCTTCATGTTCTGGCTGGTGAAGTTCTGGACCTGGTTCACCTGCTGCGAGGCGTCGTTCTGGGCGTCGGTGACGGTGAGCGTGGCCCCCAGCCTCTTCGCCTCGGCCTGCGCGCCGTCGCGCAGCTGGACGAAGTACGGGTTGTTCAGCGTCGACACCGACATGCCGAGCTTCAGCTCGCCGTCCTGAGCGCTGCCGCCGCCCCCGCCCTCGCCGGCCGAGCCGCACGCGGCCAGCCCGAGCACGGCCGCGGCCATGATGATCGCGGGACTGCGCATGATGTATCCCCTCCTAGTTGGTGCCCCTGCGCCGCAGGGTGTCGACGAGGACCGCGAGCGCGATCACCACGCCGATCACGACCTGCTGCCAGAACGCCGAAACCGACAGCAGGTTCAGTCCGTTGCGCAGCACGGCCAGGATGAGCGCCCCGACGAGCGTGCCGAGCGCCCTGCCCTTCCCGCCGGACAGACTCGCGCCGCCGATCACGACGGCCGCGATCGCGTCGAGCTCGTAGCCCGCCGCCGCCTGCGGCTGCGCCGAGGCCAGGCGGCTGGCCAGCACGATCCCGGCCACCGCGGCGAAACCCCCGGACAGCGCGTACGTGATGAGCAGCTGCCGGTCCACCTTGATCCCCGACAGCCGCGCGGCCTCCTCGTTGCCGCCGATGGCGTACATGGCGCGGCCCGGATAGGTCCTGTTGAGGATCACCGCCGCGATCACGCCCATGACCACCATCACGATCAGGGGGATCGGCAGGTAGGTCCCGATCGTGCCGCCCAGCTCCGACACGGCGTCCGGCATCGCGATCGGGCTGCCCTCCGAGGCGACCAGGGCCAGGCCGCGGGCGATGCCGAGCATGGCCAGCGTGGCGATGAACGGCGGCAGCTTCCCGTACGCGATGAGAGCCGCGCTGACCAGCCCGCACGCGACGCCGACCGCGAGCGACACCAGCGTGGCCAGCGGCCACGGCACCCCGGCCGAGGTGGCGGTCCAGGCGAGGGAGATCGCCGACAGCGCCGCGACGGACCCGACGGAAAGGTCGATGCCGCCCGTCACGATGACGAACGTCGACCCGAACGCCAGGATCGCGGTGACGGCGGCCTGGACGCCGACGTTCAGCAGGTTCGTCAGGCTCAGGAAATCGGCCGACAGCAACGACAGCGCCACGACCAGCACCACGAGCGCGACCACGGCGCCGTTCTCGGCCAGCCAGGCGGCGGCCGGCGAGCGGCGCGGGAGCACGTCAGCGGACATGGGAGGCCTCCATGGTCGCGAGCGCCATCACGTCGTCCTGCGTCGCCTCGGCGGCGCGCAGCTCGCCCACGAGCCGCCCGCGCGCCATGACGAGGATCCGGTCGCTCATCCCCAGCACCTCCGGCAGGTCACTGGAGATCATGAGCACCGCGTCCCCGGCGGCGGTGAGCGCGTTGACCAGCTGGTAGATCTCGACCTTGGCCCCGACGTCGACGCCGCGCGTCGGCTCGTCGAGGATGAGCACGCTCGCGTTCGCCGCCAGCCACTTGCCGATGACCACCTTCTGCTGGTTGCCGCCGGAGAGCGTGCGCACCTCCTGGCTCAGCCCGGTCATCCGGATGCCGAGCTGCTCGGCCACCCTGGCGGCGGTGCTGCGCAGGCCCGACCGGTCCACGAACCCGGCCCGCGTGGCGTCGCGCATGGTGACCAGGCCCAGGTTCTCGGCGACGTCCGCGCCCAGCACCAGACCCTGGGCCTTGCGGTCCTCGGGGACCAGACCGAGCCCGGCCTCCATGGCGGCGTGCACGTCGCCGGGCGGCAGCCGCCGGCCGCGTACGAACACCTGGCCCGAGTCGTAACGGTCGGCGCCGAACACCGCCCGCGCCACCTCCGTGCGGCCCGCCCCCACGAGCCCCGCCATGCCGACCACCTCGCCGGCCCGCACCTCGAACGACACGTCGTCGTACACGCCCCGCCGGGTCAGCCCGCGCACCTCCAGCAGCGGCTCCCCCCGCTCGGCCGGCCGATCCGGCGCGGGGCGCGGGTACTGCTGGTCGATGGGCCGCCCGACCATGAGGCCGACCAGCTCGTCCCTGCGGGTGTTCGCCGGGACCTCGGCCACTGACCTGCCGTCACGCAGCACGGTCACCCGGTCGCCGATGTCGGCGATCTCCTCCAGGTGGTGGGTGATGAACACGACCGACACGCCCTCGTCACGCAGTTGCCTGACGATCGCGAACAGCCTGGCCACCTCGCTCGTGGTGAGCACCGCCGTCGGCTCGTCCATGATCAGCACGCGAGCGTCCAGCGCCAGCGCCTTGGCGATCTCCACCATCTGCATGCGCGCGATGCCCAGCCTGGCGGTCGGCGTGCGCGGGTCCACGTCCACGCCGACCCGTTCGAGCAGCTTCCTGGCCCGCTGCTCCATACGCTTGACGTCGACGAACCCGAACTTGCGGGGCGGGCGGCCGAGCGCCAGGTTCTCCGCCACCGTGAGCTGCGGGACGAGGTTGAACTCCTGGTAGATGGTCGCGATGCCGAGCCGCTGCGCGTCGCCCGCCGAGCGGATGTGCACGGGCCGTCCGTCCATGAGGACCCGGCCGCCGTCCGGATGGTAGGCCCCCGACAGGATCTTGATCAGCGTGCTCTTGCCCGCGCCGTTCTCGCCCAGCAGCACGTGCACCTCACCGGTGCGCAGGCTCAGGTCGACGCCGTCGAGCGCGACCACGCCGGGGAACGTCTTCCGCAGCCCCTCGGCCCTGAGAATCTCGTGGCTCACACAGGAGCCCTTTCCGCTCAGGAGAGCGACGAACCCCGGAATGCACGAAGGGAGCCGCCCGGCGTACTCGCGAATTCCTAGCCGGTCAGTCCGGCGATCTGGTCCGGGGTGGCGCCAAGCCGCTCAGCCTCGGAGGCCAGCGCCGCCACCTCGTCGCCGCGGCCCTCGCTGCGCAGCATTCCGGCGTATGCGAAGACGGCGCTCAACCAGCCCGCGGCGATGCTCTCCTTCAAATGCTCCTCGGCAGCCTTGATTGCGCCGCGCTCCAGGTAGATCTTGGCCAGAGTTTCGTGGGCGGCATCTGAGCCGTCGGCCACCGCTTGGTCGAGGTGGCCGACCGCTTCACCCACACGGTTTTTATGCACAAGAAACTCGCCGTAGTAATAGTGGGCGCCTTCCTCATTGTTGACCACCGCCGCTTGGAAATCGGTTTCTGCGGCCTCGTCCTCCCCCTTTCCCATCAGGAACACGGCGCGTTCGACATGCGCGTCCGCCAGACCCTCGTCAACGGCGCGGTCGTAGAGCTCGCGGGCGGCGTCATTGTTGCCCATTTGCGCTTCGGCGGCGGCCAGCTTGAGCAGCGCCGTCGACCCGGTTCGGTCCGCCGCCTCCAGGCTCCTGCGCAGCCAGTCGACGGCCGCCTCGGGGGCGCCCCGGTCGAGTTCCACGCTACCGAGGTTGCTGAGTGCCAGTGCGTCTCCCTGTTCGGCGGCCTGGCGGAAGAGTTGCTCGGCCTCATCCTGGCGAGAGTCGTCGTCGCTGAGGAAGGTGCCGAAGTCGTTGAGGGCGCCAGGCTCTCCCCGCTCGACTGCTTTCCTGTACCACTCTTCGGCACGTTCACGGTCGCCCACGGCATCGGCCCAGATGGTGGCCGCGCGTAGCGCGCCCACCTCGTGACCGATCGCCTGCTCCATGAGCTGAGCGGCCTCCGCGGCGCGCCCGGTCTCGACGAGAAGATCGGACAGCCAATCGCGGGCCTCCTCCTCGCCCCGGGCCAGGGCCTCGCGCAGCACACGCTCGGCTGCCTCGCCCTCATCCAGGTAGAACAGCATGGCGCCGTACGCCGTCGCAGCCCCGGGCATGCCCTGCGCGGCCGCCTCGGCATACAGGGCGGCCGCCTCCTGATAGTTTTCCGCCTCGGCCAGCTGCTCGGCCCTGCTGAGCAGGTCGTCGCCGCCCACATCCATCTTCTCCACCTGCCCACCGTTTTCTCGCCACGGTCGTCATTGCCCTGATGCTGAAGGAAATCTGCTGATTATCGCTTGTTAGGGTTTTTCCATTTCTTCTTTCCGCCGTGACTGGCGGCTTTTTGGTGCTTGTCCCGTTTGGATTTGCTCGGATTCTTCGTGTGTGGCTTCCTGTTCTGCTGGTTGAGTCCAAGATTGTTGTTGCTGTTGTTGTTATTATTGCTGCCGCTGCCGCTGCCGCTGCCGCTGCCGCTGCCGCTGCCGCTGCCGCTGCCGCTGCCGCTGCTTCCGCTGCTGCCGCCTTTCCGGCCGAAGAACGCGGTGCCGTTGTTGTTTCCCACGCTGTCGCGGTTGAAGGAAGTGGAGCGCATGGGAATGTTGCGGCCGCCCGTGCCTGCCAGGGCGGGGGTTCCGCGGCGCCCGCTGAGGCGGCGGAAATCGTCCAGGAGGCGGCGCATCGGTACGGTGACGGAGCGTTCCAGCAGCTTGCCGATGACGTCGCCCAGGCCGCGGACGCCCTGTTGCCTGGTCCCTTCATTCTTGGTTCGCGCCATGAGTATGCGCCTGGAGGCGTATGCGAGACCGGCTGTGCCGCCGAAGGCCAGGCATCTGGAGACGTCGACTGCGGTGTGCGCGGCCTCCATGATGGTCGCGACCTTCATCGCCGACACCACGTTGGCCGCGCCTTCGAGGCCGACGGGCGCCAGCCTCATCGCGCCGGCGGCCTGGGTGAGGTGGCCGCCGTTGAGCCCGGTCCTGTCCCAGTGGGCTTGCAGGGCGGTACCGGACTCGCCGCCGTAGTGCCGCTCGGCGCCGCGTACCGCCCCCTCCGCTCCCATGGCCGCGGAGAGCCCCTGGGCGTTCGAGGCGCGCACGGCGGCGCCTTCGGCCCGCATGTCGTCCTCGTCGACGGTGTACCAGGAGCTGATCATCGGCATGATGCCGGCGACTTCCGGGGGGATGCCTATGCCCATGCGGCACCGGTGTCTCGGAAACCCTCGGCGCCGGCGATCTCGGCGTCGGTGGTGTTCCTGACCGCCAGGTGCATGCCGTCGCCGGTGTCCTGCATCACCGTGGAAAGGGCCTGGCGCACGGCCATCGACACCTCGCGGCACTCGGCGTACAGGGCGATGAACATGCCGAACGTGCCGTCATCCCCGAAGGAGGAGACGCCGTCTCCGCGTTGCACGAGGGGATCGAGCGCGGCGTGGTGCTCCTCCGCGTGGGTCCTGACCCGGGAGGCGTTCTCTCCCGTTAGCCCCAGAGAGATCTCCAGTTCCGTCATAGCCACGAACGATGCCGACGCAGCCTCGAGATTGCGGGCATTGCACCCAACATGCGACTCAGAGGAAAAAACCAAACATCCTGTGCATAGGTCGAGCGGCTGGTTCGTCCCTCGTCTCCCTCTGAAGCCATCTCCATTCCGGTCATACCTATTGACAGCATGGGACATCGTCAGTTGGGGGGCTTTTCGTGACATTCGTCTTTTCGGGGAGAACGCATAACTTGTCACTAGACTGGGCCGCTGGTTCGCCCATGACCATCGGAGTGAGACATGCGCCCACCGGCACCGGAAGACGACGCGGAATTCGTGGCCCGGTACGTCCAGAAGAGCCAGGAGATCATCCGTGGCATCAAGGCCGCGCAGGCCGCGATCGGGCAGGTGGCGGGCCGGGCGGAGAGCCGAGACGGGCTGATCGAGGCGGTCGCCGACGGCCACGGCCGCCCGACGCGCCTGCGCATCGACCCGCGGGCGCTGCGGCAGGGCGAGCGGGCGCTCGGCGGACAGGTGACGGCGGTGCTCCGCGCGGCGCAGGAGGAGGCCGCGCGCCAGGCCCAGGAGATAGCGGACGAGGCCTCGGAACGCGCCGGCGCGCTGCCCGAGCCGCTTGACGAGACGTTCATCCGCGACCGGGTCGAGCAGGCCGCCCGGAACTTTCTTTCGTGAACGGAGGCGGAACGTGTACGGCTTCGATCAGGCCGCCGGCGGCGAGCGAGACGTCGACGCGCCCGCGCGGCAGGGCGATCGGTTCGTGGCACGATTCGAGGCCGCGCAGGACGACCTCGGCAAGGTCGTCGGCACCGGCAAGGGGCCGTCGAAACACGTCACGGCGTCGGTCGACCAGGAAGGGCGCGTCCTCGACGTCACGTTCGACGCCCGCGCCATGCGCCTGGCCAGCAAAGACCTGGCCGACGAGGTGCTCGCGGCGATCGGTGAGGCGGTCGCCGACGCCGAGCGGCAGACCAATGAGGTGCTGCGCGAGGCCATCCCCGGCTACGACCCCGTGGCCGCTCGGGCCGAGCTGGAGCGGGCGCTGGCCGACTGGGCCTGACTGGGTCACGGTGGCGACGTGGGGAAGGGCTGGGCCTGACTGGGTCACGGTGGCGACGTGGGGAAGGCTGGGACTCACGGATCACGGTCGCGACGCGGGGGAACGACGCCTCGACGCGGAAGCCGCCGCCGGCGTCATGGCCGATCTCCGTGGTGCCGCGGTCACCACCACCGCCTGGGGGCCGCTCGGCAGATGGTCCCGCTAACGTGGGGCGAGTTCCGCCTATGGTCTGGAGGGTTCTGTGTGGGAGGAATCGTTCTATGAGCTGTCGATCGTCGCCGGTCGGCAGCAAGGGCTCATAACGACGGCCCAGGCCGGCAGGGTCGGTGTCGACGACGCAGCTCTCGGCCATTTCCAGGACACGGGTCTGCTGCTGGAACTGGACTGGGGCGTTCACCAGCTGGCCAGCAGCTCGCTGGGGCCCAGGTACGCCTATCCCTATGCCGCGTGGCTGGCCATGGCGCCTGATCGTTTCCTCGCGGAGCGACCCGCCGCTCCGGCTGATGACGTGGTCCTGTCACATGAGTCGGCTTGTCGCCTTCACGGACTCGGATCTTTCTCTGCACCCCACATGGTGTTCACCTCGCCGTCGCCGGTGACGGCTCCCAGGGCCACGACGATTCACGTGTCCCGGCTGGCGGGCGACGACATCGAGATTCGCATGGGCGTACCCGTGACGACGCCCCACCGTACTCTTCTCGATCTGGTGAGGAGCGGGACGGATCATCCCGCGCTGGAACGGGCGCTGACCGAGGCGGTCCAGCGGGACTGGGTGGATCTGCATGCGGTGCACCGTGACCTGGTGGCGCTGGCGGCCGACCACCATTTTCCTGCTACCGGTCCCGAATTCGTGCACTATTTCCTGTCCGATGTGGAACCTCGCTCGTTGTCTCCGAGAAATCTGAAGAGTTACACCGAACTGACACTGGGCGACGTGGTGCAGGAGCTCCTTCCGAGCGTGTTGCGGGTGGTACGTGAGACTCACCGGGACGGTGCCGCTCCCACGGATGCGGACGAGACGTTGAGCTGGGACATCGCCGCGGAAATCGTGGGCCGGAGCCGGTGGCGGCGCTAGGGCGACGCTGAGTCGGACGGCGTGACCAGCTGGGAGTGCGCCTCGCGGAATTTCTCGATCTCGGCGTGGTCGAGCCGGAAGATGCGATGGTCCGACACGGCCTGCTCGCGGAATCGGCCGCTGCCGAGGAGACTCTTGACGATCCGGGGCACGGCCGCGTTCCGTTCACCGGGCGGGAGCGCGTAGGCCTCCTGGATGGCTTCTCCCATGTCCCCCATGCCTTCGGCCAAGCTGCGCAACTGGCTTCTGCTGTACGCGACCCCGTCCATCCCCATATGATCAAAGCTAGCGCGAACCGCTCTTCCGGTGCGAAATCGCCCCCATGTCACCCGTCCGGCTCATGGCCGCGACGTGGGGAAGGACGCCTCGACGCGGAAGCCGCCGTCGACGTCCTGGCCGATCTCCATGGTGCCGCCGGCCAGCTCCACGTGCCGGCACAGGTCGAGCAGGCCCATGCCGGCTTCGCTGACGGCGACCCAGGCGTCCGGCCGGCCGGGGGTGTTGCGCACGCTCAGCCGTACCGCTCCCGGCCGGTAGCTCACCTGCACCCGCACGTCCGCGCCGGGCGCGTGCTTGCGCACGTTCGTCAGGGCCTCCTGCACCAGCAGGTACGCCGCCCGCCCCACCACGCCCGGCACCGGCGCGGGCGTGCCGGTCACCGCCAGCTCCACGGGCACTCCCGCGCAGGCCGACTCGGTGATCAGCGGCCGCAGGTCGGGCAGCGGCAACCCCAGGTCGAAGCCCTCCCCTGAAGCGCGCCGCAGCAGCGCCACCATGTGCCGCAACTCGTCCAGGGCCTCGCAGCCCGTCGCCCGCAGTTCCTCGGCCGCCGTCCGCACCCGCTCGTCGGGCGCCCTCATGGCCAGCATCCCGGCCTGCAGCACCATCCGGCTCACGCGATAGGTGACCACGTCGTGCATCTCGCCCGCCAGCCGTTCGCGCTCGATCCGCTCGGCCCGTTCCGCCTGCCCGCGCTGGAGCCGGGCACGGAGGGCGGTGTACATCCCGTACATGACCGCGAGCGCGATCACCGTCAAGGTGCGCAGGACGAGGGGCATCTGGTGGGGCAGCGCCAGCACGGCGAGGGCCAGGACGATCACCGGCAACCACTGCGCCGCCGCGGGGTGCCGATCACCTGCCCGATCACCTGCCCGATCACCTGCCCGGTCACTGAGCCGGTCGCTGAGCCGATCACCGGGCCGATCAGCAGGCCGGTTCCTGGCGAACGCCATCGCGCCGTACGCGGCGAACGCGGCCGTGGGCGGCCAGAACGGCGCGCCCACGGGCGGGACCACGGCGGGCGCCGCGAACACCAGAAGCACGGGCAGGGCGAGCGCCGTGCCCGCGCTGATCCACGCGACCGTGAGCGGGGCCCTGCGCATCCAGAGCAGCGACAGCGCCGACGCCATCAGGAGCGCCAGCACCGGACCCTGGTAGCCGGTCGCCGCGGTCAGGCCTGCCGCGGCCATGACCGCGATCGCGTCGATCGGCCGCGGGCGGGCTCCGTCCACCGGCTCATCGTACGGTCGCGGGCCGGGCGTGCCCACCCTCCAGCCGCACGCCCCGTTCAGCGGCAGCGTCAAGCCCTGGTGATGCGGACCGCGTCGGCGATCACGTATCCCGTGGCGGACGTCCAGCGGCTCACGCCGACCACGTCGTAGGTGCCGGCCGCCAGCGTGTACGTCCCGAGCGCCCGCCACTGCCCGCCGCCCGAGCGCTGGTCGACGACGACCGTCCGGTTACCGCCGGAGGTCGCCACGATGTACGGGGTCGCGCTGTTGTAGCCGGCATCGGACGGATACCACACCTCGACCCGGTAGTTCCCGTCGCTGGGGACGGCCGCCCGGAACCAGGCGGGGTCGCTGGCCCGCACCGGGTCGGCGAAACGGTAGTCGGTGCCGTGCAGCTGCCCGGAGAAGGCTGAGGTGCCCCAGTTCGCGCTGGCGGTGAAGCCGGAGCCGGCGTTGTCGACCACGACGCTGAACGTGCCGCCCCCCGCCTCCACGACCCGGCCCGCGCTGGGCGAACCCTCCTGGTGGGTGCGGTTGAGCGCGCTCACGTAGTACGTGTAGGCCGACCCGCCGGCGGTCGTGTCCGTGAACGTGGTCTGCCGGGTCGTCGTGACCAGGTTGCGGGCGTCGGCGAAGAAGCACGGGTCGGCCGAGGACCGCGCCCCGTCCACCCGGTACACCGCGTACGCGGTGCCCGAGCCCGTCCAGGCCAGCCGGACGCCGTCCGAGGCGCGCGCGGCCGAGGTGATCGACGGCGCGCCCGGCGCGCTGCCCGAGCCGCGCGCGGGCAGGAGCGCGGGCCTGGTGTAGTGGGCGTCGACGACCCGGGTGAACGCGCCGATCCGGTCGGCCCTGACGTCCTTGGCGCTGAAGAACACGTCGCCGACCACCTCGGGATGTCTCCTGTTGTCGTGCAGGTGGTCGCTCAGCTCGGCCGGGTCCTGCCAGGCGGCGTCCTGTCCGGACGCGCCCGCCCGGTAGGCGGCCTGGCCGACGACGAGCCGCACGCCGGTGTCCCGTACGACGTTCGACCACCAGGCGGTGAGCACCTCGTACGCGGCGGTGGAGAACCCGATGTGCCAGTAGATCTGCGGCGAGATGTAGTCGACCCAGCCCTGCTTGACCCATTCGCGGCTGTCGGCGTAGATCGCGTCGTACGACTGCAGGCCCGAGGTGCGCGAGCCGAGCGGGTCGGTGCCGGCGTTGCGCCAGATGCCGAACGGGCTGATGCCGAACGAGACGTGCGGCTTGGCGGCGTGGATGCGCTGGTCGAGCTCGCGTACGAGGAGGTTGACGTTGTCGCGCCGCCAGTCGCCGATGGTGTCGAACCCGGCGCCGTACCTGTCGTACGTCGCGGAGTCGGGGATGGTCTGGCCGCTCACCGGATAGGGGTAGAAGTAGTCGTCGAGGTGCGCGCCGTCCACGTCGTAGCGGGAGACGGCGTCCATGATCGCGTTCTCGATGAAGGCGCGGACTTCCGGGATGCCCGGGTTGTAGTAGAGCTTGCCGCCGTAGGCGAAGCGCCAGCCGGGGTTCCTGCGCGCGGGGTGCGTGGACACCAGCCTGCTCGGGTCGTCGTGGTTGGCGATCCGGTACGGGTTGAACCAGGCGTGGAACTCCAGGTTGCGGGCGTGTGCCTCGTTCACCATGAACGCCAGCGGGTCGTATCCGGGGTCGCGGCCCTGGGTGCCGGTCAGCCACTGTGACCACGGCTCGTGGGGCGACGGCCAGAAGGCGTCGGCCGTCGGCCTGACCTGCACGATCACGGCGTTTATGCGCTTGCGTACGGCCAGGTCCAGCCAGGCGCGGAACTCCGCCTGCTGCGCCGACACGCTCAGCCCGGTGCGGCTCGGCCAGTCGATGTTCGCGACCGAGGAGATCCACATGGCCCGGAGCTGGCGCTTCGGGGTCGCGGGGTCGGTCTCGCAGGCGGCTGACGCGGCGACGGAGGCGGAGGCTGGGGCAGGGGAGGGGGCCACGACGCTGACGAGTGCGGCGGTGAGCGCCGCCAGGACGGTACGCAGGAGCGCGGTCACGAAAGGAAGTTTCAGCGCCACTCGGGGAAAGCGCAATAGTTTTCAGGGGCCCAATCTCACGAGCCCCTCGTCTCCCGGAAAGGTGGGGGCGAAAAGTTTCACTTAACCGAGAAGTAATGTCAATTATCGACATTAGTCAGGAAGGTGTCGTACCGTGCCCCCGTTACCCCCCAACGAGGAGCACCCATGACTCTCGCCCGCACGCGATTAGCCGCCCTCGCCACCTCCATCCTCGCCGTCCTGCTCATCGTCGCAGGCCAGCCCGCCGTCGCCACGGCCGAGGAGAACCCGCTGGCCGCCGCCTTCGACCGCGCGGCCGCCGAACAAGACGTGCCCCGCGACCTGCTCGTCGCCCTCGCCTACGCCGAGACCCACCTCGACGGGCACGGCGGCGAGCCCAGCGCCAGCGGCGGCTACGGCGTGACGCACCTGGTCAGCAACCCCACCAACCACTCCCTCGAACAGGCCGCCGAGCTCACCAAGCTCCCGGTCGACAAGCTGCGCGCCGACGACGAGGCCAACATCCTCGGCGGCGCCGCCGTCCTGCGGGCCCACGCCGACAAACTCGGCCTCGACGAGGCGGCCAGGAAGGACATCGGCCGCTGGTACCAGGCCGTGGCCAAGTACGGCAACGCGACCTCTCCCGAGCTCGCCCGCCTGTACGCCGACGCCGTCTACGAAGGGCTCGGCCTCGGCATCGACATCCGCGGCGTACAGGTCAAGCCGCAGGAGGTCACCGCCGACCGCGGCGACCTGGCCAACGCCCGCGACCTCAACGCGCGGGCCGTGGCCAGCCCCGACTACCCGCCGGCCGCCTGGGTCGCGGCCAACTCCGGCAACTACACCGCCTCCAGCCGGGAATCGAGCTACAACATCGACCGGGTGGTCATCCACGTCACCCAGGGCTCGTACGCCGGCACCATCTCCTGGTTCCAGAACCCCAGCGCCAACGTCTCCGCCCACTACGTGGTCAAGTCGTCCAACGGCGCCATCACCCAGATGGTGCGCGACAAGGACGTCGCCTGGCACGCGGGCAACTGGTCCTACAACACCCGCTCGATCGGCATCGAGCACGAAGGCTGGGTCGACGACGCGTCATGGTTCACCGACGCGATGTACCGGGCCTCCGCCGCCTTGACGCGCCACCTCTGCGACAAGTACGGCATCCCCAAGACCCGGACCGGCATCATCGGGCACAACGAGGTGCCCGGCGCCACCCACACCGACCCGGGCAGGCACTGGAACTGGACCACGTACATGAACTACGTGACCGGTGGCGACGACCCCCCGTCGTGGACGACGACCGTCGACAACGCCACCGCCGGCCAGTTCACCGCCAGCGCCAACTGGGGCACCTCCACCTACTCCAGCCAGCGCCACGGCGCCGACTACCGCTTCGCCGACCCGGTCTCCTCCAGCGACCCGGCCTGGTACTCGGCCACCATCCCCAGCGCGGGCACGTACCACGTGGAGGTCTGGTATCCGTCTGATGCCGGGTACAACAGCTCGGCGCCGTACATCGTGGCGACATCGAGCGGCAACCAGACCGTCTACGTCGACCAGAGATCCGGCGGCGGGTCCTGGCGCAGCATCGGTTCCTTCTCGCTCAACGCCGGCACCTACAACGTCGTGGGCGTGAGCCGGTGGACCTCGGGCACCGGCTACGTCATCGCCGACGCGGTGCGGATCAGCCGGAGCTGAAAGCCGTGCGGCTCGTGCCCACTCTGGCGGGGGCACGAGCCGCACCCCGGGCCGGCCCGCCTGCCCCTGCGGGCGGGCCGGCCCACTACGGCCGGCGGCTGCGATCGGCCCGCTACGGCGGGCGGACGTGACCAGCCCGCTACGGCCAGCGCGTGAGCGCGGTCCGATGCCCGATCTGGGCGCCGCTGTCCGGGTCGACGCGGAAGGTCCCGAACAGCGTGGTCGTCTCCAGAGCGGTGGCGACGTCCCACAACGCGGCACGCCCCGCACGCCCGGCACGCCCCGCACGCCCGGCACGCCCCGCACGTGCGGCACGCCCGGAGCCCTCGGCACGCCCGGAGCTCTCGGCGCTCCCGGTGCGCCGGGGACGTTCGTCGCTCCTGGGGCGCTCGGCGCTCCCGGCGACCCCGGTCAGCGTGGCGCAGTGGGTGGCGACGACGGCGGCGGCCACCGCCTGTACGGCCGGATAGTCGGGCACCGCCCCGGCCCGCTTCCGGTAGGCGGCCACGAAGTCGCGCTCCGACATGCCGACCACCGTCCCGCCCCTAACC